>JAJPHV010000011.1 GCA_021325095.1 Chloroflexota bacterium | reverse complement strand
TTTTCAATGTCGTAAGGTTCGCCCGATATTCGAAAAGTCCGAGAGCTTTTGAGAGTTCCCGCACGTGTTCACGATTGACGGAGCATTGTCATGTGTAAAGTCCAGCTGAGATTACGAAGCCCGTTGAAGCGGACTAAGGCCTATTATCTTTTTTGTTACTGCACAATCGAACTCGCCTGATCACCTGAAAAACAGGTCACGAGATCAGGCGTTATTTCGTCTGCGGCTGTTGGAAGGAGCAGCGTGAGCGATAGGATAGCACAAATGTTCGAGCATGTCAAGAGGGACTTCTGCCCATTGGGGAGTGCGCCGGGTGAGGTTAGCGCTACAGATTGGCCTTGACCGCTTCGGCGATCTGGCGGTTGATGCCCGGCACTTTCATCAGGTCTTCGATACTGGCGCTGCGGATGGCGTCGATGTCCTTGTTGAACGCCTTGAGCAGCGCTTTGCGCCGCGCCGGGCCAACGCCGGGCACGGTTTCCAACTGGCTGACCAGGCCCTTTTTGGTACGCTGCGTGCGGTTGGCGGTGATGGCGAAGCGGTGCGCCTCGTCGCGGACGCGCTGTAGCAGGTACAGCGCCTGTGAGCGCCGGGGCAGGATGACCGGGTTGGGCTTGCCGGGCAGGAAAATCTCCTCGAACTGCTTGGCGAGGCCGACCACCGGGACCTGACCGAGCAGGTGAAATTCTTGCAGCACCTCCACCGCGACCCCCAACTGGCCCTTGCCGCCGTCGATGATGAGCAGGTCGGGCAGCAAGCGCCACGTCTCGTCCTTGTCCTTCTGGCCGGGCGCGGTGATCGTCTCATTCATGGTTTCCACGTAGCGGGCAAAACGGCGCGTCAACGCCTCGCGCATCGACTGGAAATCGTTCGGCTCGCCCGAAACCGTGCGGATATTGAATTTGCGGTACTCGGATTTGCGCGGCGTGCCCTGCACAAAGACAACGCGGCTGGCAACCGTGGCCGTACCTTGCAGCGTGCTGATGTCGAAGCACTCGATCCGGTTGGGCGGCTGCGGCAGGTTCAGCGCCGACTGCAACTCGTTCATGGCTTCGGTCTGCTTGTTGGTGTCGCTGGCCCACTGCGCCCGGAGCATCGCCAGCGTTTCCTTCGCGTTCTCGACGGCGATGTTGACCAGTTCCTTTTTGCCGCCGCGCTGAGGCACGGTGATCGAGACTTTTTTGCCGCCGCGTTTGTCGCGGAGCCACTGCTCTAGCAGTTTGGCCTCCTCGACCTCGTGCGGGAGCAGCACTTCGGAGGGGATGGTAGCGGCTTCCTGGTAAAACTGGGTGACGAAGTTGCCCAGGATTTCGGCATCGCTGGTTTCGTCCGCGCCTTCGAGCAGGAAATACTCGCGCCCGACCAGCCTGCCGCCGCGAATAAACAACACCTGCACGCAGGTATCGGCCTTCTCCTGCGCGAAGGCGATCACGTCCTGGTCGATGTTGACAGGCGCGACGACCTTTTGCCGCTCAACGACGCGCTCCATCGCCGCCAACTGGTCGCGCAGGGCCGCCGCCCGCTCGAAGTCGAGCGATTCGGCCAGTTCCATCATGCGCGCCTTCGTTTGCCGGATGATGGCCTCGCTGTGCCCGCCCAGAAAGTCCATCAGGTTTTGAATCCCGGCCCGGTACTCCTCTCGGTTCACGTTGCCGATGCAGGGCGCGTTGCACAACTTGATGTCGAAGTACAGGCAGGCCCGCTCGTCCTTGCCGGTGATGTCCCGGTCACAGGTCAGGTAGGGGAAGGCTTTGCGCAGCACGTCGAGCGTTTCACGCACCGACCAGGCCGCTGTGTACGGCCCGAAGTAGCGGCTGCCGTCCTGTTCCATGCGGCGGGTGATTTCGACCTTCGGGTAATCCATGCCCCAGCGCACGGCAATGTATGGGTAACGCTTGTCGTCCTTGAAGCGGATGTTGAAGCGCGGCCTGTACTGCTGGATCAGGTGGTATTCGGTGTGCAGCGCCGCGATTTCGCTGGGCATCACCAGGAACTCGATGTCGGTGATCAGGCCGCGCAGGGTGAGCGTCTTGGGATCGGTGACACTGTTGTCGAAGTAGCTGCGCACGCGGCTGTGCAGGTCAATGGCCTTGCCGACGTAGATGACCGTCCCGTGCTCGTCTTTCATCAGGTAGCAGCCGGGTTTGCGCGGCAGATTCTTGAGGATCGTTTGAATGTGTTCGGAGGGAACGAAAGTCGTCATATCGCGGTTCCAGGGCATAACTACGAATGGAAAACCTATTTTGCAATATAATCAATAATATTTGCGAGGGTTCTTAACCAGGAGTACAGCCGAATGACAGTAGACCTCAAACCTCTCGCATCAGTATGCGGTATTTTCGGGGTTGTCTGGGTTGGGACAACAACGGCCATAATTGTAACACGTGAACGGCGCATTGCCGAAGGACTGCGCAAATCGGGTATTGAGACTGAAGCGGAAGTCATTGGGCTTTCCACGACGGATGCTCCGAGGTCAGGGAAAACTGCCCACGTCACGTACAAGTATCTGGACAATCACGGCAATGAATTCACAAACACTGAACAAATCACCGGACGATTCTACCGATTCCTCCACGCGAATGCAGGTTCTAAAATTGCAGTACGCTATCTCGCTGACAATCCTCAATTGGCACGACTAGTCGGCAATGGTAGCGTTAATCTAGCACGCGATATGTTGATTGTGCTGCTTGTGCTACTAATCGGCACTTTGTTCATCGCCTGGCTATTCTCACCTCGCTAACAAGAGAACCCAATATCCATTCTTTGCGCCGATCCACAATATCTACCGGATCGGCTAAACATCGCTCTTTACCTCGATTGTTTGCTCGAGGAAATTGTCAATTTTGAGGTCATATACGAGTTCAATTGGCCTGCCGCTCGATGATCCCACCGCCCAGACACACATCGCCGTCGTAGAAGATCGCGCCCTGGCCGGGTGTGATGTCCCGCAGGCGCTCGTCGAACTGCACGCACACGCGCGCATTTGGCAGCGGCGTGACTGCCGCCTGCGCAGGCTGCGCCTTGTAGCGAATCTTGACCTGTGCACGGATCGGCTCCGGCGGTGGGCTGCCCGCGATCCAGTTGACGCGCGCTGCCGTCAGGTGATCCGAGCCGAGTTCGGCCTGCGTGCCCACGATCAGGGCGTTGCGGTGGGGGTCGGTTGCCAGGACGTAGAGCGGTTCCGGCGACGACAAACCCAGTCCCTTGCGCTGCCCAATCGTGTAATCGGGCAGGCCGCTGTGCTGGCCCAGGACTTCCCCGGCGCGGTTCATGATCGGCCCCGGCTGCGCGATCTGCGGGCGGTACTGGCGAAGGAAGCGGCGGTAATCGCCGTCGGACAGGAAGCACAAATCCTGGCTGTCGTGCTTGGAGGCGACGTTCAGCCCGAACTTTGCGGCCAGTTCGCGTACCTGCGGCTTGGTGTACTCGCCCACCGGGAACAGGGCGTGCGATAGCTGCTCCTGGCCCAGGACGCTCAGCACGTAGCTCTGGTCTTTGGCGTCGTCCAGCCCCTTCAAGAGTTGGAACGTGCCGTCCGACGCCTGCCGGAGGCGCGCATAATGCCCCGTCGCCAGGTAGTCGGCATCGAGCGCCAGCGCATTGTTCAGCAGCCACTCAAAACGGATGTGGCGATTGCATTCCAGGCACGGGTTGGGCGTGACGCCCTGGCTATACTGGTCGAGGAAGAACTGGACAATCGCGCCCTTAAAGACGGACTGCGTATCCAGCACGTAGAACGGAATGTCCAGTTTATCGGCGATGGCGCGCGCGTCGTTCATCTGGTCGGGCGTGCAGCAGCGGTTGGAGCCACTCGCGTTTTCGCCGTCTTCCGACCAGAGGCGCATCATCATGCCGATCACATCGTAACCCTGCTCCACCAGCAGCGCCGCCGCGACGGAGCTATCCACGCCGCCACTCATGGCGACGACCACACGCTTTGCCATTACGGATTTACCCTAACAATACAGAATGTTACGGACATTGGCCTTTGACCTCACCCCCACTCCCCTTCTCCAGTCGGAGAGGGGGAGCGGGAAGATAACAGCACAAGCGTTGGCTCCCCTCTCTGCTTGCGGAACCGATGTACTCATCGGCGGGGTTGGGGCCGAGGTTGACGTTTATTGTGACAGCTTGCGCTCGGCGCTGCGTTCTTGCGTTTGCAGCTTCTGATGCTCGGCGAGATAAGCCTTGATCTCGTCGTAGGAAAGCTGCATGTTCTTGGCGCAGATTTGCAAAGCCTCGATGGCTTGAGGGCGCAATTCCTGGTAAATCTCACCGGAGAGCACCTCGGCCCAGGCCCCGACGATGCCGATATAGGAGCGCATATCGGCCAGGACGTAGCCCAACATTTCCTCCGGCGGGAGGGCGTTCAGATTGGTGGAATGTCTGTCTTGGGTCATGCAGCACCGTCCTACACTGCGCTACTACTGTGATAGCTGTGCTTGCCGCACCATCCGAACCTTTTGCACGGCTTCCGGCAAGATTGCAAGGACACGGTCTATGTCCGCATCGGTGGTGTGCAGTCCAACCGTCAGGCGCAAGCTGCCGAGCGCCAGCGCTGGCGGATAGCCCATCGACAATAACACTTCGGAGGGCTGCGGGTTGCCCGTGTTGCAGGCCGATCCGCTGCTGGCCGCAATGCCGTTCATGTCCAGGTGCATGAGCAGGGCATTGGCTTCAACACCCTCCAGCACAAAGCTGGCATGGTTCGGCAGCCGATCTTGCCCCGGCGCGCCGGTCAGCTGCACACCCAGCACGCTACTTAAAATACCGTCGATCAGACGATCCCGGTAACGGCGAAATTGGGCTGCACGCGCTTCAAGATCACTATACGCCAGTTCGAGCGCTTTTGCCATCCCCACGATCAGCGGGACGTTGTGCGTCCCGGCGCGCAGGTTGCTCTCCTGGCTGCCCCCGGTTTGCGACGGCAGGAGGTCGGTTCCGCTGCGGACGTAGAGCAGCCCGACGCCCTTCGGCCCATAAAACTTGTGCGCCGACAGCGACAGCAGATCGACGCCAAGCGCCTGCACGTCCAGCGAGAGCTGGCCTGCCGCCTGCACCGCATCCGTGTGGAACAGCGCTCCGCATGTGTGGGCGACTTCGGCCAGATCGCGGATCGGCTGGATCGTCCCGACTTCATTGTTAGCGTACATCACGCTTACGAGCGTTGTATCCGGTGTCAGATGCTCCGACAGTGCGGTGGCAGTGACACGGCCCTCGCGCGTGACGGGCAGCCAGGTCACGCCAACGCCCGCCGTCCCGGCAAGCTGCTCCGCCGTCACAGACACGGCGTGGTGCTCGCTGCGCGCTGTGACAATCCGCGCGGGTTTGCCCTGACGACGGGCAGCCAGCACCGCGCCGCGCAGCGCCAGGTTATCGCTTTCGGTGCCGCAGCTTGTGAAGACAATTTCTTGCGGGGAACAGTTCAGAATGCCCGCGATGGTTTCGCGCGCCGTATTGATGGCGCGCTCCGCCGAGCGCCCGAAGCGATGGGTGGAGGAGGGATTGCCATATGTCTCGGTGAAATAGGGCAGCATGGCCTCGACCACACGCGGATCGGTTGGCGTCGTCGCGGCATGATCCAGGTAAATTGGCTTTGTCACTTTCGTATCCGTGCCTGTCCTTGCGTTGGAATGTATTGTACCGCAGAGGGGCGGCGACGAATAATCCCTGAATAAGCACAGAGGCTGAAAAAACAGCACACCCAGGATTGACGTGCCAGGCGGGGTGTGTTATCATCCTGCCATCCACAGGCTATGACCTCACGTCGGGCAATTCAATGATGAATTGCGCCACACTGGTTCAATCGAGTAGCGATTGCTGAAAACTTAAAAGGGTTGAAGGACGTGATACAGGCACGGCTGGTGTTGATTTTGATTATGGCGAACCGACGGAAAGCTGACGGTACGGTTGTGGAAGAACGCCTCGCTCGTTTCGATCTGTTCGATCTGTCCAGACAAAAGGCGCGGGACGGATGAGCTTATATGGCTGGTCTAACCAGCGCGCGACGTGAAATACCCGAACTCAACGGCGGGGAGGATACCACGACGATGGAATAGCCTCCCCGCCGCTCTTTTTGCCCGCTCACAGGTCAGGGAGTCCAGCATATGGCACGATACATCTTTTGCACAGGAGGGGTGGTTAGCTCCGTAGGCAAGGGCGTCACCGCAGCCGCCATCGGGCGGATTCTCAAGGCACGCGGCCTGAAGGTCGCCATCCAGAAACTTGATCCGTACCTCAACGTTGACCCCGGTACAATGAGTCCGTACCAGCACGGCGAAGTGTTCGTGACCGTAGACGGTGCGGAAACCGACCTGGACCTGGGCCACTACGAGCGCTTCATCGACGAGAACCTGACGCGCGCCTGCAACGTGACGGCGGGCCAGATTTACGCCGAGGTGATCAGCCAGGAGCGGCGCGGCGATTTCCTGGGCGGCACGATCCAGGTCATTCCGCACATCACCAACGAGATCAAGCGGCGCATTGTGCGCGTCGGCAAGGAGAGCGGCGCGGACGTGGTGATCGTGGAGGTGGGCGGCACCGTGGGCGACATCGAGGGCCAGCCGTTCCTGGAAGCGCTGCGGCAGCTACGGATGGACGTGGGCCGCAAGCGCGCCATGTACGTGCACGTGACATACCTGCCCTACATCGGCGCGACGGGCGAACTCAAGACCAAGCCCACGCAACACAGCGTCCGCGAACTGCGCAGCGTCGGCATCCAGCCGCACGTGATCATTGCCCGCACCGATTACCCGGTCACCAAAGACCTGACCGATAAGATTGCGCTGTTCTGCGACGTGGATCGGGAAGCGGTCATCGCGCTGGGCACGACGCGCCACCTGTACGAAGTGCCGCTCATGCTCGAAGACGCCGGGCTGGGCGACTACATCGTGAAGAAGCTGAGGCTGAAAGCCGATAAGCCCGACCTGAAAGAATGGCGCAAGATGGTCGAGGACATCCAGCGCCCCAAAGACCCGTTGAAAGTTGCCATCGTCGGCAAATACGTCGAACTGCACGACGCCTACATGAGTGTCAAAGAGGCCCTCAGCCATGCGGCGACGGCCCACAACCGCGAGATTGAGATCGAATGGATTTATTCGGGCGACCTGGAAAAAGGCCGGAACTGGGAAGCGCTGGAACGGGTCAGCGGCATCGTCGTGCCGGGCGGCTTCGGCTATCGCGGCGTGGAGGGCAAGGTGCTGGCGGCGCGCTTTGCCCGTGAGCGGAAAGTGCCGTATCTGGGGCTATGCCTGGGGATGCAGGTCATGTGCATCGAGTTCGCCCGCAACGTCCTCAACATGGAAGACGCGAACAGCACCGAATTTGAGGGCACAACCGAACACCCCGTTATCGACCTGATGCCCGATCAGCGCAACATTGCGGGTATGGGCGGTACCATGCGCCTGGGGCTGTATCCCTGCGAGCTAAAAGAGAACACAAAGGCCGGGATGGCCTACGGCGTGCCAGAGGTGGTGGAGCGCCACCGCCACCGCTTCGAGTTCAACAATCACTTCCGGTCTGCCTTCGAGCAGGCCGGGATGGTGTTCAGCGGCCTCAGCCCGGATCGGCGGCTGGTCGAGATCGCGGAGATAGCCGATCATCCCTTCATGGTCGGCAGCCAGTTCCATCCCGAATTCACCAGCCGCCCCAACAGGCCGCATCCGCTGTTCAAGCGCTTTGTCGAGGCGTCCATCAAGCACCCCTCGAAGAACGGCAGTCATTAATCATCAACCGGGTAAGGGATCATGGACTGGCTGGAAGAATTCTGGGAAGACATGCTGAGTGAGGAACCGATCCGGATCGTGGCAGCCTGGGTGACATTGGATGAAGAGGCTCAGGCCGCCATATGGCTGCACCTGGAACGGATGGCAACCGAGGAGGGCTGGGCCGAAGTCCAGCGCGCCGCGGCCCAGGCCGCGCTGGATGCCATTGCGGAGGAAGGCGGATCGAGGACAGGGTATCTGCCCACCGCTTGAGCACGCAGCCTGAACCTCGAACTGAAACTGAAAAACTGAATGCCTGGCTTTCCTCCCCGATGGGAGGGAAGCCAGGCAGTTTACCCGGCTGTGGTCGGGTCGTTCGGATCGATGGGCGGTGGCGGTGGCGTGGCGTCGGAAGCGGGCGCGGCAGCCGGCGCAGGAGGTTGGGCGGCGGGCGCTTGGGGAGACGGCGTCGTGGCGACCTGCGCGCCGAACTCAAGCGGTTGGCCGCCGGCTTTTGCCGCCTTTTCTTCTTCCGCTTCCAGGAATTTTTCGAGTTGAGGTGGGGTACGGATCAACTGGCCCCACTGCGCTGATTCGTCCCGCATGACCGAAAGCGTGCCATCGGCGTAGGCGAGAAGCGCCGCCCGGTATTTTGTGTCCTCCATTTCCGGGTCGGGGGAACGGGCGTCGGCGACTTCAATGTTTTCCAGGGAGTTACTGTACACTGTGACCAGCCGATCCCACTGGTAAAGGTCGGCCAGCGTGCCAAAAGCTCCGCCAATGGCGGGCGCGACCACCGACAGAATGAGCAATACAATGACCACACCACTGAGAATGCTGCACATCGCATCGCCGGGCACACACTGCCCCGACGGAATGGCCGTCGCCACCAGGACGCCGGCCAGCGCAGAAGCCAGCCCGGTGAGCAAGGAAAACAATGCGCGATAAGTATTGACCTGCATCGCGGACTTGCGATATTTGCTGACCGCATTCTCGTAAAAGCGCCGCTGATCTTCCAGGGCGAACTGGTCGAACATCTTGTACAGCGCTTCCATTTCTTTGCGATTAAGCTGCGACATGCTATGGCTCCTTCACCCAGGCTTTAGCTCGTGCCTTCATCTGGAAAAACACCCCGGTTAATGTCTGCGGCACGCGCCGATAGCATCATGCGGCGATCAGGGCCATCAACGGCGTCGTAGGGTGGCATGTTCATCAAGTAGCGGAAGTATTCGCGGCGCAGGCTTTCGGCGCGGCGGCGGTTGTTCAGGTACAGTGGCAGCGGCGGCTCCCGCCCGCTGATGGTCGCCAGGAACGTCGCCAGCAGCGCGACGAGCGTTTCCGCGAAGGCGAACCAGGGCAGCAACTGGCGGTTTGCATTCAGTGCCAACGTTTGCAGCGACCCGATCAAGGTCGCCAGAGCAGCCAGCAAAATATAACTAATCTGGTACAGACGATAACGGTTTTGCTGGACGGCTGCCTCGTAATCGCGCTCGCGGAAGAGGCGGAGCAGTTCGTGATCCAGGAAGGCGATGTCGCGCTCAATGCGCTGCACCGCCTGCGGATCGGCATCTTTCAGTACCTCGCGCAGCTTTGCCAGATCGATCAATTGAAAGTTGGGGTCGGGCGGTGGAAATCTTAGGCGGGGCAGCTGCTTGGCCCAACTGGGCCAGCCCTCGCGGAATTTGCGCGATTGTTGCGAGATGGGCGCGATGGGCTGCGGCTTGCCTGGTGCGGCAGACGACGGCATCGTGGGCGGTGGGGGCGGTGTCCCGGCAGTGCTCGGCGCTACCGTTGTGGTGGGAGCGTCCGACGATGATTGTTCACTCATCGCTAACTCCTGATGACAATGCGAATGCAAATTCGGTCTATCGGATTGAAAGTAAGTTATAGGGGGCGTTGCCAATGCTGTCAAGTCTGCCGCGAATGCTACGGAGTGATGCTATCTATAGAGTGCCCTCAGCCGGTTGATTGGCAATTCGCTGAAATTAATCTACACTAGGAGCAGGTTTTCTCAGATCGTTAAGATCGCTGCTAAGGCTATGGGCCGGATGCCGTGCCCGCCCGCAGCAAGCGCGCACGTTGGCTAAAAGGGGAACTGCATGGAAGTCTGTCCAAACTGCTCCCACCATAACAAACCGGGGGTCATCTTCTGTGAAAACTGCGGAGCCAGCTTGCTGGGTGGCGCCCCAATTGGAACAAGGAACATCGGCTCCAAAGAGGAGCCTGTGGACGTGCCCGGCAGTTCGGTCACGAACCTGATCGAAGGTGCAGCGACGGACGTTTTCAGCTCTGGGGCGACGCTCCGCATTGAGATCGGCGGCGCCGAGGCACTTCTGGTGAAGCCGAAGTCGGAAATGATCTTCGGGCGGCGCGACCCGGCTACGGGGGCCATGCCCGACATCGACTTGACGCCCTTTGCAGGCTACCGGATGGGCGTCAGCCGGCGGCACGCTGCCATCCGCTACGCCGAGGCGGAACAGCGACTCGACCTGTGGGACCTGGGCAGCAGCAATGGGACGTTTCTGAATGGGACGCGGCTGCCCGCACAAAAACCACACAAGCTGCGTGATGGCGACGAAATCCGGCTCGGCCAGATGATCATGCGGGTCTATTTCCAGCCCGCCGCCCTGAGCGCAACGCAGCCACCAGCCCCTTCTTCGCCCGCGCAAAGCATGGCAGAGCCACCCCCATCACCCTCGCAGACCATTATCCAACCCAACGCTTCCCCGGCGAAAACTGGCTCGCTCTCGCCTTCCTCAGAGTCATCCAAAACGCAGCCCGAAGGTGGGTCTGAGCCAAAGAGCTAGACGAGGGCCAAAGGGGCAACACCGCGTACCTCAGGTACTTTGCGACTCGTCGTTGCCAATCGAGAACATGGCCCCCAGGTCATCGCGCGAGAATGCCTTGAACGCCATGAGCGTCTCGGTGCGCGTGATGTGCGGAATGTCGAGGATACGAGAGGTCACGAGGTCGGCAATCTGCTCGTTGGTTTTGGTGCGCAGCAGGGCTACCAGGTCGTACTGCCCGGCCACCGAAAAGGCTTCGGTCACGCCGTCCAGCGCCAGCAGGCGCTGCGCCACCTCGTCCACCTTCGTTCGCTCGACGTTGATCAGCACGATTGCAGTAATCATTCCGGCCCTCCTTGTGGTTGTCGTGCCGGGCTAAAGGCCCTGGCGTGTCTCGGCAATCAATTGATCGGTGACTTTGATAAGCGCCTGTTCCTGGCTGTCGCCGCCAGTGATGGCCTGGCGGTAGGTCGCCAATTGGCGGTCTGCGCTTGTCCCGTGCTGCAAAATCGTGTTGACGTACTCCACCTCTTTGCGCGTGCCCAGGTCGTCCAGCACGTCGTCCAGCAATTCCAGAATCTCGGCCCACAGGGACGGAACCGGGATGGCCTCCTCAATGCCGAAATCGATCAGCGAGCCATCGATGCCATACCGGGCGGCTCGCCATTTGTTTTCCTGGATCAACTCGCTGCGATACAGCCGCCAGGTGCGGTTGTTCATACGCAGTTTGAAGAGCTTGGCGGCCAGCGATTGAATGACCGCCGTGATGCAGATGGCCTCGTCTACCGTCGTGCAGATGTCGGCGATGCGTATTTCGAGCGTGCCGAGACGGGGGTTGGGCCGGGCATCCCACCAGATTTTGGTCGGGTCTTTGCCGCCACCCTTGCCGAGCGAGCCTGCCTTCGCCAGTACGGTCACGATCCGGTCATATTCCTCGTAGCTACTCAGGAGCGGCGGAATACCTGTGCGTGGCAGGCTCTCGAAGATGACACTCCGGTAGCTTTTCAGCCCGGTTTCGCGCCCGTGAAAGAACGGTGAGCTGGTGGACAGCGCCAGGACGTGCGGCAGGAAGTAGCGAATCTGGTTCATGATGTCGATGATCAGCGCCCGCGCTGCATCGTCCTGCCCAAAGCCGAGATGCACATGCATCCCGAAGATCAACAATCGGCGTGCCACGTCCTGCATATCGGTGTGCAGGTCCTGGTAGCGCTCGCCCTCGGTAATCTCCTGGTCGCGCCATCTGGAAAAGGGATGGGTGGCTGCTGCCGCGATGACTTTGCCGTTGTGCGCGGCGACCTCGCTGACGGCACGCCGCAGGCGGATCAGGTCGGCGCGCGCTTCCTCAACATTGGCGCAGACACGGCTGCCCACCTCGATCTGCGACTGCATAAATTCGGCTTTGAGCTGATCACCCAGGATTTCGCGGCCCTGATTCAACATCTCCTGGACGTAGGAGGTCAGCGCCCGCGTTTGCGGGTCGAGGATCATGTATTCTTCTTCGATGCCCAACGTCAGAGGGGGTCGCGTGATCAACGAAAGCCTCCGCACGAGCGCCAATGATTGTCTGAGACAAAGCTACTACGGCGCGCAGTTTCCGGCAAGTATCAAAGTTGACGAGAGGACGGGGAACCACCTCACCCCCTGACCCCCTCTCCAGTTGGAGAGGGGGAACTGGTGGGCGCTGTATCCCGCGAGATTGATCTTTCAGGAGGTAAACGCTGAGAAGGACACCTTTGCTGGTCAGCCGTCGGCCATGATGCGGTCAATGGCGTCAACCAGTTGGGCCAGGTTGCGCACCTGGTAGACCCCGCTGCTGATGGGCGCGTACTGGTGCATGTCGCTGTCGCCGATTGACCATTGGCTTTCCGGCTCAGGGTTAAACCAGAGCAGGCGGCGCGAGCGGCGGCGCATGTCGTAAGCCAGATCAAGACGCGGGTCGTTGTAGTTGTTGCGCCCATCGCCCAGGATGATGACCGTCGTGCGGCTGTCCAGCGCATCCAAATTCTCGTTAAAAAACGTTTGCAGGCTGTTGCCCAGGTCCGTGTTGTACGAGCCGGGGCGGTGCGTGTTCAGCACGTTCTGCACAGCGACCTCTGGCCGATCCGCCTTGAAGAAATCGCTGATCTCGTGCATGTCGTCGATGAAGATGAAGCTGCGCGTCTTGGCGACCTGATCCTGCAATTCGTAGAGCAGGGTCAGCATGAACTCCGCGCAGTAGCGCATCGACGTAGAAATGTCGCAGATCAGGACGAGCCGGGGCTTCAGGTGGCGATCCCGGAACTTGATCTCCATTGGCACGCCGCCGTAGCGCAGGTTGTTGCGGATGGTGCCCTTCGGGTCGGGGTTGCCATCTTTGGCCCGCTTCTGGCGCAGCGCCGAACGGCTGCGCAGGCGCGCTGCCAGGCGTTTGAGTTCGTCACGGAGCGCATCAGCGTCCTCCGAGCTAAGGTACTGAAAGGGCGTATTCATCAGGTCTTGCGGCTCGGGCGGGGGCTGCTCGGCCATGTTCCGGGCGATGCTGCTGCCCACGTATTTTGAGATTTGCTCGGCCAGCGCCTCGCGGTTGGCCTGCATCATCTCCATGATCTGCTCGATGGCTTCCTCGCTCATGCCCAGCGCTTCAAGTGCCTCTTGCAACTGTTCGAGCAGTTCGTCCAACTGCTGCATCCCTAGGGCGCGCTGCATCATGCGCTGGTAGTAGCTGTCCTGGTACTGGCTGTTGGCATCGGGCAGGCCGACCATCTGGCCGAGTTGATCGAGCTGATCCTGGCTGAACTGCTGGCCTTTCATCAACTGTTGCAGCAACTGCTGTAGCGCTTCCACGTTGCCCATCATCGATTGGAGGGCCTGCTGCAACATGTTTTGCTGCTCCGGCGAGAGTTCCTGCTCCATGTTGAACATGGGCGGCGCGCCGGTCTCGAAGAACAGCGGGAAGAAGTGTTCAAAGGTTGGCCCGTCGTCCTTCTCCTTGACGAGTGTGGTCTTCAGCGCATTGCGAAAGATGTCGCGCTCGAACACGCCAATTGTATTGACGGCATCCATCGCGTCGGCGCTTTCGGCCACCGAGATGCGCACGCCCGCCGCACGCAGCGTCCGTATGAATTCGACCACTCGCTTATCCATAAAGCCACCCTCTCACCCTGCCGACTTACTAATACTTAACACTGCAAGGCATTCAGCGCAAGTCCGAGGCACAAGGCCGTCGGGCCACTGACCAACGTACCTGCCGCAAGCAGATCGCGCATTTCATCCAGCGTCCGCAGCTGGACGGTCATTTCACCCAGATCGCCCGGATCAGGTGCTGCGACCTGCTGCGCGCTGCGCGCCAGATAGAAAAAGCCCCAGCCGCAGCGCCGGTTGGCATCCATGACGTATTTGCCCAGGAAGTGCCAATCGGAAGCGACAACGCCTGCCTCTTCACGCAGTTCACGCCGGGCGGCAACGAGCGGCTCCTCGCCGTCCTCAACGTGTCCGGCGGGCAGTTCCAGCAAAAAATCGCCCACCGCCTGCCGGTACTGGCGGACGAACGGTACGCAGCCGTCGTCCAGCAACGCCAACACCATGACGTAAGGCGGCAAATCGACCTGTACGAAGTTGGTGATGACCTGGCCGTTGGGCAGCAGCAAGTCCTGTTCAGAGATGCGCGCGTAGGGCGATCTATCGACCAGCAGCCGCTCGTCGAGGACTTGCCAGTTTCGGGCCTGCTTATCCACGCCGCCCACGCCCTCCCAGACCGGTGAAGGGATTGGGCGGCAATGACGGACGACTGCCGCCAGTACCGGATTGTAAGCCGCTGCTACGGCGTGGGAGATCGCCACCACTCAGGGCACGTTTGGCGCGCTGCGCGTCGGCTTCGTGTTTGAGCAGCACGGTCAGCGTCGTCTCCAGCGTGTGCTGATCCAGGTTATCGGCGTTGAGCATGACCAGCGCTTTGGCCCAGTCGATGGTTTCGGCGACGCTGGGGTGTTTCTTCAAGTCCATGTGGCGCAGGTTTTGCACCACTTCGACGGCCTGCTGCGCCAGCTTGACATCCAGGTCTGGCACACGCATCCGCACAATGCGCAGTTCTTCCTCGCCGTTTGGATAGTCGATAAACAGGTACAGGCAGCGCCGCTTAAGCGCTTCCGAGAGTTCGCGCGTGTTGTTGCTGGTCAGGATGACCATCGGCTGGTGAGTGGCGGTCAATGTGCCCAATTCCGGCACGGAGACCTGAAAATCGCTCAGGACTTCGAGCAAAAATGCCTCGAACTCGGCGTCGGAGCGGTCAATTTCATCGATGAGCAGCAGAGCGGGTTCGGGCGACGTAATGGCTTGCAGGAGTGGGCGCGGCAGCAAGAAGCGCTCCGAGAAGAACACATCTTCCTCTTGCGCCAGCCGATCTGCCGCCGCTGTCAGGCTCTCCGCGCCACTCAGCAGGTCTTGCAGCTTGTCACGCAGAAGCTGCGTGTAGAGCATCTGCTTGGCGTATTCCCATTCATAAAGGGCCTTGCTTTCATCCAGCCCTTCGTAGCATTGCAGGCGGATGAGCTTGCGACCCGTCGCCTTTGCCCAGGCTTTACCGAGTTCTGTCTTGCCCACTCCGGCGGGGCCTTCGGCGAGGACAGGTTTGCCCAGCTTTTCGGCCAGGAACAGCACCGTAGAAATCTCATCCGATGCGATATACTGCTGCTGGCTCAGGGCGCTGGTGACCTCTCTGGTGTCTTTGAACATGCAATTCCTCCAAAACCGCGCAACGTGTTAACCTCAAACAGCCAGGAATCTCGTGCGGAGCAAAGTCCCTGTCAAGGGGACGCGGGAATATAATGGGCATTTTAGCATGAATTGAAGTGACTTCAAAAATCGAAGTTTGTGGTCAGGGCAAATTGCTCATTCGCTGTTCAGGAAAGAACCTCACCCCCTAACCCCCTCTCCACAGGGTGGAGAGGGGGAAGCGTAGCAGCAGAACGTAAGGAGTTATTGATGAACTTCTCCGTAGATTTGAGCGGGAAAGTGGCGCTCGTGACCGGAGCCGGCGACGGCATCGGGCGGGCGATTGCGCTGGCGCTCGGCAAAGCGGGCGCGGCGGTGGGCGTCAACGACCTGAACCCGGATCGCGCGGACGACGTGGCACAGGCGATCATCGACGCGGGCGGTCAGGCGATGCCCTGGGCCGCTGACATTTCCAACAAGTTCCAGGTGTCGGCGAGCATCGAGGCGCTGCGGGATCGCTTCACATACCTGCACATCCTGGTCAACGCGGCGGGCGTACAGCGGCCCTCGACGCTGATCAAGCTGGACGAATACGACTGGCGGCGCATCGTCGAGATCAACCTGACCGGGACGTTTTTCTGCACGCAGCTTGCCGGGCGCGTCATGGCCGACGAAGGCGGCGGCGTGATCGTCAACGTGGCGAGTGTCTACGGCCACCCGCTGCCACTGGAAAACAACGCGGCTTACGTTGCCAGCAAGGCGGGTATTATCGGCTTCACACGCGAGGCGGCGCGGGAGTTCGCTGCACACAACGTCCGCATCAATGCCGTGTGTCCGGGCCAGATACAGGAACCGCATGAACCGCCGATCACGCCGACCAACCCGCAGGGTCGGGTCGGCACGCCGGAAGAAGTCGCAGCGGTGGTGCTGTTCCTGTGTTCGGACGGTGCGTCGTTCATCACCGGGCAGGCCATCAACGTCGATGGCGGACTGGCGATGGTGTAGGTAAACTCAAGGCTGGCGATCTGTCTGGAGCCAGACGAATGAAACGCAAACACAAGCAAAAAACGTCCGCGATGAAGCCAGATGCCCGTCTCGATCTGCCGCTGCCAGGGCTGGTCGGCATTGAGGTGCTGGATAAGCTGATGAACAAGCAAGTGGAGGAGGCGTTGGATCTATTCTACGATGCTTACATCGGCGATCTGGGCACGCCGCCCGATGTCGAGATTCTGAAAGACGACGGGTATAACATCATTTTTGTCAGTGATCGCGGGCCGTTTCGATTTTCGGGGGCCGGGCGGGAATTGCTGTTGATGGTGCTTAGAGCCGCGTCAGGGCAGGCAGACAGCGATCAGCCATGAAGCCAGATAGAATAGCATGAGCAAGCCAATCAACTTTACCCGCCATGCCGAACAGAAATTCGTTGATTTGGTCGAACTCGGCTTTACAGTGACCAGAGAGCAGGTCATTGAAACTATCCAGATGCCCGACCATGTAGACCGTGACGCTGATCCCGCGACGCTAATCCGCCAATTGCCCAGAAAGGGCTGAATGATCGCCATCTGCTGCGAGTGGTCTTTGTCGAGGAGGCTGAAACAATCCGTATTGTAACGTTTTATCCAGCCAGGAGAGTGCGTTATGAGCCTTAGGATGCGCTACGACCAGGAAGACGACGTGTTGATGGTCTGGTTTGCCGATAACAAAAAGGTCGATCATGCCGAGCAAACAGGGCGTTCTATCCTGCATCTGACCGAGCAGGATGAGCCTGTGTTGCTGGAAATCCTGAATGCCCGCGAATTTGTGGTCGATCTGGTGCGTACAGCCCTATCCGTTCCTACCGAAACATCGGGAAATTAACCCCTCATAAGACAACTCGATCAGCGCAGAACGTCGATGCCGAAAAAGTACACTGCGAGCAAGAATCGCTGAACAACTTCCGAGACTATGCCTTTATCAAGCAGGCAGCACGCCCGGAGGGGTTGGGCGTTGCGACAGGTGATGGATATCGTGTTCGTATGTGTTTGGCTGAGTGAGGCGAGATCGAAAAGGGATATCCGACATTTTCCATGTGCTCGTCCTTAGCACCTCAGCCCTTCACATTCCGTTTGACAACACTTTGTAAAAAGACGTACAATCTCCGCCATTCGTCTGGCTGGTGTAAAAAGTTATTTGATTCTTTACCGACCCAAAGACATCTCGACAACCGATCCGACCTAAACGTGGGCTATGGCAGAAGCATCACTCCGCAGTGACGTATCGAATCGCACCCAGAAGCTGTCCGGCGAGGTGAACAGAGCACTTCGTGGCGTGCTCAGTTTTGTGGTGGTGATGATCGCGCTGGTTGTGCTGTGGCAGGGCATCAAGGCGATCTTTAACCTGGACGGGCTGGTGCTGCCCAACGTCGAGGATATTCTCGGTGCGCTCTTTCAACCGATCCAGGAAGGCAAGCCGCTGCTCGGCCAGATATTGCTTGGGGCGGCGCTGTTCACGCTGCGTGAAGCGGTCCTGGGCTTTGCCTTCGGGGCGGTCCTGGGCTTCGCGCTGGCCGTCATTTTTGCGCATTCGCGGCTGCTGGAACGCGGCCTGATGCCCTTCGTCGTGGCCTCGCAGACGGTCCCGATCCTGGCTATTGCGCCGATGGTCGTGGTCTGGCTGAAAGCGGGCTGGCTGTCGGTGGCCGTCATTGCCGCCTACCTGACGTTCTTCCCGGTCACGATCAACACGCTGCGCGGGCTGGTGTCCGTACCGGCCACAGCGCTGGAATTGATGCAATCTTACGCAGCGACGCGCCGGGAAATCCTGCTTAAGCTGCGCATTCCTCACGCACTGCCCTACATCTTCACCGCGCTCAAGATTTCGGCGACGGCGAGCGTGGTCGGAGCCATTATCGGCGAGCTGCCGTCGGGCATCCAGGATGGATTGGGCGGCGCGATCATCAACTTCAACCAGTATTACTTGCAAGGGCCGCAGCGTCTGTGGGCGACCAACCTGATGGCAGCACTCACCGGAATCGTGGCCTTTGTGGCCGTTGCCATCGTAGAGCGGCTGCTGGTGCGCTGGTCGCCCGCTGACCGCAACTGACCGCTACCAAACGATACCAGTCGAGGAGAACCTACTGTGACCGCCAGCAGCCCCGCCCGCGCCCCTGCCGACACCACCCCAACCGCGCCAATTGTGTCCATCAAAAACGTGAACCGGCGTTTCAAGACGCCGACGGGCCAGATCGTGACCGCGCTGCAAGACGTGAATCTTGACATTTATCCGGGCGAGTTCATCTCGATCATCGGGCCGTCGGGCTGCGGCAAGTCCACCCTGCTGCGCATCGTGGGCGACCTGCTCTCGCCCTCGGACGGCCAGGTCACGGTCAACGGCAAGACGCCACACGAGGCCCGCCTTGCCCGCGACTATGGGATGGTGTTCCAGGCCGCAGTGCTCTACGACTGGCGCTCGGTCATCAAGAACATCGAACTACCGCTTGAAATCATGAAGTACCCGCCGGAGAAGCGCCGGGCGCGGGCGCGTGAGATGCTGAACCTGGTCGAACTGGCCGACTTCGCCGACCACTACCCCTGGCAGCTTTCGGGCGGGATGCAGCAGCGCGTCGCCATTGCACGGGCGCTGACCTTCGAGCCGTCGATCCTGCTGATGGACGAGCCGTTCGGGGCGCTGGACGAAATGACACGCGAGCGTATGAACATCGAGTTGCTTAAAATCTGGGCCAAGACGCAGAAGACGGTTATTTTCATCACGCACAGCATCCACGAGGCCGTTTACCTGTCGTCGCGGGTAATCGTCATGTCGGCCCGGCCCGGCAAGCTGGTCAAGGACATTCCGATCACACTGCCCTATCCGCGCGGGCCGGAAATCCGCGACAGCGAGGAATTCTTCCACCTGGTCAGCGAAGTGCGCTCGGGGTTGCGGGCATGAGTACCGAAGAAACATTGTCGCTGACGCCCAGCCAGCAGAGCGACGTGGAAGCCGCCTCCGAGCAGGTCTACGTCGAGGCTGTCGATATCGTCACCGACCAGACCACTGGGCTGGACATCGCGGCACTGCTGGCGATTGGCGTGGGGATCGCGCTGTTTCACGTGCTGGTTCCCGATCTGCGAGACAATTCGCAGCTTGGCGGCGCGCTGCGGCTGGACTCGCTGCGCAAAGCCGTGACCGTCGTACTGGCTTTCCTCTCGCTGACGGTGTTCGTTGGCGAGCGCGACAAGCATGGGCAGCGCAAAAAGGTTGGCGCAACCAACCCGATCCGGATCGTGGCCGGCGCGATTCTGGGGCTGTACACGCTGTACGTTGCATCGTTCACCTTCTTGGCCCTGGAACTGCTCACCGACAGCCTTCTGCCGACGCTGGCCGAGTTCGCCTTCCTGATCGGCGTGGTGGTTTTGTGGCAGCCCTGGAACCGCAGCAAGCTGTACCGCAAATCGCTGCGGCAGATTCTGCCGGCGCTGCTGGTTGCCATAAGCGTCCTCGTTTTGTGGGAACTGGTCATCCGCGTCTTCAACATTCAGCGCTTCCTGCTGCCCGCCCCCACCGTGATCTACGACACGTTCTCACGGGTTTATCCGCGCCTTGTCGCGCAAGGGTGGATCACCTTCCAGAATGCGCTGTGGGGTTTCGGAATCGGCTGCGGCGCGGGAATCCTGGTCGGGCTGCTGTCGGCGCGCTTTGTGGGCTTCAGCCGGGCCATGATGCCCTACGCTATCGCCGTGAACTCGGTCCCGATCATTGCCTTTGCGCCGATCACGAACGCCTGGTTCGGCGTGCTCAATCCGCTGTCGAAGGTTGCAATTGTGGTCATCCTGACCTTTTTCCCGACCATGATCAATACGGTGCGCGGCCTGACTTCGGCGGATGCCTCGGCGCTGGAATTGATGCGCTCATATGCGGCCAGCGAGTTTGAGATTTTCCGCAAGGTACGGCTCCCGACGGCGCTGCCTTTCATCTTCAATGCGCTCAAAGTGGCGACGACCCTGAGCATGATCGGGGCGATTGTGGCGGAATATTTCGGTGGGCCGACGACTGGCCTGGGCGTCAACATCTCCAACGATGCGGCCCTCATCCGCTTCCCGATGGTCTGGTCGGAGATCATCATCGCGTCGGCGCTGGGCATCATGTTCTATTTTGTTGTGTCGCTGGTCGAGCGGCTGGTCATGCCCTGGCACGTCTCGTTCCGGGGAGAGGCGGAGGGATGAAGAGAGAACCTCACCCCCCAACCCCCTCTCCGCAAGCAGAGAGGGGGAGCGAGTATGCAAGCAGCCAGTCGTGGCATAGTGATGCAATACTGTGGGATAAGCTGAAACCCCTTGCCCGACAGATGCGTCGCATACCCACTGAGGCCGAAGATAAGTTGTGGCAGTATTTGCGGAACAGACAATTGGCAGGGTTGAAATTCCGCCGACAGCACAGCATCGAGCGCTTTATCGTTGATTTTTACTGTGCAGAAGCCAAATTGATCATTGAGGTTGATGGCCCTGTGCATGATTACAGCAAGGAGGAGGATACTATTCGCCAGGAATTTCTCGAAAGCCAGGGCTTCCGTGTTATGCGCTTTACCAACGACCAGGTTTTTAATTCGCCACACGATGTGCTAAAACAAATCTCTGCACATGTATCATGAAAGTAGCCGCGCTTGGCTCCCCCTCTCTGCTTGCGGAGAGGGGGCCGCGGGGTGAGGTTCATCAAAGGAGCCAACAGGGCTGCTCCACCCAAGTTTGCGCTTCGATACCACGTATTGCCGAAAGAGGAGATTGTCTATCATGAAACGGTTATTGCTTGGTCTGGTCATTGTTGCTCTGGCGTTTGCCACCGTCTCGACCCCCACTGCTAAAGCGCAGGAAATGACCAAAGTGCGCCTGCAACTCAAGTGGGTGGCCCAGGCGCAGTTTGCCGGGTATTACGCCGCCGTCGAGGAGGGCTTCTATAAGGCACAGGGCCTGGACGTGGAGATCAAGGTCGGCGGCCCGGACATCGTGCCGGAGCAGGTTGTTGCCAGCGGGGGTGCGGAATTCGGTATTGACTGGCTGCCGAGCCTGCTCAACAGCCGTGAACAGGGCGCAAACCTGGTGAACATCGCGCAGGTCTTCAGCCGCAGCGGGATGCGCGAGGTCAGCTTCAAGGACAAGAACATTAAGTCCAGCGCTGACCTGAAGGGCAAGAAAGTCGGTGTGTGGCTGGGCGGTAATGAGTTTGAACTGTTCGCCGCGTTGAACAAGAACAAGATCGATCCGCAGAATCCGGCGGACGTCACGATTGTCAAGCAGCCCTTCGACATGACGCTGCTGCTCAAGGGCGAGGTCGATGCGGCGGCAGCCATGACCTATAACGAGTATGCGCAGGTGCTGGAAGCCATCAACCCCAAGACGAACAAGCAGTACACGCCCGATGACCTGAACGTGATTGACTTCAACCAGGAAGGCACGGGCATGTTGGAAGATGGCATTTTCGCCAATGCGGATTGGCTTGCCAAGCCTGGCAGTGAAGACATCGCCGTGAAATTCCTGGCGGCGTCCTTCCAGGGCTGGGCCTATTGCCGTGACAACGCAGCCGAGTGCGTGAAGACGGTGCTGGCACAGGGCACAGCGCTGCCGGAAGGCCACCAGACCTGGCAGATGAACGAGATCAACAAACTGATCTGGCCGAACGACAAGGGCATCGGCATCATGGACCCGGCTGCTTTCCAGCAGACGGCGGATATCTCTTTGAACTACAAGGTCATCACGAAGGCTCCTGACAAGAACGCCTACCGCACCGATCTGGCCGAGAAGGCGTTGAAACTGCTGGGCGACAAGTTCGACGCAATGGGCAAGGACTGGAAGCCGCTGACTGTCACGGTTTCGGAGGGCGGTAAGACTTCGACTATCTCCGGTGGCGCGGCAGCGACGCCCGCCGCGACGGCAGCCAAGTAGTTCAGCGGGCTGAGGGGGGCGCGGTTAACCTCACCCCCTGACCCCTCTCCACAGGGTGGAGAGGGGGAACCGAGGGGCGATGCACTCAGGATGGGATGGCTTCCCTCTCTGCCTGCGAAGGCCCGAAACTCCGTTTCGGTGGGGCCGGGGGTAAGGTTCTACGTGTCGTGGGTTGCCCAGCGGGGCAGCCCACTGATTTCTTTAACCGGAAGGTAACTCAAAGAGGAGGAACTCTCATGGCGAGGATCGTTCGCGGTGCTTTGTTACAGGCGACCTGGGCCGGTAGCAAAGACAAAATGATCGACAAGCACATCGAGTATGCGAAGAAAGCCGCCGACCAGGGCGCGCAGGTCATGTGCTTCCAGGAATTGTTCTACGGCCCGTATTTCTGCCAGGTGCAGCGGCCAGAGTTTTTCGCCTACACCGAGGCGATCCCGAACGGCCCGACCACCGAGAAGATGCAGAAGCTCGCGCAGCAGTTGAAGATGGTGCTGGTCGTGCCGATGTACGAGCAGGATGGCGTGGGCGTCTATTACAACACCGCTGCGGTGATTGATGCGGATGGGACGTACAAGGGCAAATATCGCAAGACACACATTCCACAGGTTCCCGGCTTCTGGGAGAAGTATTATTTCCGGCCCGGCAATCTGGGCTACCCGGTGTTCGATACGGCGGTGGGCAAGATCGGCGTCTATATCTGCTATGATCGGCACTTCCCGGAGGGCGCGCGTGCCCTGGGGTTGAACGGCGCGGAGATCGTGTTCATCCCGTCGGCCACATCGCGCGGCCTGAGCCAGCACCTGTGGCGGATCGAGCAAACGTCGCACGCCATCGCCAACTCGTACTTTGTGGGCACGATCAACCGGGTGGGCATCGAGGAATACGGCGACGACGATTTCTACGGCGAAAGCTATTTCTGTACCCCGCGCGGTGAGTTCGTGGGCGAGGTTGCCAGTGACCACGACGAGCAGTTGATCGTCCGGGACCTGGAAATGGACCTGATCCAGCAGGTGCGCGATACGTGGAACTTCTACTTCAACCGGCGGCCCGAACTGTACGGCGCGCTGGTCGAGGATACCGTGCCCGTCGCGGCAGGGGCGGTGACTGCCTGAGACTCTGACGCCGAAACTTACGTGCCAGACAAGGACGGCTCCTGTGATCACTCTGTCAGCCAAAGCAGACAACCTCATGGGTAGAAGCAGTTTGCTTCAACAACAGCTTCTCAGGCTGCGCATGAGCCAGTGCTCTACGTTGACGCCTGACGGCCCGAACGGAACGTCGCCGTCAGGCATCCGGGCCGACTTGATCACGCAGCCTTTAAGGCGTTTCAAGTCTTACGTGCAGGACTACCTTGCACAGCCGCCAAACTTGGAGTTGTTAAAGAACTTTGTGATCGTGCCCTACAGGGCAAAGCTATCCCACATTCTATTACAGAAAGGAGATAGGCGCATTTCCGCTGTCGCTTGAAGGCGACAGTCCACTTTGCGCAATTGCCTATGGAGTTTGGTATTACTTTCAAAGGCGACATTGAACCCAGGCGTGTGGTGGCGCTCTGCAAACAGGCTGAGGTGGCCGGGTTCAAGTACGCCTGGTTTTTTGATTCCCACGTGCTGTGGCAGGAATGCTACACCACGATAGCCATGTGTATGCAGCACACCGATACCTTGAAGTTCGGCCCATGCGTCACGAACCCCGGCGTGCGCGACTGGACGGTGGCCGCCAGCACCTTCGCCACGCTGATCCGGATCGGCGGCGACAGGCTGGACATCGGCATCGGGCGCGGCGATAGTTCGCGCCGCGTGCTGGGACGCAAGCCGCTGACCGTCGAGACGATGGTCGAATTTGCCGATGCGCTCAGAGCACTGGTGCGCGGCGACACGATCAGGTATGACGGCCAGGACGTTGAACTGGTCTGGTCGAAGGCCGAACTGCCGATCTGGATCGCGGGCTATGGGCCGAAGGCGCTGGCGGCAGCGGGCCAGCACGCCGATGGGCTGATCATCCAGTTGGCCGATCCCTGGCTGGTCAACTGGTTCACGCAGCAGGCCAAAGACGCAGGCAAAGCCGCAGGCCGCGACATGTCCAACTTTAAGGTGATGGCCGCTGCCCCGGTCTGGGTGGGCGACATGAAGACCGCCCGCCACCAGACGGGCTGGTTCCCGGCGATGGTCGGCAACCATGTGGCTGACCTGGTGGAGCGCTACGGCAAGGAGGGCCACACCGTGCCCAAGCGCCTGACGGATTACATCGAAGGACGTAAGGGCTACAATTACAAGCACCACGCCGACATCGGGGCCGATCACCTGGACTTCATCAAGGACGACATCATCGACAGCTTTGGCGTCCTGGGCAACGTCAAGCAGCACGTCGATAAGCTCAAGGAACTCGAGTCGGTGGGCGTAACGCAGTTCAACATCTACCTGATGTGCGGCGAGGAGGAGCGCATCGTTGCCGAATACGCCGAGCACGTCATCCCCAAATTCCAGCGAAAAAGAGCGAGAGTCAAGAAAGGCGTTTAGAGATGGGAACCCTATTTAAGAACGGCACGGTCATCAATGCCGGGGACAGTTTCCCGGCGGACGTGCTGGTTGAAGGCGAAAAGGTGGTGCTGATCGGGCAGAAGATTCCGAACGGCAACCACAAGATCGTGGACGCAAAGGGCAAATACCTGATGCCCGGCGGGATCGACGTGCATACGCACCTGGAACTGCCCTTCGGTGGCACGATCAGCAGCGACGACTTCAATACCGGGCACTGCGCGGCGGCCTTCGGCGGCACGACCACGCACATCGACTTTGTGATCCAGCCGAAGGGCGGCAGCCTGCACGATGGGCTGGAAGAGTGGCACAAGAAGGCCGGGCACAAGGCCATGATCGACTACGGCTTCCACCTAGCGATCACCGACCTGCGGCCCGAAGTGATGAAGGAGATTCCGTCGCTGGTGGCCGATGGCGTGACCAGTTTGAAGCTCTTCATGGCCTACAAGAACGTGTTCCAGGTTGACGACGCGACATTGTTCCGCGCCATGATGACCGCCGCCGAACACGGCATGTTGATCATGGTTCACGCCGAGAACGGCGACGTGGTGGCTGACCTGATCGACAAGCTGCTGGCCGAGGGCAAGACCGACCCGTACTACCATGCGGTGTCGCGCCCGTCAGCGGTGGAAGGCGAAGCGACAGGCCGCGCCATTGCGCTGGCGGGCGTGGCGGGCTGCCCGCTGTACGTCGTCCATATGACCTGCGACGAGGCGGTGACGCAGCTCCGGCTCGGACGGCAGCGCGGGCTGCCCGTCATGGGCGAGACGTGTGTGCAGTATCTGTTCCTGACGGTGGACGACCTGAAGAAGCCCAACTACGAAGGGGCCAAGTTCGTCTGCTCGCCGCCCATCCGCACCGAGTACGATCAGCAAATTCTGTGGAATGCGCTGCGTGACCGGACGTTGCAGGTTGTATCCACCGACCACTGCCCATTCTGGTTCGAGGGCGGCGTGAAGGGGCGCATCGCGGGCAAAGAACTGGGCAAGGGCAACTTCGCCAAGATTCCGAACGGCCTGCCCGTGATCGAAGACCGCATGAAGATCATGTGGCACTACGGCGTCAACGGGGAGCACTTCGATGCCAACCGCTTTGTCGAGTTGATGTCTACCAACCCGGCCAAGATTTTCGGACTGTACCCGCGCAAGGGCACGATTGCTGTCGGTTCGGACGCCGACATCGTGGTCTGGGACCCGAAGAAGCGCGAGACGGTCAGCGCCCGGACTCACCACATGAATGTGGACTACAACCTGTTCGAGGGCCGCAAGATCAAGGGCGGCGTGGACAAGGTGTTCCTGCGCGGCAGCCAGATCGTGGACGGGGATCAGTGGACGGGCCATCCTGGGCAGGGGCAGTTCCTCAAGCGCAACGCATACGCGGCGGTGCTGTAGTGTAGGGGCATCGATGGGGCGGTGAAAGACCGCCCCTTATGCCGCTCCTCAAGGCATGTTACAATAGCATAGCGCAGTAGAACAGGTGTTTATGAGACTTATATGGCACAACTCGCTTTACCACTGACGACCCGATCATCAGACGTACCGAATGAATGGCTGGATCGCATTATCCAGGGCGATTGCCTTGCCGTGCTACCACAGATGCCTGCCGCATCGGTAGACCTGATCATTACGTCGCCACCCTATGCGGACAGCCGAAAAAACACCTATGGGGGCATTCACCCCGACAAATATGTTGAATGGTTCTTGCCGATCAGCGCCGAACTGCTGCGTGTCTTGAAACCCGATGGAACCTTTATCCTGAACATCAAAGAAAAGGTCGTTGATGGCGAGCGGCACACCTACGTCATCGAGCTAATTCTAGAGATGCGCAAGCAGGGCTGGCTCTGGACGGAAGAATTCATCTGGCACAAAAAAAACTGCTACCCCGGCAAATGGCCGAACCGGTTCCGCGATTCCTGGGAACGCTGCCTGCAATTCAACAAGCAGAAGAAGTTCAATATGTATCAGGACAGCGTTATGGTTCCGATGGGCGAGTGGGCCAAATCGCGTCTGAAAAACCTGAGCGAAACCGACAAGCGCCGTGATGAGTCCAAGGCATTGAGCGGATTCGGTAAGAATGTCTCCAACTGGTTGGGGCGAGCAATGGCCTACCCGACCAACGTGCTGCATCTGGCGACAGAGAGCAGCAATAAGAATCACAGCGCTGCATTCCCGGTGGAACTGCCGAAGTGGTTTATCAAGCTGTTTTCACAGGAAGGCGACCTTGTGCTTGATCCCTTTATAGGATCGGGCACTACCGCTGTAGCGGCCAGGATGCTAGGGCGGCATTACCTGGGTATAGAACTGATGGAGGAATATGCCAAACTGGCCGAAACTTCGCTCGACAGTTTGTAGCCAACAAAACTGATATGAATACGTTGGACTTAGACCGCGTTGCTGAATATGTCAATCAGAATATTGGCACATTTCATTCGAGGAGGCTTGCCAGAATTCAGGATTGGACACTAAACCGTATTCTCACTCGCAAGAACCCCTATTTGTTTAGAGCCAAAAATATCACCTCGGCAGCGGAGTTAATTTCGTCCGTTCTGGACGCAACTATATCCTCATCGGAGGAAGAACTTTTCGGCGAATTTCTGGAACAATTGGCAATCTTTGTTAACGAGATCACCTTTGGCGGACAGAAATCTCCCTCGCCAGGGATAGACCTGGACTTTACCCGTGACGGTGTGAGATACCTGGTTGCTGTCAAATCGGGGCCAAATTGGGGTAACAGCAGCCAACACGCTGATCTTGAAGTACGATTCAAAAACGCGCTGAAGGTACTTCGGCAATCTCCTCACATAACACACGTGCAGGCAGTCTTGGGCACATGCTATGGTAAGAGTAGGACAGTGGAGAAGGGAATTTACAGAAAGATATGTGGTCAGCGCTTCTGGGAATTTATTTCTGGCGATCCGAACCTGTATATCACGATCATCGAGCCGTTGGGATACGAAGCTAAAAGGTACAATGACAACTATCTGATAGAGCGGAACAATACGTACAACCGGTTCGTGCGCGACTTTACCAACCAGTATTGTGATGAAGCGGGCCGGATTGATTGGGCAAGGCTGATTAAGTTCAACAGTGGCAATATGGAAGGGTAAGAAAGGATAAGCTGTATGACCACTTTCAGCCCCAAAACTCGCTACCGAATCAAAGGATACCTTGAAGCATTCATCAATGAACTCGTTGAGCAAAGTAAGAATCAAAAAATCCAGCAGCATCGGTTGAACCCGTTTTACACTGCCCTGATGCCCGAAGAAATCTCAAAGATCAGTGCCCTCAAGCGCAGTCTTGATAGGAAAGTTGAATCGACTTTCACTGGCATCGCTTTCCTGGTTGCCCTTGAGCATCATGCCGAAGTGAAGCGCCACTATGATGTTGAAGGCTACGTCAGCCAAGCGGCATTGGAGGAGATCGAGCGGCAAGTCGAGTTCTTTGAAAAAGCTGCTGACGTTGGAACAAAAAGGCCAGACTTCACAGCGATGATACTGGCTGCCCTGCAAGCACGTAAGGCAGATGATGAACGCTTCCTCAGAGTTCGCGCTGATTTGTACATTCGCAAGCACAACGGAGAAGAGTTGTTCTTCGAGATAAAATCCCCGGTTCCCAATAAAGGGCAATGTGTTGAGGTTACTCAACGCATCCTGCGATTCCATTTGTTACGCGCACAACCTCGCCCGCGAGTACAGGGTTATTTTGCAATGGCCTATAACCCATATGGGTCGTCGCGGAATGATTATGAATGGTCGATGGCGAGGAACTATTTGCCCTTTGATGAGGGCGTTCTGATCGGTCAGGAGTTCTGGGAGCTTGTAGGCGGGCCAACCGCCTATGAAGAGTTGCTTGATATTTATCAGGAGGCAGGCCGGGAGAAAAGCAAGTACATCATTGATTCGCTGGCGTTTGGGTTTTAGCGGTAGAGCCGACATTGGTTAATTCCTCCGGTATTTCTCTAAGTGCGCAAGAGGCAGAACTCGCGGAGATCGAGAAGCTCGATCAACGGCTCTTGCAGCATTTCCAGGCCAGGTTCATCGTTCAGCCTTCGTTAACGCGCTCTCTGGTTAGTTTCCAGGCAAACAAAGAACGTCCTGTCTATCGCTGGTACAAGTACAAAGAAGCTTTCTCGGCTTCCCTGGTTGAGTATCTACTCCACAAATACGAGCTTACCGAAGGCAAAACGCTAGACCCTTTCGCGGGCAGCGGAACGGCGCTGTTTGCCGCAAGCGCCGCAGGTATCCACGCCGATGGCATTGAATTGCTGCCCATAGGCCAGCAGATCATTTCGACCAGACAACTGCTTGAAACCGGGTTTTCGCCTGAAGACTTTGAAGCGCTGCGGCGGTGGTCAGCCTTGCGAGTCTGGGAGCAGTCGGAAGCGAGCAGCCCGCTGCCGGAATTACGCATCACTCAGGGAGCCTATCCACAAGAGACAAAACAAGCCATCGAAAAATACGTTGCCGCGTGCCAACGGGAAAACGAGCGGGTACAGGCTGCGTTGCGTTTTGCGCTGCTGTGTGTGCTGGAGTCTATCAGCTTCACGCGCAAAGATGGTCAGTACCTGCGTTGGGACTACCGCTCAGGGCGCAGGCAGGGCCAGAAACCCTTTGACAAGGGCGAAATACTCAGCTTTGAACGGGCCATCTGCGACAAGCTCGATGAAATCTCCGCTGATCTGCGGCCTGTGACACGACAAGCCGAGTTGTTCCCGGTGGAGAATACGAGGGGTGAGATTCGGCTTTTCGGCGGATCATGCCTGGACATCATGCCGACTCTGCCAGCCGATGGCTATGACGTGATTATCACCTCGCCGCCCTACTGCAATCGTTATGACTATACACGAACCTATGCGCTGGAATTGGCTCTGCTTGGGTTGGGGGAAAAGGACGTGGTGAAACTCCGCCAGGACATGCTCAGTTGTACGGTTGAGAACCGGGCGAAAGATTTGCTGAGGATGAATCCGCAATGGGCTAAAGCCATTGCCGTCGCCAGCGAACAGGAATTGTTGCAGATCATTTTGAGATACCTTGAAGAGCAAAAGGCGAGAGGTGTATTGAATAACAGCGGCATTCCACGAATGGTAAAAGGCTATTTCTACGAAATGGCCTGCGTGATCGCGGAATGCGCCCGCGTGTTGAAACCGGGCGCGCGTGTATTTATGGTCAACGACAACGTTCGCTACGCAGGAGCAAGCATTTCTGTAGACATGATTTTGTCCGATTTCGCGGAGAAGCTGGGCTTTTACGTCGAAAACATTCTGGTGCTGCCCAATGGCAAAGGCAACAGCAGTCAGCAGATGGGCGAGCACGGGCGTGAGGCATTGCGCAAATGCGTCTACGTCTGGAGAAAAGCGTGACTGAGCCGCCTCGCCGCCCGTACCAGAATCACCTTCAATCCAGCGACGATCTGGTCACGACCTATGAAGCTACTCGCGCGGGGTTTGTTGCACTCGCCCTCGAAAAGAACCGCCGGGCTACTCCGCACATCGAGCAAGCGCGGGCGCTGCAATCGGCTGCGTCTGGGGCCAGGACACCAGCGGACTTGCTGAACATCGAAGGCATCGAGGCAGGGTTACTGACCGCTGCGGGGCTGTCCGACAAGTCGCTGGCCTACTTGCAGCCGCAGGATAAGCAGGAAGCCATCGACGGACTTATCAAGAACTTTCTAGAGCCAGCAGGCGCAAAATTCGCAGAGGAATTGGTCTTCAGATTCTTGCTGACGCGCGGTGATACCCTGGGCGGCTCCATGCGGAACATTGGTGGAATCCTGGCTCAACAAAAACTCACGCGGACACTCATCGCAACACTGAAGATTGCCGGTGTTCGATGCCAATGGCTGCACCTGAAAACCCGAAAATGGCTTGAAATGGCAGATGACGAAGCCGACATAGACTCAGCGGTGCGAGGCTTAACCTGGCAAAATCAGAATCGGAGCCGCACTTTACTTTTCAACCTGCTTGTTCCTGTTGTAAAAAGCAACGTCGATATGTGTTTGTTCAACATAACTCCTCAAGAATTATCCGGCGCTCAATATCGGGCTGCTGAGACTTACCTTGCACTTGGCGAATTGAAAGGGGGAATAGACCCGGCAGGCGCTGATGAACACTGGAAAACCGCACGTACCGCTCTGGATCGTATCCGTGAAGCGTTTTCAAAAGCAGGTTATTCGCCCTATACTTTCTTTATAGGTGCGGCAATCGAGAAGAAGATGGCGACTGAAATCTGGAACCAACTTGAAGATGGTATTCTGAGTAATGCTGCCAATCTGAATGAGTCGGATCAGCTTGCATCAATTTCTCGATGGCTATGCACGCTTTAGCTGAATAACTGGATTTCCATACAGAGGTTTATATGACAGCACCAGCAGCAGGGAATGAAATTTCTCAATCCGAATAAGGAATACACGCTGTTCTCGTGGGCCGTGCAGGGCGCGGTCAACCCGATCCCGGCGGTGCAGGCCGGGAGAAAAGCAAGTACATTATTGATTCGCTGGCGTTTGGCTTTTAGCGCCACGACGAAAGGGGATGCGGAACAATACGTACAACCGGTTCGTGCGCGACTTTACCAACCCGTATTGTGATGAAGCGGGCCGGATTGATTGGGCAAGGCCGATTAAGTTCAATAGCGGTAATCTTGATTCGTGAGGCAGGGTAACAGCGTATGGCTGCAATCGGTCTAGAAGTTCAGCGTAACATCAAAGCAATGGGCTTCACCTCACATCAAAAGATTATCGATGTCAGGTTAAGGCCCTGATTACCTTACTCGATTGTATCAAACGCTTCACGTTCTATATGCGTTTCCGGTCTATCTTGTTTGCATCCCGTAGCATTAATGCTCGAATGCGTTACTTCGTCCAGCAGGTACAGGGGCATTGGGCGCTGATGCTGTCGCTGCTGTCGCTGGCGGGCGCACTGATGCTCGTCGGCAGCTACGAACAGGCCGTCGCGCAGGCCACGCCGCTGCCGATTGTTATCCCGACACGGACGCCCACCGTTCTCATCCAGATCACGATCACGCCCAGCCGCACGCCGACCAGCGGCGGGCCGGGGCAGGGCCGCGTTGAGGCGAAAGACAAGACAACGGGCGCGAACCTGCGGGCCAGCCCGGACATCAGCGCCGAGAAGCTAGGCACGATCCTGCCGGGGCAGTTCTACGCCATCGTCGGGCGCTCCAACAAGTGGATACAGATCGAATATGATAAATCGCCCAACGGGCGGGCCTGGGTCTACGAGGACATTGTGAACATCACCGGGATCGACCCAGCGGCTATCCCCACCGTTGGACTGGACGCGATCCCGTCTCCGAACGTGGCAACCGCTGCCGCGAAGGAAACGGCCAATTACCTGACGGCTACGCCCGGCGCGCCTGAAACGGCCACTGCCTTGCAGGCGTCGGCAACGGGCGTCTTTACGCGGGTTGTCGCCGACGTGACCGAAGGGCCGGAACGGGTCGGCACCCTGCCGACGTTCACCTTCCCGCCGCCAATGGCCGAAGCCACACTCCCGCCGCGCGCTTCGACCACGACCAATCAGGCGGGCGTTCCGCCCATCGTGCCGATCATGGTGCTGGCAGGCGTTGGCCTGTTCGGGCTACTGATTGCTGGCCTGCGGCGTCTGTGAGGGCTGCGACGGCGGCACGACAGGCCGGACAACCGATCCGGGCGTGGTGCTGCCCCCGCCGAGTGCCCGCTGCGAGACGCGCAGGGCATACTCACCATAAGCGATAAACAGCAAAAACAGGATGCTGATCACCAGCGGAACCGGCCATAGTGCTTTGGGCCGTTCGCGCCGCGAATCGATGGCGGCCCCACCCGGCCCTATGACCCGAAGCGCCTGGATCAACAGGAAGGCGATGAAAGCGGTGACGGCGACGACCAGCAGCCAGCGAAAGCTGAACTCCATGACGAACTGCGGCCCCAGGTAGTCGAACAGGGCGCTTTCGAGCAGCGGACTGCCCGCCCCGTAACCGACCAGCACGGCGATGCCGCACCAGGCCGATCCGGTGAAATAGGTAGCGAAAGCCGCCGCCAGGCCCACGATGAGCAGCGCCGGGAAAGCGCTGACTCCGACCCCCGCACTCAGGAGCGTCCCATAAGCGGCGTACAGGAGCGCGGCCAGGAGCGCGCCGCGCGCCCGGCCCAGTCCTTCCGCTGCGCGCTGAAGATAGGCCCAGAACAGCAGACCCTCACAGAGCGGGATGATCAGCACCACTTGCAGCAGGATAGCCCAGGGCGCAGCAGTCGAAGGCAGCGGCGGGCGCAGCGGGCCAACCACCACGTTGACGTAGTGCCAGATGGAAACTTGCAGCCAGGACGCCGGAACCCACACGGCCAGCCCCGCCAGCAGGCTGATGACCAGGCTGCGCCGGGCAGGTCGCTGGCCGAAGAGCGTTGAAGGACGCACGTTGGTGATGAACAGTGCGCCGATGGTCAGCCCGAAGCAGGCCAGCAGCACTGCCATCAGATTCAGGAAGCCAACGTCGATATTGAAGGCCAGCGAGATGATAAGCGCCGTACCGACCAGCGCCACCAGGTACAGCCACAGCGCGCCGCGCAGCGAAGGATAGCGTTCAGCAGTCGACTGGGAAGCGGCAGTTTTTTTCGCCATAAATTCTCGAAGTTGGGATACAGGTTTCGCCGCTCAGATTATGCCCGTGACGGCGGGGAAGCGCAATTGGCCGTGCCAATGGCTAATCGCGCAACTCGACGCTTGACGCTGCGGGCCACATCCGCTACAATCCCTGTCCTGTTGCGGGCGCCATGCGCCCGGTTTCCTTGTACGGCAATAACGTGCAAGACGTTGGTCTAATGAATGTCCGCGCTTGCTACGGCGCGATGATCAGGAGGTAAGACTAATGGCAGAGGCATATTCGCTCGAAGCGCAGGCGCGAACCGTCATTGGCAAGCAGGTCAAGGCGCTCCGCCGCCAGGATTTGATCCCGGCGGTTATTTACGGGGCGGGCGGGGCACCCGTCCATATTTCGTGCCCGCGCCGCCCGCTGGAAATCGTGCTTCAAAAAGCAGGCGGCACGAACGTGATCAATGTCGTTGTCGATGGTGCAATCCATAACGCTATTGTGCGCGAGGTGCAGCGCGACAAGATCAGGCGCGACATTTTGCACGTGGACTTTCTGCGCGTCGACCTGACCAAAAAGCTGCGCACGGAAGTTCCGGTGGTCTTCGTCGGCACGCCCAAACTCGCCTCCGACGTGCAGATGGCACACATTATCCAGTCCATCGAAGTTGAATCGCTGCCGATGGACATTCCTGACCGGATCGAGGTCAATGTCGAGCATCTGGTGGCACTCGGCGATCAGGTCACGGTGGGCGATATTCCGCCGATCCCCAACGTCACGATTCTGTCTGACCCGCACGAGGTGCTGGCCCGTATCGAGTCCCTCGGCGCTGTCGAGCCGGAGGAAGAAGCCGCCGCCGAGGCCGCCGTGGCTGCTGCCGAGCCGGAAGTGATCGAGAAGGGCAAGAAGGAAGAGGAAGAAGAGTTCTAAACCAGGTCATACCGTTTTCCTGGATGCTGAGTTGTCAGGGGCCGGATCAAGGTCGAGCCGGCCCTTTTCGTTTAGCGTTCCTGGCGGGGTGGCCGTCCCACGTAGGTAGCGCGGGGCCGGATCAGGTCGCCGCGCTGGTACTGCTCAATGGCATGGCCGATCCACCCGGCGGTTCGGCCCAGCGCGAACAGGGCCAGCGGCGCGCCGGAGGCCAGGTTCAGCGTTCTGGCTAACGCCACCAGCGCCAGATCGATATTCGGGAAAAGCTCAATCGTCTCTCGTACCGAGTCGATCAGGTCGTCAACCTGTTTGAGCGCGGGCGAAGCGCCGAACTGCTCCCTTAACATGCCGAGCAGCACCATTGCGCGCGGATCGCCATCAGGATACAGGCGATGCCCAAAGCCCGGAATGCGCTCGCCTCGTCGGATGCGCTCGGCGATCAGGGCCGGGGTCGGGCGTTCCATCTCACACAGCAGCGCCTCGACCCGCTCCGTATTCCCGCCATGCTTGAAGCCCTGGATGGCGGCCAGCCCGGCAATGACGACGGCATAAGGCTGCGCTTCGGCGGAAGCCGCCACGCGCGCCGCGAAGGACGAAGCGTTCAACTCGTGATCGGCGCACAGGATCAGCGCGGCGTTCAGCACCCGGACAGCATCCTGGACAGGGCACCAGCGTTCATTCAGCAGACGGGCCACCGGCCTGTCGGCGGATGGCTTTTCGGCGAGGACACAGGCCATCAGACGCAAGATGCGCGCGCCCGTCCGCGCAACTCTATCCGGCGATAGCCAGTAGGCATCCAGGTCTTCGCTGCCTGCCCGCGCTAAGACCTGAATGAGGCGTGGCACGCAGGGCAGGTCGGCCCGGCCCACATCTATCAATGCCTCGAATGAATCAGGCACGTTGAAGAGCGACTCCGCACGGGCGAAGTCATCCAACCAGAGCAGTGCCGCGACCTCTTCGATGCTGCGCGTGGCTGCCAGTTCCAGAGCGCTGTAGCCCCGGTAGTACAGGTTGTTGTCGGTGATCAAGGTCAGCGCAGATTCGAGGATGGGCGCGCCCCAGTGGATGGCGTCCTGGGCCACCTTCGTCGGGTTCCGGCGCTGCTCTTTGCGCTCCTTGAGCCGGTACACGTCCTCCGCGTGGTAGCGGCGCTGGCGGCTGTCTCCTTCCACCTTCTCCGAGCGGACGAGGCCCCGGCTCACGTAGGAATAGAGCGTGCCCGTGTTAATGCCAAGCAGCCCGGTGGCTTCGGCAGCAGTTAAATAGCGTTTGCGTTTCATCATCCCCCCAAAAATATATTGATTTAGCAATCAAGATTGACAACCTATCTTACGCCTCATTATGATCGTGGGCAAGGAGAGAATGCCATGTCTATTCCAGAACCCCAGGCCCCTGAATACTTCCTGGACAGCTTCCCGCGCGACAATTTCCCACAGTACGTGTGGGAGAAGCGCCCGGAGACTCTACCGGCTGACGTATGGACTACCGAAACCACGCACCGCGACGGGCAGCAGGGCGGCCTGCCGCTGACCGCCGAGCAAAGCCTGCGCATCTACGACATCCTGTGCCGGTTCACCGGGCGTTCAGGCGCGATCCGGCAGGCGGAGTTCTTTGTCTATCGTCCTTCGGATCGGGCGGCGCTGGAAGGCGCTCTCGAACGGTATCACAACGGCGCGCCAGTGGAGCCGACCACCTGGATTCGGGCGACGGCGAAGGACGTGGAATTGATCCGCAGCCTGGGTATCCGCGAAACCGGAATGCTGGCCTCCGCTTCGGATTACCATACCTTCCACAAGTTCAAACCGGGCGGGCGCAACCAGGCCGCACAGACTTATCTGGAAGCGGTCAGGGTGACGCTCGATGCGGGTATCCGCCCGCGCCTGCATCTCGAAGACGCCACACGCGCGCCGATGGACTTCATGCAGCCCTTCATCGAGGCCGTGCAAAGGCTGGCCGAGCCTTACGGCACGGCGCAACGCCCGAAGTTTCGTATCTGCGACACGATGGGCCTGGGGCTGCCCTATGAGGACGTGGCGTTACCCCGCAGTATTCCGCGCATTTTCCAGGCACTCCACCGGATGGGGTTGGAGCCAGCCGATGTGGAATTCCACCCGCACAACGACACAGGGCTGGTCGTCGCCAACTGTCTGGCGGCCATCCGGGAAGGCTGCGCGGTGATCAACGGCACCCTGCTCGGCAAGGGCGAACGCACCGGCAACGCGCCGCTGGAAATGATCCTGCTCCACCTGATCGGGATGGGATACTTCAAGGCGAACGCGCCGGACTTTACGGCGCTCAATGAACTGGTCGATCTGTACGCTGAGATGGGCGAAGCCATTCCGCCCAAGTACCCGCTCTACGGGCGAGATGCGCACCGCACCCGCGCGGGCGTGCACGCCGACGGCCTCAACAAATTCTGGTGGATGTACGCGCCCTTCAACGTGCCTGCGCTCCTGGGTCGCCCGCTTGAGGTTTCGCTGACCAAAGACAGCGGCCTGGCCGGGCTGATCTTCCTCATTCGCCAGCATCTCGGCCTCGATCTCGCCAAAGATGACCCGGCCCTACAGCGCATTCAGGCGTGGGTCAGCGCCGAATTCGACAATGGGCGGCAGACGAGCATCGAATGGGAAGAACTGATGCCCATCGTGAAAGCGCAGCTTGGGGCGGTGGCAACGGAGGCGCACGTCTGAATTGGCGACCCGGCTCTGCCTTGCTTCCCTGCTATATGCGCTCGTGGCGTGGCATGTGGTAAAGCCTGGGAGAGAGTCTTTCCAAGTAAAGTTATCAGGGCACTATACTCACACGCGACGAAATACCCCTCAGCATGTTTTTCGGGTTATCAAAGAGCTTGTGAGCTTCTTCGGGTGAGACAGTCAGGACTTCACTTTCGATGCTGTTTCGGCTCGCGCTGCCGGTTCTGCCTCCTTCCGGGTTCGCCCCCGTTTCGATTATCGCCAGCTTTCTGCGGCTAACCCGTTTCTCTGATGCGCTGTGACAATATCTCAGCGGTGCGGCTGGCTATCTGCTGCGATTGGTGTACGCAATCCGGGATGCCGACGCCACGATAGGCACTGCCGGTGAGGAAGATGCCAGGCGGCAGCTGTGCCTCGAGCTGCCCCAGTCGATCAAGGTGGCCGACATCGTACTGCGGATTTGCCCGCATCCAGCGGAAAATTCGATAAAAAAAAGGCTCGGCATCGATTCCGATCAGCGTTTTCAGTTCGGCGCGCACAACGCGAAGTAGCCGTTCGTCATCCACATTCATAATCGCAGGATTACGAGAACCGCCGAAGAAGACTCGCAGCAATACACAGTCCGAGGGCGCACGGTGGTTGAATTTGGTGGAGGTCCAGGTCAGTGCATTGATTGGACGGTTCTCGCTGCGAGGGATGACCAGCCCAAACCCATCCAGGGGGTGTACCACTTCGGATTTGCGGAACGCCAATGAGATTGTGCCAGTGCTGACATAGCGGATTTTGTCCAGTCCTGCGGCGGTATCGGGCGCAAGACCGCGCAGCAGATCAGCGGCGACGTAGGCTGGCGTGGTCACAATCACGACATCTGCTCGCAGATGTTCGCCATTGGTCAGAGCCAACTCGTACTGCGTGCCGTCGGATCGGGCGATACCCTGAACGCCGATCCCAAGACGAAGATGCCCGGTCAGGCTCTTGACCAACGCGCTCACAAGCGCTTCCATGCCGTCATGTAGTGAGACAAACGCGGATGAAGGGCCGCTGACAGGTGAGGCACGGTGCCCATTGGGGCCTGGTCGTGCCCGGCGCGACGCCAGCATTCCCTTGATCAGACTGCCGTATTTTTCCTCGAGTTCCCTGAAGCGAGGAAAGGTAGCTAACAGGCTCTGGCGTTCCGCTTCTGCGTTGTAGATGCCGGACATCATCGGCTCGGCAATCTTGTCCAGTGCTTCTGCGCCGAGCCGCCGCCGCACGAAATCGGCCAGCGTCTCATCGGCCCCATCCAATTTGGGCGGGATGATCAAATCAAGGCCCATGCGCAGCTTGCCAAGCGGTGACATCAGGGGTGAGCGCGCAAACGGGACAAATTCAGTTGGCACAATGAGCAGAACACCCTCAGGCAGCGGCGTCGGCTTTCCATGGTTGAGGACAAACACACGCCGGGCCTGGTCATTTGTAGCAAGCAACTGTTCCTGCAAACCCAGCGCTCGTGCCAATTGGAGTGCCCAGGGCTTTTGTGTCAAGAACGAGTCCGGCCCGCCTTCGACCACAAATTCTCCGTCAAAGGCCCCGACATGTTCGGTGCGAATCTTGCCGCCCCAGCGCCCTGACTGCTCTAGAAGGGTATAGGTGAGCGGCACGGTGCTCACCTGGTTTTGCAGATACCAGGCGGCGCTGAGGCCCGAAATACCGCCGCCAATAATAGCAACATGAGGCTGTGGCATCACTTCTCCGTGATTTCGCTGCGGCCTGGCAAAACACCTGGCAAAACACACTGTAGGTTGCAGGTTCCGGAAGGCATGGCGAGATCGTCTGGAGGCTGGTAAACAGTTTCCAGGTCGAAAAGCTCGCGCACGGCGTGGGCGTAACCATACCCATTTCCGCACGCGGCCAGCGCTTTCAGGCGTATAGTTGGATCGTGCAGCAGCTTGCCGACGATGCGATGCGCCAGACGTTCGACAACAGTCTGATCGTGAGGCGTCAGCCCTTTCAACTTGTGGAGCGCCAGTTGGAGTTCAGCGTCAGCTACGGATTCGGCTTTCTTTTGTAGTTCGGCAATGACCGGTACAACCTGTCGGCAGTGCAGCCAGTTCAGGAAGTTCAGGCTCTCGGCCTCGACGATAGCTTCCACAGCAGGTATGGCGGCCTGCCGTTGTGCCAGGTTTGCATCGAGGTTGGCTTCCAGGTCATCAATGTCAAAGCGCTGCACACCTGGCAGTTCACCGACTGACTGCTCAACATCTCTGGGCACAGCAATATCGATGAAAATGAGCGTGCGGCCCTGCCGTTCCGTCAGAATCTGTGCTATATCGCTGGCATAAATGACAGTGTGCGGGGCGCCAGTGGCCGTGATCGCAACGTCGGCCCAGGCTAGTGCCTCCCTAAGCTGGCACCAGTTGAGGGCGCGGCCACCAAGCTGTCCGGCTAGTTTCTCGGCGTGCCCGTAGGTGCGATTGATGAAGGTGAACTGCCGGGCGCCGTGCCTGTGCAATGCCTGCGCCGCCACTTCAGCCATCTCGCCAGCGCCAACGATCAAGATATTCGCATTGTCCAGTTCGCCCAGCTTGCCTTTCGCCAGTTGGGCCGCCGCGTGGCTGATCGACATGGTGTGGCGGCTGATCGCTGTCTCGGTGCGCGCACGCTTGCCGGCACGCACGGCCAGCGCAAAAAGGTGCGACAGGATCGCGCCCGTAGTGCTCGCCGTCTGTGCATCGGCAAACGCCTGCGCAACCTGGCCGAGGATCTGTGGCTCCCCCAGAATAGCCGAATCCAGGCCCGCGGCCACTCGCAACAGATGGCGGACAACAGCCTGACCTTCTAGAAAGTACAGATGCCGGTGGAGGGTCTGCCAGTCGATGGCCCGCCCGGACAACAACCAATTTTCAATATGAGTCCAGGCGTCGGGTGCGGTGCCGGGGGTGACAGCGTAAATTTCAAGGCGGTTGCAGGTTGACAGGATTACCACTTCATGCAGGGGCGATAGTGCGCTGCCCTGTCTGGCAAGGTGCAACTCGCCCGATGACATTTGCAGCCCGGAACCGACCAGGCAGAACTGCTCACGCATTTCGACAGGTGCTGTGCGGTGATTCAGCCCAACGAGAACGAGTGACATAAGAACCCAATCCCTGAAGTTTGCCGCGAAAGCCAGTGCGAACGGCTACAGCGTTACAGAGCGTGTTTCGGGTTGATAGGCGCAAAACGGCTCTTCGGCCAGGTAATCGCCCATCATGCCGTAGGCCCGCGCCCGACACCCACTGCACAGCGTCTTGAACTGGCACACGCCGCACTTGCCGCCGAGCAGTGCCGGATCGCGCAACTCGGCAAAGAGGGTACTGTTTTGCCAGATGTCCCCGAACTGCTCACGCCGCACGTTCCCTGCTTCGACAGGCAAATAGCCGCAAGGGAAGACTTCGCCGCGATGGGAAATGAAGCACACACCCGTGCCAGCCAGACAACCTTTCGTCGCGGCGTGCATCTGGCCGTGTGGGTGTCCGTGTAGTTGGCGTTCATAGCTGGCTGGCATGTTGTGCTGTGTCCCCGCCCGCGCTTCAAGAGCGCGACGCTGCCGCATCACCCTGAAGTAGTGTGGGGCGCAGGTCGCCTTAAGCTGCAAGTCCGGCTCGGCTTGCTCGACATCATACAACCAGTTCAAGACGCGCTCGTATTGAGCAGCACTGATCATCTGCTCCTCGGCGATTTCCAGGCCGCAGCCGACGGGCACGAGCAGGAAGAGATGCAAACCCACTGCGCCCAGGTCTTTGGCAAGCTGGCGCATCCCTTCAAGCTGGCGTTCGTTGTGCCTGGCAACCGTCGTATTGATCTGGACAGGCAATCCGACGGCGGTCAGTGCTTTGAAGCCCCGAATGGCCGCCTCGAAAGACCCGTTCAGCCCCCGAAAGGCGTCGTGCGTGGCGGCATCTACGCCATCGAATGAGATACTGACACGTTTTATTCCGCTGTCTTTGATTCGCGCCGCAACCTCTGTTGTGATGAGCGTGCCGTTGGTCGCAAGCGCTACCGGAAGTTCGGCGTCCGTCGCATAGCGTGCGATCTCAAAAATATCCGGACGGAACAGCGGCTCGCCGCCGGAGAGCACAAACACCGGCTTGCCGACGGCGGCGATCTGGTCAATGAGCTTCCGGGCCTCGTTGGTTGTCAGGTCTTGCGGGGTGAGCTGGTCGGCGACTGTAATGCGCCGGCAGTGGATACAGCGCAGATTACAGCCGGCAGTTGTCTCCCAAAAAATCAGGCGCGGCGGCGGATAAAGCATAATGACCCCTTTCCTTCTCTCACAAATCTATGGGAAAGCGTGCCTTCCTATCAGAATTCTATAGCTTCTCGCAGTATATATGGGCTGCGATAGGTATCCAGTGTCATTTATCACGACCTTTGGCGATTCGTCATGCCCGAATGTAATTTCTTGATCAAGTCGCCGATGCTGTGCTTGCTCGAACAAGTGCGTCCCAAAGAACAGAGAAACGTCACATGAGCGGGGCAGCCTGGAATGTATCCAAGGTTAAGGCGGCTCGCTAAATCAGCGATTTATTTAACCCGATTAGCTGCTGCCTGGCGTTCCGATCCTGGCTCTCCCCGAAAAATGCGGACGAAAGTCCTATCAAAGATGTGACTTTCCGCACTTTTTTGATCCTGGACGGCCATATTTCAGGTTCTCCTGAAATATTTGTTCGTGAATTCACATACAATTGTATCTAAAGAAATTAAACGCGATGGATCACGGCCCGCAATGGATCGGGCCGGGCTTACCACAAGCGCCAGAAAACGTTATCACCCGATGGAACAATAGCGTTGCTTTCGTCTTTGTTTGTACACGCCACATCTGGAAGTTGATGCGCGAGCTTTCACTAGAGAAAGGACGCTTATGAAACCCCTACACTTTGTATTGACAGGGCTGATCCTGCTCCTCTTGGCAGGACTCAGCTTGTCGGACGCGCCACCCGGCGCAGCACAAGGCGCAACGCAGGCTGCGACGGTAGCTGCGGCACAGGCAGGAACGAAGGAGCCAACCCCCGAACCCATCAAGGATCCTCTGGGCCAACCCCCGTTCTTCCTGGCAGGCTACTATAAGGATTGGGTCGGTTCGGCTCATGCCGACAAGGATTCCGAACCTTTCAAGCATTGGGATGCTGAAGGCAGCGTTCCCGGCGATTGCGCCCGGTGCCACTCTTCGCCGGGGTACATCGAGTTTGTTAACCTGGACCCGGCCAAGCCCGGACAGGCGATCAAAAACCAGCCGATTGGCAGCGTCATCAATTGCGATGCCTGCCACAACCAAGCGGCTGCCGCGCTCAAGAGCGTAGCCTTTCCTTCGGGGGCCGTCGTGGGTGACATCGGCGATGCCACCCGTTGCATCGTCTGCCATCAGGGGCGCGCTTCCACCGTGCAGGTCAATGCGGCTATCGACAAAGCTGGCCTGGGCAAAGACCTGGATAAAGTCGAGGCCAAACTGAGCTTCATCAATGTCCACTACTTCGCTGCTGCCGCTACGCTCTACGGTTCAGCCGTACATGGTGGCTATGAATATGAAGGCAAGATTTACCAGGGACGCAACCTGCATGTGGACGGGTACAACACGTGCATCGGTTGCCACGACCAGCATACGCTGAAGGTCAGGGTCGAAGCCTGTGGCTCCTGCCACAAGGACGTCAAGACCGAAGAGGACCTGGTCAATATCCGTATGAACGGCTCGCTGGCCGACTTTAACGGCAACGGCGATGTCAAGGAAGGCATTGCTGCCGAGATTGCCGGACTGAAGGCCATTCTGATGCAGCAGATGCAGGCGTATGCCAGCAAAGTGACGGGCAAGGCCATCGCCTACGACGCCGCCAGTTACCCCTATTTCTTCTACGATATCAACGGCAACGGCAAAGTCGATAAAGACGAGGCTGTAGCCGCCAACGGGTACAAGAGTTTCACGGCGCGCCTGCTCCAGGCCGCTTACAACTACCAGGTGTCGCAGAAGGATCCGGGCAATTTCGCCCACAACCCGAAGTATGTCATCCAACTCCTGTTCGACTCAATCGACTCCTTGAATCAAGGGTTGGGCGGTGCTGGTTCGGGCCAGGCGAAGATCGTCCGCAATCCGCCAGCGCACTTCAATGCAGCGAGCGAACCCTTCCGCCATTGGGACAAAGAGGACCTGGTGCCCGGCAGCCCCTCTAACTGCGCGAAATGTCACACCGCGTCCGGGCTGCCCACCTTCTTGCAGAACGGTGTCACCATCGGCGTCAAGCCGTCGAACTCGCTGGCCTGTACAACCTGCCACGACCAGATGACACCCGAATTCACGGTACGCCAGTCGGAGAAGGTGACATTCCCAAGCGGGGCGGTGCTGTCCTTCGGCAGAAGGCAGGACGCCAATATCTGCCTGAACTGCCACCAGGGGCGTGAATCCACCGTCAGTGTGAACGCAGCCATTGCGGCCTCGGGCGCCAAGGACGACACCGTTTCGCCGAAGCTCAACTTCCGCAACGTGCACTACTTCGCGGCGGGTGCTTCCCTCTTCGGCGGTGAAGCGCAGGGTGCTTACCAGTACGCTGGCAAGAAATACAGCGGGCGCAATCTGCACAAGACCCCGTATCAGACCTGTGTTGACTGCCACGATACCCATACGCAGCAGGTCAAGTTCGGGGAATGCACCAAGTGTCACGAAAACGCCAAGGACCCGCTGGATATCCGGGCCAAAGAGGACGCGGTTGACTACAACCGCAACGGCAACACTGACGAACCGATTGCAGCGGAGATCGCCTCGTTCAAGGACGCCTTGCTGACGCAGATCTACAGCTATGCGACCAAGAAATCGGGGCTGGCAATCGTCTACGATCCGGGAACTTATCCGTACTGGTTCATCGACAAGAATAGTAACGGGAAAGCTGATCCGGACGAGCTTAAGGCCGACAACGCCTACAACAAATGGACGCCGAACCTGCTACGCGCGGCGTACAACTACCAGTACGCCACGAAGGATCCGGGTTCATTTACGCACAATCCGTCCTACATCCTGCAAGTCCTGTACGACAGTGTCGAGTCGCTGGGCGGCAAGAGTGCCGTCGCCAGGTTCATTCGACCCGAGGTGAAGGCGAGCGAATAAGCCGTCTTCGTATCCGAACAGCGTTTTATAGTGGGTCAGGAACAGCACATTCCTGGCCCATTTTGATCATCGATCTGACCAGTCGTTACAGCATTAGTGACAAATCTCACTGGATGACAGAGCCAGTCGCTCCTATAGTATAAAAACCGGGGTGGACTCTCGCCGATTATCGCCTGTCGCCTCGACAGCAGCTAACAGCAGCTATCGGCAGTCATGGCAAGGCTTCTTCAGAAAATTAGTGAGTAGTTGGGCGGACATAGAAGATCAACAATTTTGAAACGACCAGCCTTCTTCCGAAGCATCCGGCTTGTTGAGGATGTCAGCAGGCGTCCCACCCTCCTGTCTCTTCTCCCTCGTGTGTTCTACGCCTGCGCGTGGCCGTTCCACAGGCGTCTTGCATTACCTCGTTCCCCGCTTGTGTTAGTCCTACGACTGAAAGGTAGGCTCCATGAGAAATCTGGGACTAAAACTGCTAACACTGGGGATCATTGTCGTGGCGACAGGGGTGGTCGTGGCCTCGGCCTCCCCGCGTGCGCCGACGACTGATGTAGGGGCTTACCGGACCCCGCCCCAGGGGGCCACCTATGTTGGCTCGACAACCTGTTTCACCTGTCATAGTGCGGAGCATCGTGATTGGAGCAACACCCTACACTCAAAGGCTTTCGAGGAAGTAGCGGCGAACCCCAAGGCGGTGCTGGCGGATTTCGCCTCCGGTGACGAATTCCGCCAGGTGGATGGCAAGGCTTATGCGGCAGCCGATGTGACCTATACCGTTGGCAGCAAAGCTCGCCAGCGATACGTCCAGAAGACCGATAAAGGCTATCAGGTCCTTCCCGGCGAGTGGGACATCGCTGCCAAGCAATGGATCAAGGCCGATGCCGCTGACTGGACAAAGGACTGCGTTGGCTGCCATACCACCGGTCTCGACGTTGCCAAGATGACCTGGAGCGAAGCAGGCGTGACTTGCGAAGCCTGTCATGGCCCTGGCAGCGTCCATGTCGAGAAGGCCAAAGCGCTCAAGGCTGGCACCGGCCCGATGTCGGATGAGGTCTACGCTGTGCGCCAGGCCATCGTCAAGACGACGGATGCGAATGTCTGCGGCCAGTGCCACAATCGCGGAACCAGCGCGGACAAACAGCATCCTTACCCGGTTGGCTACGTGGTCGGTGGCCCGCTGGATGATACGATGTTCATTTCTGTCGCCCCAACCGGCAAGGAAGATGATCCGTTCTTCTGGCCGGACAAGACAGAGAAGCAAAATCAGGAGACGTTCCTGGCGTGGAAAGCGTCCAAGCACGGCAAAGCGCTTGAGGATCTGAAAGCAAACCCAGGGGCCGCCGATTACTGTGTCGGCTGCCACAGCAGCGACTTTGCCAACCAGGACAAAGTCTTTGCTCAGGACCTGGTAACGCTTAAGAACGCTCAGTTCAGCATCACCTGCGTGATGTGCCATGCGCCGCACGGGGAAGCAAAGCTCGCAGACCAGTTGCGGCAAGACTCGTATGACCTGTGCATCACCTGCCACAGTGGCTCTGGCAAGACCGGCAAGTCGCCCATCCAGGCCGGTGGCGAAGTCCATCACCCGATGCGCGAAATGTTCGAGGGTCAAAAACTGCTCGGGCTTGGCCCACAGCCGAGCAAGCACTACTCCAATGAAGCATTTGGGCCGGTCTGCGCCTCCTGCCACATGGTTGCGACGGCAGTCACCTCCGATTCATCCGGCATTCCCAACCTGCCCAGCCATACCTGGCAGGTGGTCAAGCCGGGCAGCGCAGCGAAAGGCCAGAAGGATTCATGTACAACGTGCCATACTCTGGAGAAGAGTAAGGACAATACGCCGGAGAACCTCAGCGCCTATATCGACAAGGTGCAGAAAGGCACCAAGAAACGGGTCGATGGCCTGAAGGAAGACCTGAAGGCCATTGCCGACGAACACAAGGACTGGGATCCGAAGGCAAAGGACAAGTCCAAAGAGCAGTTGTCCTACGAAAGAGCAGTGACTCTGGTCTCGTTCGTCGAGTCCGATGGCAGTTGGGGCTTCCACAATCCCGAATACACGGACACTATCCTCAAGGAAGCCGAGAAGATCGTGGATAGTTTGTTGAAATAACCGCAGTCGTGCATCCCTGTCCAAACGGCCACAGGGAGCACTCAGACACGAGCAGGGAGACGTAACAGGTCTCCCCGCTCGTGTGGGGAGATGGGTCTGGCGCTTGCTCAACGCGGTCACATTTAGTATTGCAGAAACTCAGGATACGGAAGTGGAATATGAAACGCCTGCGCAGTCTTTTCTCGCCGCCGGGCAGCCCTTTTAGACGCCGCGCCCTGCCGTTCCTGATCGGCGGGGGGTTGCTGTTTGTCGCCGTCTTGCTGGCCCTTCCCCCGGCATGGGAGTACAGCAACTCTGCCCAGTTTTGCGGTACGACCTGCCACACCATGCCGCCCCAGTTCAAAACCTATCTGGCTTCGGCTCATGCCCGTGTGCCGTGCGTGGACTGCCATATCGGGCGCGATCTGATTCTGATCCAGGCTTTGCGCAAGTCGGGCCACATGCGCCTGATCGCGGCCACGCTCCTGGACAATTACGAATATCCGATTCGCGTTTCTGAGATGCGCCCGGCGCGGGAAACGTGCGAACTGTGCCACTTCCCTGAGAAATTTGCCGACGACAGCCTGCGAGTCATCCCGCACTTCGACAACAACCGGCAAAACGACCCGTATAGTGTGTACCTGCTGATGCACACCGGTGGGGGCACGAAGCGGGTAGGATTGGGCAAAGGCATCCACTGGCATATTGAGAACAAAATCTCGTACATTGCAACCGACAACTCTGAGCAGGAAATCCCCTGGATTCGGGTGCAGATGGTGGATGGCAAGACAATCGACTATAATGCCATCAACTCGCCCATTGACACCAACAACCTGCAAAACTACACCATCCGGCAGATGGACTGCATCACCTGCCACAACCGCATCTCACACCAGATCGAGACGCCGGCTGAAATCGTGGACACATCGCTGGCGCAAGGGGCGCTGCCGTCCACAATACCCTTCATCCGGACACGGGCGATTGAGCTGCTTTCAGGCAATTATCCGTCCGCAGAAGACGCAAGCCGTGCTTTCAAGACGCTCGATCAGTATTACCGTGACAACTATCCCGATTTTTACGCGACGGGCAGCACCGAGGTCAGCAAGGCCATTGCCGTTCTGAACGATGTCTGGGCACAGAACAATTTCCCCGAACAACTCCTGGATTGGAAGACCCATCCCAATAACGTCGGGCATCTGAACTCCGCTGGCTGCTTCCGCTGCCACGATGGACAACACCTCAGCAAGGACGGGCAGATCGTCCGCCTTGAATGCAACCTGTGCCATTCCATCCCACAGGTCGTGCGGCCAGGCAAGATCGAACCGCTGCTGCCATTGACCACCGGCCTTGAGCCGGCCTCCCACCTGGATTCGGCCTGGATCAGCAAGCACAGCACGACGTTCGATGCAAGCTGCGCCAACTGCCACAACGTCAAGAATCCCGGCGGGACGGACGACAGCAGCTTCTGTTCCAACAGCCAGTGTCACGGCATCCGGTGGCGCTTTGCCGGGTTCGATGCACCGGGTTTAGCCACTGTTCTGGGTATCTATCAGGTGCAGCCGGAGCCGCTGCTGGAGAAATTTACCGGCAAGCCCACCTACCAGGTGCTGCAACCGCTCTTCTTGCAGCAGTGCGGCGGCTGTCACGGGCCGGTTCCTTCAAAGGGTCTGAAGCTGATCGACTACCAGCGTGCTATGGCCGGGAGCAGCGCCGGGCCGGTCATTACACCGGGCGACCCAGACAACAGCAAAATCCTGGAAGTGTTGACGAAGGGACACTTCGCCAAGCTCACGGCGCACCAACTGGAATTGCTCAGGCAGTGGATCGCGGACAAAGCGCCGGAAAAATGAGCGGCGTGCGGACCTGTCCCTGTTGCACGCCTGCTTCAGATCAGCAGAGTCACGAGGTCGATTTCGAGGACAGCCAGGCCCACAGGTGCGCCATATAGCCATCCGGCAGTTCCTCTGGGCGGAAGGCAGGCATTTTGTCGCTGCCATTGCGCACCTGCGCATAGAATTTTTCAAAGGTGAGCGTCTTCCCGACGCTTCCGGAACTGCCTTTCAGGGCAGGCGCGCCTTCCGGGCCGCCTGTCGCCTGTGGGCCGTGGCAGATTGGGCAGCGCAGCGTAGACCACAGCGCCCCGCCGATGGCTGCGTCACCCGCTGCGGGCTGCACGTCAGGCGCGAAAATCGCCACGTTCTGACGTGGAACGGTGGTAATGGCCGTCTGCTGATAGGTGAGATAACGGATCAGGCCCGCTGCCACCAGTACTGTCACCACAATTGCTACCGGCCAGAAGCGGCGTGCCCGACTCGCAACCTGCTCGCCGGACGCGCCTGGCGTCTGCTCGCCGGATTCAAGGGTTTCCAGTTCCTCGGCGTGTTCTTCGAGCATAATGCGCCGCGCAAGATTGCCGGTGAAGATGCTGACATTGAACTGTTTGAGGAAGGCGTTGTAGGTGTGCCAGACGACCAGGAGGACGAGCAGCAGCGCCTGATTCTTGTGAATGGCCTGAGCGACGGGAATGGCGCCCCCCGGAAGCACGCCGGTAACGGCAATGGGATTCCAGAGCAAAAGGCCCGTGACCAGAAGGACTAGAATGCTCAACACGGTGAGCCAGTAGTCGATCTTCTGGAGGAAATTGTAGTGCGCCATACGTGGCCGTTCGGGGAGGCGGCCCACAGTATAGCGCAGCCAGTCGAGCAGATCGCGCCCGTCGCGGCGGCGCGGCAGCATGGACGCGCTCTGCCGCAGCACCAGCAGTTTATAAGCCAGTGACAGGACATGATAAAGCACTTCGACGATCAGCAGGAGCGCCATAAAACGGTGCAGAATGCGAACACTTTCGATCCTGCCCAGCGCCAGGATGAGCGACTGTGCCCAGGCTTCGCCCGCAAATAACTGCGGCAGCCCGGTGATCGCCAGCCCGATGAAGGCGATGATCAGCACAAAATGCTCGAAGCGTTGGGCCGGCGAGAAGCGTCTGTAATGAGTCCGCTGTACATCCTGCGCCATTCGTCACGCTCCTGTCTGGCGACGGCGGCTGAAGCGCTGCCGCAGCCTCCGGAAGAAATCCGCACCCGCCACAATGACCACCAGGCCAATCGAGCCAGGGATCGCCAAGCTGTAGAAGCCGTTCACTGCGTAGAGTACCGGGTGCGATTCCGGGGTTGCCGGATAATGGCCTATCCAGGCATCCGGGAAGTTCGCTTTCGCGTCGGGATGGCACTGGCGGCAGGTCGTAAGCAGGTTTTCCCGTATTGGTGATGTGTTCCCGTTGTTGACAGGCTGAATGTTGTGGACGCCGTGACAGTCGAAGCACACCGCTTTATTGGTCGGAATCTTGGGGTCTTGCTGTTCAAACAGGGCGACTGTCGAGCCGTGAAAGTCGGTCAGGTAGCTTTCCTGGATGTGCGTGTTGAGCTTGTACTTCGCCATGAGCGCTCCGTCGCTGTGGCATTTGGAGCAGACCTCTGGTGATCGCACCCGGAAAGCGGCTGTCGTCGGATTTTGAATGTTGTGCACCCCGTGACAATCGATACATGTCGGCACGTCCGGATTGTTTTCGGTGAAGAGCGCTTTGCCATGCACGCTGTTACGGTACTGGTCGAAGATCGCGCCGTGACATCTGCCACAGGTCAGCGAGATTCGCTCGCGGGGCCTGTCGGGAGGCTGGATGTCATGGCCGCCGTGACAATCCACGCAGACGGCGGCTTCCGGCCTTCCGGCTCGCAGGGCTGCGCCGTGCACGCTGTCCTGGCTGCGGGTGTATTGATCCTCGTGGCAGTTTCGACAGGAGGCATAGCGCGTCAGGGTAAACTGCCGCAGGCTCTGAGCGGTCTGGACGGGGTGTGGATAGCGGAAGTTGCCATGACAATCCGCGCAGGTGAGCGGCCCCTTGCTGCTGGTGTCGCCGTGAACAGACTTCGCAAGCACGCTGGCATCGATGGTCAGGGACACTGTTTCTCCGCTGGGGAGTTTCCAGGTCTGGCCCGCTTGGGCGTGACACAACAGGCAGTAGGCATTGGAGGGCCTGGGGGCTTCGTCGAGCAGCACATCGCCCGGCCCGGCGACAGGGATAGCAGCATGGCTCTCCCTGGGGAGCAGCAGCGCCAGGACGATCAGCAGCAAGCCGAGGACAACCATCAGCAACGGTGTTCGCCGGTTCATACCTCATCCCTCCCGGCGCTTTGGTCTGCGCAAGAATATGAGTGCCCCGATCAGCAGCAGGAGAACCACACTGCCGATGAACAGCGCCGTGACGGGGCGGAAGCCCGTCGGAACAGAAACGACCTTCGGATGGAGGGGTACAACGGGAACTGAAGAAGTGGCCGTCGGCGCTGGCCCTTCGGTTGGGCTGATGGTCGCGCCCGGCACGCTTAACTCTGCCAGAGTCTTCTCGGCAGCCTTGAACAGCGTGTCCACATAGGCGTAATTGTGCACGCCGAGACTGCCGTCATTCTGGATGAAGGTCAGCGCCGTAACCACCTGGTTATAGGCGTCAAAGGACGGCGCTCCGGCATCGGGTTTGGGGACCGTCCCCAGGCGGGCCAGAGCCACAGACAGACGGGCACGCACTGCATCCTGTGTGTCGTCGATCAGCGATTGCAGGTCAGCCGGGGTCAGCTTATCGTGACAGCCGGAGCAGGAGTCCGGCAGCTTGCCCGCTGCTTTCCCCGGCAGCACGGGCAGCACGGGCAGAAAAACGTGGCTGGCGCTGGCGAAGGACTGCACCGGGACGCGGGGCATGTGACAGGTCTGGCAGCGCGGGCCTTTCGCATCTTTGAAATGGACGGAGGGGATGCCAGGGATGCCTTTGACGAGGGCCAGCCCCTCAAACATCTCTTGCGAGGGATGGTGCAGGCTTTGGGTTACGTCCGTAGCGCGGTGGCAGGAGGTACAGAGCGCGTAAGCATCGCCCTTGACAAGCTCGAATTCGTTCTTGTCGGCCTCATTGCTGCCATGCGGATCGTGGCAGTTAATACATTCCACGCCGAACTGCGCGTTGTCCAGGGATAGCGGTGCGGGCGCGCTTTTCAGGATGTCGGCTTTCTGCGCGTCCTCAAGCGCCCTGACCAGCCGGAAGTCGCCGCTGTGGCATTCGAGGCACGGGGCAGCCGCGTCTTTGCTGCCTTTCATCGTCGCCAGCGCTTTGGAATGCCCGGATTTCAGCCATTCGTTGAACTGCATGTTCTGTTGTCTGGCGTGGCCGGTGTCCCACCAGTGATCTTTGTCGTCTTTGGCGACCAGACTGAACACGCCCTTGTCCAGCAAAACCCCACCGGGCAGGTAGCCGGTTGGGTACGGCAACTTTCCATCCGCATTCAGCCCCTGGCTGTGGCACTGTCCACAGACCTGCGAGTCAGGACTGAGCACTATCGCCTTGTGAATTTCCGCCAGATCGCCATCGCTTGGCTCGCTGCCTGCTTTGTTGGCGAGATCGACGTGGTTGCTACCGGGGCCATGACATGCCTCGCACTGGACGCCATCATCCTGCCAGCGGCCACGCCTGCCCAGCAAGCCGGTGGTGTGGCAGCCTGCGCAATTCTGAACCCAATCATAGGCTGGATCGTCGGGCCATTTGCTAACACCTTCCCCGCGAACGTAAGGCTGCCAGACTCTTTTCTCCACGTTCCATTCGGCGGGGAAGACGGCATATTTGCCACGACTGATCCGGTACAGATAGCGCTCTACATAGCGGCCCGAACCGACGATGTACTCGATGTCGTCGGCGGTGAATGGGCGGGGTGCGGATTCGCCGGGGAAGGTGACCGTCCGCTCCTTTTGACCAGTTGTGAAATCGGCCTTGAGGGCGGTCTTCTCGCTGCTGACGTCCTGCAACGCGAGCGAGTGCCGGGAACCGGAATGGCTTGCGGCCAGGCTTTTGTGGCAGGAGGAGCATTCGTTAGCGCCGACGTACTCAGCCGTTGCCCGCTCACCCTCCTGGGCGTGCGAGACGCGGCTTGTACTCAAGAGGATGCCCAGACTGCATAGGAGCAGGCCGATCCCGATCAATAACGAGCTACGCGGTCTCTGGTGCGCCAAGCCTGACATAGACTCGCCCCCATAGCCTGTGACGACGGCATGTTTTCACAATACCTTATTATCGGGACTCTCCGGCCAGGAACACCAGATACTTACTCACTCAACCTGTATGACAAACATCACTTGCCAACGTTTCAACGTTCTTTTTCACGCTGTTCCCGATGCAAGTGCAATACATGATGAAGACCGAATCCCGCGTCCGGTCTGTGACATGGGTCTATCGATAGCACAGTTCAGGGCAAAGGCATCTGACAAGGTAATGATGTTTGTCACTAACTAAAAAAGTGGATTTCAGGCTCAAATATAGAAACGGAGAGAAGAGGCCGGACATGCTTAGGCTGTATTGACCACCGAGGAAATAGCCTGATGTTACGCCTCAATCCAGGGAAAATCATTCTATTGGGCTGCGGACTCATCCTGTGTGGGGTGGCGTTGGCCCTCGATGGACAGCCCACCGTCCAAGCACAGCCCGCGCAGCAAGACGGTGCGGAATACGTGGGTTCGCAAGCCTGCGCCTCCTGTCACCGCGAACTGACCAACGCACACAGCGCGTCCCGCCATGCGCTGGCCTTGCAGGATGTGGAAACCGATAAGGCGGCGATCAGAGCCGATTTCACAACTGGTCAAAAAGAGCGGACGGTGACCTTCCCTGGCGAATCGACGCCGCGCCCATTCACCGCCGATGACATCGCCTACGTGGTCGGTTCCGGGCGGTACGTGGAACGCTACCTGTACAAGGTCGAGCGTAACAAGTATGCCGTTTTTCCGGCTGAATGGAACGTGGCGAAAAAAGCCTGGGAACCCTACATAAAGGGCAAAGTGTGGCCCGACCCGACCTACGACTGGACGGAGAACTGTGCGGGCTGCCACACGACGGGCCTCGGCTCACGCGGGCGGTTCAAGGATGCTGGTGTCCAGTGCGAGGCATGTCATGGCCCTGGCAGCATTCATGCCGAGCGCGCCGACAAGATCGGAGAGTCGCCGAGCGACGCCGATCTGGCTGAGGTTCGCGCGGCCATCGTGCTCAGTCCGGATGCGCAGATCTGCGGGCAATGTCACAGCCAGGGCACGGAGCCGGAAAACAAGCTGCCTTACCCGGTCAAGTACCGACCTGGCACCGACCTCCTCAGCAGTGGAACCTTCGCGCTTGCGGCTCCAGACAGCACCGACCACTGGTGGGCAAGCGGGCACGGCAAGCTCGATAATATGCAGTTTAATGAGTGGTCGAAGTCCGGCCACGCCAAAGCGCTCACCGACCTGAAGGCCAGCCAGAACCCCGGCTCAACCTGCCTGACCTGTCACAGCGCAAACGTATCGTTCGCCAACAAATTGGCCGAAGCGCAGAAAGCGGGCACGCGCAAAGGGTCGCCACCGCCGCCTGTCACCGTGCAATCGGCGCAGTTCGGCGTGACGTGCACGAGCTGCCACAATTCGCACGGCGACAGCAAGATCGACTTCAACCTGACCCAGGAACCCTACGCGCTCTGCACGTCGTGCCACAACGACACGAATGTGGCAACCGGCCTGCACCACCCGGTTCAGGAAATGTTTGAGGGCAAGCAGATCGTCAAGGAAGTGCCGGGCGTACCCTCCGTCCACTTCACCGATAAGAATGGCCCGAAATGCACGACCTGCCACCTGCCCAAAGTACCCGTTGAATCCTCACTGACGCTGACCAGTCACCTGCTCAAACCGATCCTACCCGGAGCCAGTCTCAACACCGAGGCCCTCAAGGATTCGTGTACCACCTGTCACAAAGACACCACGCCGGAGAAGATGCTGAAGTTCATCACGGACAGCCAGCTTGATACCACTGAGCGGCTGAGGATCGATTATGCGGCGCTGAAGGCAGGCAGCCCGGCCTGGGTCAAGACCGCGCTCGACTTCGTTAAGGGCGACGGGAGCAAGGGCATCCACAACCATCGTTATACGGCCACACTGCTGAACGCTGTCGAGGTTGAGCTTGGAATCATCCAGGTCAACAAGCCCGGCCTGCCCAGCGACAAGCCGATGCTGAACCCGGCGGAGTGTTCTGAATGTCACCAGAAGGAATACCAGACGTGGGTGACCTCGCCGCACGCCAAGGCGTCGCTCAACGAACAGTTCCGCAAAGAATTCGCCGCTCAGAAGCAGCCAGCCTTCTGCCTGGGCTGTCATGCGTCGGGCTACGATCCGAAGACGGGCGCTTACGTTTTTGAAGGCATCGTGTGCAGCAACTGTCACACCACTGCCAATGGGGCCAAACACCCACCTGCGGCTGTACAGATCGCCAGCGAGGCGAGTTCCTGCGGGAACTGTCACAGCGGTGCCCACGCGCCGACCTACGACGAGTGGCTGATCAGCAGGCACAACACAAGCGGGATCGACTGCGTGGACTGCCACACGCCGCACAACAACGGCCTCAAGCAGGGCGACGTGAATTCCACCTGTGGCAACTGCCATAAGGACGCCACGACAGATAAAGTCCACATGGGCACGAACATGACCTGCGTGGACTGCCATATGAAGCGGGAAGAAGATGCGCAGGGCGTTTTCGTCATCAAGACCGGCCATTCGATGAGCATCGACCCGTCGGTGTGCGCAAGCTGTCACGGCAAGACTCACGTCCTTGCCGGTAAAGGCCCGGGCAGCACGGCTGCTCAGGAGAGCGAGAAGGTGACTGCGCTGCAAAAACAGGTTGCGGAATTACAGAACGTCGCCCAGACCAACTGGGCCAGCGGTATCGCGGGCGGAGCCGTCGGGATGCTCATTGTCTCCATCATCGGACTGCTCATACTACGTCGTGGAAAGTTCTTATGACCGAGGACACAGGCTTGACGGCGACGAAGATGCAGGTTCGCCGGCTTTCGCGCCGTGAATTTCTCAAACTGCTGCAAGGTCTGGGGATCGGCCTTGCAGCTGGCGAACTGCTCAGGCAGCAGTTCTTTGCCCTGGATGCGCCGGAGGTGCAGGCCTCGGGCGGCCAGACCGATAGCAAACAGCCATACTGGGCCATGTCAATAGACCTGGAGGCGTGCATCGGCTGCTACCGGTGCGTGTACGCCTGTCAGGCCATTAACGATACCGCCGAGGGCCATCTGTGGAATATCCTGATAGAAGATCAGGATACTTTCCCCAAAGCGGTGTTTCTGACGCGGCCCTGTATGCATTGTGAGAACGCGCCCTGCGTGGAAGTCTGCCCGGTTCAGGCGACGTATCACCGCCCGGATGGGCTGGTGGCAATGGACTACGACCGGTGTATCGGCTGCCGGTACTGCATGGTGGCCTGTCCTTACGGTGTGCGCGTTTTCAACTGGCAGGAGAACACGGCGCCCAATCCGCAGGTGCCGACCTGGGGTTCCCCGGAAGTGCCTCGCCGTCCGCGCGGCGTCCCGGAGAAGTGTACGTTCTGCGCGCACCGACTGGATGCGGCGTCGGAACGCGGCCTGCGCCCCGGCTATGACCGGGCGGCGACGCCTGCCTGCTGCGTGATCTGCCCGACCCAGGCGCGCCGTTTCGGCGATCTACGCGATCCGAACAGCCCGGTTTCGCAGGCCATCAAGGGGCGAGAGACGGTGGTGCTGAGGGCTAACCTGGGGACAAAGCCGCGCGTCTTTTACCTGTTGCCGAGATAAGCCGGGCGTAGACGAGAGAAGTCAAGGCTATGCGGAGAATCCTGCGCAACAACCGGTTCTGGGTGTGGGTGGCCTTCCTGATGATATTCGTCATGGCAGGGCTGTATGCGGCCTTCCTGGTCTTTACGCGGGGTCTGGTCGTCACCAACCTGAAGGATCTGGCGCCCTGGGGCCTGTGGATCGTGGTTGATCTGTCTTGCATCGGCCTGAGCGCCGGAGCCTTCTCGCTGTCTGCGCTCACGTATCTGTTGGGGCGGGACTTTTTGAAGCCTATCACGCGCATCGCAACGTTCATTGGCCTGCTCGGCTACAGCGGCGCGATGATGTGCCTGCTGCTGGACATCGGCAGACCGGAGCGTTTCTGGCACGGTTGGGTTTTCTGGAACGTCCACTCCATGTTGTGGGAAGTGACGATGTGCATCACTTTCTACTTCCTGGTGCTGGTCCTGGAAGTATTCCCGATGCTTGTCGAGCTGCCTTTCCTCGCCCGGTTCAAGGGGTTGCGGCAACTGGGCCATGCCCTGCACCGGTTCACACCAGTGCTGGCCCTGATCGGGATGGGCCTGTCGCTTCTGCACCAGTCGAGCCTGGGCGGGACGTATGGGGTGGTTGCGGGCCGGGCCGCGCTGTACCGGGCGACCATGCCGCTCCTGTTCATTGTTTCTTCCGTCGCAGGCGGTATGGCCTTCACCACACAGATGACGCTGATCGTGCAGTGGCTAAAGCGCCGGATTCTCGTGCCACGACAGGTGCTGTTCCAGGTCGGCCAGATGGCCGGCATGATCCTGCTGGTCTACCTCTACATGCGCTTCTGGGACAGCACGGCAGGCAATTACGGCTACGTGCCGGGGCGCAGTGAAGCCGATACCTTCCTGAGCACCGGGACATTCGGGCTGTCCTTTTGGGGCTGGGAGATCATCCTGGGCGGGGTGGTCGCCGCCACTTTGCTGATCGGCGCCCGGCGGCTCAACAGCATCCCGTTGCTGTTCATCGGTTCCGGGCTGACGATGGCGGGCCTCATTGCCAACCGCTGGAACACAACCATGCTGGCTTTCACCCAACCCCTGAGCACCAACCCGGCCACGACAGTGCCCCTGACTGTGCATTACTCCCCGAGCGTTGTCGAATGGGCAACGGCCCTGGGCATTGTCGCTGGTCTGACCTTGCTCTTCAGCCTGGGTATGCGATACCTCCCTGCTTTCAGAGGGGCTGACCCTGTACCTGCCGAAGCGCCCTCTACGACGGTGGTCGCAAACGCACCCGCAACCGCAGCACCTGCCGGCGGTGATCGATGATTACCCTGGAAGTCCTCAGCAACGTTTTGAGCATCATCATCTTCATCGGCGGGCCGATCATCCCACTCCTGCTGCTGGCGACTGCCATCGGAGACTGGCACAAACTCAACCTCGATCCGCCCAATGGAACAGAATAGCCCCCTTTTCCTTTCCAGGTCTGTGCCCTTGCGCAAATCCACTGGCTCCGAGGCTGGCTGCCTCAGCTTATAGCCGCTTCAAAATCATCTGAAAACCTCGGACATTCGACCAACCGAGAAATGATGAATGTCACTTAGAAAATGCGAACGGCTGTGGAATGCTATGGGGTAATTGGCGGAGGAGGGTAATCCTACATGACACAGGTGACCTGGGAAAAACCCGTCGGAATCGACAGCTTGCCGCAAGCGAAGCGAGCTGGTATCCAGTGGAAATTCGTGCTGGGCGGGGCGATCCTTCTGGGCGCAATCGCCTTCCTGATCATTTCGCAGACGACATTGGGCGCGCAATACTACATCACTGTCGCGGACCTCTTGACCACCAACAAATATGCTGGTCAGACGGTCCGGCTAACCGGGGCCGTGATCGGCGACAGCATCAAATATGACAGTGAAAAACTGATTATCGAATTCAGCATCGCCAATGTTCCCAACAACGCCGAGAACCTCGAAAAAGCGCTTTACCAGGCCGCCAATGACCCGAACGCCATGCGCCTTCCGGTTCGCGTCGAGAACCAGGTCAAGCCCGACCTGCTGAAGGGCGAAGCGCAGGCCATCCTCACGGGCAAACTAGGCGCGGACGGCGTGTTCCACGCCAGCGAACTGCTGCTCAAGTGCCCCAGCCGTTTCCAGGAAGCTGATCCCAACAAAGCTATTGCCCAGCCAGGGAAGTAACGCCATGTTAGCTGAAATCGGATTTCTGGCGGCGTTGCTGGCGTTTGTGACCGCGATCTATGCGATTCTGGCTGCGCTTTACGGAGCCAGCCGGCACGCTGACCATCTGGTAGTGAGCGCCCGTAATGCCGCCATTGCCACCTTTCCCTTGTTGGCGGTGAGCGTTGGCGCGCTGTGGATCGCGCTGATCAGCCAGCAGTATCAGGTGGCGTATATCTGGGAAGTCAGCGACCCGAACACACCGTTGTTCTACCGAATCACGGCCTTGTGGGGATCGCAGGCAGGCTCCATCCTGTTCTGGTCGTTCCTGATGAGCGCCTTTGCTGCCGCCGCGCTGATCCTGAACTGGCGCAGTCAGTACCGCCTGATGCCTTACGTGATTGCCTACACGATGGTCACGCTGGCATTCTTCCTGGGCCTGACGGTCTTCATGGAGAACCCCTTCGAGCGCCTGTGGATCATGCCCTCGAACGATGTGGTTCGCAGCGTATTCATGCCCGCCAACGGCATTGCACCCTCCGCGGCGCGGCTGGCGGAAACCGCGCAGGGGCTGAATCCACTGCTGCGTCACTTCGGTATGATCATCCACCCGCCCATGCTGTACCTGGGCTTTGTCAGCTTTGTCATCCCCTTTGCCTTTGCAATGGCGGCCCTGGCTTCGGGCGACCTCTCCACGAACTGGATCAAGGCCACGCGGCGCTGGGCGCTGGTGGCATGGCTGTTCCTCAGCCTGGGGCTGATCCTGGGTGGGCGCTGGGCCTACGACGTACTGGGCTGGGGTGGCTACTGGGGCTGGGACCCGGTGGAAAACGCCGCGTTCCTGCCCTGGCTGATCGGCACGGCTTTCCTGCACAGCGTCATGATCCAGGAAAAGCGCGGCATGTTAAAGGTCTGGAACATGTTCCTGGTGATCGGGACATTCTCCGCCGTGATCTTTGGCACATTTGCCACGCGCTCTGGCCTGGTGAACAGTGTCCATAGCTTCGCCCGAAGCAGCATCGGCTACCCGTTGTTCTTTTTCTGGGCAATCGTCACCGTCGTGTCTGTCGGGCTGATATTATGGCGCTGGCGGCGGGGCGAACTCCGGGACGAGCGCAGCTTCGCCAACCTGATGAGCCGCGAGTCGCTGTTCGTCCTCAATAACCTGGTTTTCGTCATGCTGTTCGTCGCCATCTTCTGGGGCAGTTTTGGCGCGCCCATCATTTCGGAGCTGTTTGCCAATACCAAAATCACGCTTGGCAAGGATTACTTCCTGAACGTCACGCCACCTCTTTTCCTGGCGCTGTACGTCCTGATGGCAGTCGCCCCGATCTCAGCCTGGGGCGTATCCTCGCTGCGTCGGATGGGTAGGGCACTGGTCGTCCCATTCGTGTTAGCACTGATCCTGGTCGCAGTCCTCGCCCTGGGCGGGATGGCTACGCCTGTGGCCCTTGTCGGCTACGGCGTGGTTTCTGTGGCTGGAATGGTGGCGATCTACGAAACGTACCGGGGCGTGGTGGCGCGGCACAGGGGTTTGGGGGAAAGCTGGGCACAGGCCATCCGCGCGCTCTTCGGGCGTAACCGGCGGCGCTATGGCGGCTACACCATTCACCTGGGCATCGCCGTCATCGGCCTGGGTGTGCTCGGCAGCACGCTCTTCCAGCAGGAAACGCAGAAGACCCTGGCCGTCGGCGAAAGCCTCCAGATCGGCGGCTACACGCTGAGTTATGACACCTTCCAGGGCGGGCAGGTGGCCGAAGATGGCCGCGTGATGGACATCGCCCAGGTGACACTGCGTCGCGGTGAGCAGTGGCTGGCCTCGCTGCGGCCCCGCCGCGATTTTTATCCCGGCGCTGAAGGCAGCAACCAGAGTACAATTGCCGGGGCGTACAGCACGCTCGAAAATGACGTTTATGTTCTGCTGGTCGGCTGGAATGACATTGACGCCAGCAGTGCGACCTTCAAGGTTTTCATCAACCCGCTGATCAACCTGATCTGGTGGGGCAGCCTGATCCTGGTCATCGGGACGTGTGTGGCGGTGTGGCCGCACGAGGGCGAGCCTGTCGGCGTGGACACAAAAGTATCCAGTCGCGCGCGCGCCAGGGCAACAGGAGCAGCCGCATGATCAGCAATAAAGTTCGCACTTGGCCGGTGATAGCTGGCTGCCTGATGGCGGCGATGATGGTGCTGGTTCAGCCAGCCTTCGCCCAGGGGCCGGTCACGGACGACGACGTGAACCGCGTGGCGCGTCAGTTGTATTGCCCTGTCTGCGAGAACATTCCGCTCGACGTGTGCGGTACGCAGGCGTGTGCCCAGTGGCGGGACGAGATTCGCTTGCAGTTGCAGGCGGGCAAAAGCGAACAGGCGGTGATCGCCGATTTTGTCGCCCGGTACGGTGACCGCGTGGTCGGCACACCCCAGGACCCGACACTGCGCGGGCTGTCGCTGGTGACGCCCTGGCTTCTGAGCGCGGTGGCGTTGAGTGTGGCGCTGGGCATCTTCGTCCGCTGGCGAACGGCGCAGGCGCGCAGCATTCAAACGGGGATTCCCGTACCGGCAGCATCCACGTCTGCCAGGAGCAGCGAATTGACGCCTCGGCGCCTGGAAGAATACCGCGCCCGTCTGGAGCAGGACCTGGCCCGGCGGCGCTGATCGTGGAGAGAAGAGGGCGAAACATGGACAACCCGGTTGACCTTGACCTGGAATTGAACGAAACGGAAGCTGTGCCCGTCGCGCGTCACATCCATCCCGTGTTTGTACTGGTTCCGCTGGCCGTCGTCATCTTACTGGCGGCCATCTTCGGCATTCAACTGGTACGGCGCGGGCAGACCCAGCCCACCGAGGGCGCTGCGCCGCCCTTCTCGCTCACCACCTTCGACGGCGAAACCTACACGCTCGAAAAATTGCGCGGGAAGATCGCCGTCGTCAACTTCTGGGCAAGCTGGTGCGGCCCCTGCCGTGCAGAAGCGCCCGAACTGCAAAAAGCCTGGGAGAAATACAGGGACAAAGGTGTAGTGCTGCTTGGCGTGGCCTACACCGATACGGAACGCCAGGCGCGGGCGTTCATCGCGGAATTTAAGCAAACATACCCGAACGGCCTTGACATCGGGACGAAAATCTCGACTGACTATCGAATTCGCGGCGTGCCGGAAACCTTCTTCATTGATCGGAACGGCAAAATTGTAAGGTTTTTCATGGAGCCGCTGAATCTGTCCATGATCAGCTCAGTATTGGACAAGATGCTGGCAGAGGGGTGAGGCCGCTATTATGAGTATCGAAGCACTCGTTGTCTCGCTCACGATGCTGGTCATCGTGGCGCTCTGGGTCGGGTCGCCGCTGTTCGGCGCGAAGGCCCACAGCTTGAAGGCCGAGGCGAAACGGAAACAGCGCGAGCGTTTGCTGGCGCACTACGAACGTGTCCTCAACAACCTGCGAGACCTGGAAGAAGATTTCGCCACCAGCAAGATCGGCGTCGAAGATTACCAGACTGACCGTGAAACACTGGTGCAGCGCGGCATTCATATCCTGGCCGCCCTCGATGATCTGGATGGCACTATCCCGAACACAGCCTACACGCACGGCGCTGCGGTGGATGAATCGGTAGACCGGGCCATCGAAGAAGCCGTAAAAGCCTACCGGCGCAAGGCCAAATCCTACGCCAAATGACCAGACAATCAGGACGATCAATGACAGTATCGCTTCCGTTCAGGCGGTTCCTCCGCACGGGGGGCCTGATCGTTTTGCTGGCCCTGGCGACGGGTTGTGGTGGCCTGAGCGCCGAACCCAAGACTGTCTCCACCCTGATCCCGCCGACCACTGCGCCAACGGTTCCGCCTTCCACCGCAAGCGCACCGGCGGCGACCAGCCCGGCGGCCAATTCGCCAACAGTCGCCGCCAGCAGCACGTGGGGTGTCGTAAGAACCGAGGAGGCCGCTGGCACGACGGGGAGCGTGACCGGGCACGTTGCGAATGGTACAGCGGGCGGCACAGTCCCGCCAGGAATCAAAGTCACGCTGCATATTGTGGATGACAGCGGGGACACCACACTGGATAAGACCGCTGATGCAAACGGGGACTTCGCCTTTGCAGACGTTCCGATCAAAGTTGGCGCGACCTACGCGGTCAGCACAATCTATCAGAAGAGGCAGTTCGTCAGCGAAACTGCCACCGGCGACCCCAATGCCAGGAACATGAACCTTCCGCTCAAGCTGTACGAGGTCACGTCCGATCCTGGGGTGATCAGCATTACCAGCATGGTCATGCGCGTCAACGGCACAGCGGACAGCATTCAAGTGGCCCAGGTCATCCGGTTCAGGAACAGATCAGACCGTGTTTTTGGCACCGCCCAACCCATCAGCGGGCAGATGTATGGGTCAGTGACGCTGGCATTGCCGAAGGGCGCGGTGCTGATGGGGTTCGCCGACGAAAGCAGCCGGTTTGTCCTCGCGCCGGATGGCTCCTCATTCACTGACACGCTGCCCGTCATCCCGAATGAGGATCACGTCGTCCACTACATTTACAGCCTGCCGTACCGCCCGGAGGGAACATCCTTCGAGTGGCCCATTGGTTACGCAGTAGATGGCCCACTTCAGCTACTCCTGAACCCGCCAACCCTGAGCGCCACCAGCCAGCAATTGATCTCCCTGGGCACTCAGACGATGGGTTCGACGACCTTCCAGGTCTACAGCGGACAGGTTGAGATGAATGCAGGCGATGTCCTGCGCTTCAACCTCTCCGGGCAGCCCGGTGGTCCATCTGCTTCGGGCGACTCGCCGATGGTTTCTGCCCGCGAACTGCTGGTCGGCGCGCTGATCGGTATGGGGATCGCAGCCATTGCCATCGGCCTGATCTTGCTCATCCGCGACTACAGGCGGAAGGGACAGCCCACGCATCCTCAAAAGACCGTCGGCGCGCTGTCGAAAGCAAACGCCCAAATGCAGGATAAGCAGGTTGAGGCCCTCATCGGCGAGCTGGCCCGGCTTGACGAGAAACACGAACAGGGCAAGCTCGGTAAGGCCGCCTACCAGCGACAGCGCAAAATGCTCAAGGCGCGGCTGGCGGAACTGATGAAGGAATAGACCGATGGAAAGTACAATTCCGGAGACCACTTCCTATCTCTATCTGGGACTCGGTGCAATCCTGGTCATTGCGGGGCTGTATGTCGGTAGCCTGATCAGTCGTTTCATCCGTTATCGAACGGAGTTGGACGCGATCAAGCGCAGACAAAGGAACTGAGGGACTGCTTGAAAGCGATAGCCATCGAGGTTTAGCTAAACTTTGGTGCTAAACCCACCCTGACTGCATCCCAGTTCGATTCTATGTGTACGCCGATGGATGCTGCTGGCGAATTGAGGAATGGCGATTTGCCGGGTAAACTGACTGCCGGAGGGTGGGGTTACGACACTGCGCTTAAGCATCATCGGCTCGGCGCTTCAGGAGCGGCGACTGCCTGTCCATCCCGTCGCCATTTTTACCCGCTCTGCATGGCAACCGACCCACCAGACGGCCCCCAGGTGCAAGAAACTCAGCGCGGAGGGGTGAGGCGAACTAGGCGGGTTCCCCTTCTGCTTCCACCTGGCTGATCTCGCGCCACAGCCGCACGAAAGACAGGACAAACAGCAGCGTCATCGTGATCGCGCTGCCCACGCACCACACGCACCAGGCATGAAGCACAAAGGCTTCCATCGCCGTCAGGTACAGCGAAAACAGAAAGCCAATGAGCGTCAGGCCGAAAATAATGAGCCGGCCACGTTCGACCGGCAGGGGCACGCGCGTTTCCAGCAGCAGGCAAACCAGAATCGCCAGATAGCCCGCCAGCCCCAGCACGGCCACTGGAATCGGGCCAACCTTCGAGTAAATGGAGTTCTGGACCAGGTCGCAGTTGAACCCACCTGTTTGCGGACAGATGGTGGCGACGTTGGTCACTTCCGACCAGACCAGGTAGCCGCTGATGAGAACGCCGACCAGGGCCAGCGCCACACTGATCCAGCGCAGCCAATCGCGCGTGGCGGGGACGCCTGCAAGTGCCGTTGAAGTCGAATCTGCCGTCGTTGCCATAGGTAATTTAGCGCAAGGGGACTGTCGCGTTGACGCGACAGCGGAATTGCGCATCTCTCCTTTCTGTGATAGCATCGACCTCATCGATTGCCCTTACGGGCA
>JAJPHV010000069.1 GCA_021325095.1 Chloroflexota bacterium | reverse complement strand
CGTACAGGACTACCCTGCACAGCCGCCAAACTTGAAGTTGGTCAAGGACGTTGTGACCATGCCCGTAAGGGCAATCGATGAGGTCGATGCTATCACAGAAAGGAGAGGTGCGCAATTCCGCTGTCGCGTCAACGCGACAGTCCCCTTGCGCTAAATTACCTATGGCAAGGGCATGTCTGAGGATCTGTTTCAGATGATGGGCAGGCTAATAGCTGCTATTATACTCAAATATTGGCCTTGATGGATCGACCACCCCAAAAAGACCGGAAGTGTGTCAAGATTCGGCTCGCATTACACTTGCGATGAGATAGGGGAGGGGAGTATGGAGTTCGAGCTAACGCAGGAGCAGAAGATGTACCAGCGCGCCGTGCGCGATTTCTGCGAAGGCGAACTAAAGCCGTATGCTGCCGAGGTGGACCGGACGGGCGAACTACGCTGGGAAGCGATCCGCAAGATGCCGGAACTGGGTCTGACCGGGCTACAAGTGCCGGAAGAATACGGCGGCGCAGCGCTGGACACGATCAGCGTGGTGCTGGCGATGGAGGAATTGGGGCGAGCGTGCGGATCGACGGCGCTGTCGCTGGCGGCGCACAACGGGCTGTGCTGCGCGCCGCTGGTGAAGTGGGGCAGCGCGGCGCAGAAGGAAGCCTACCTGCCCAGACTGACGAGCGGGGAGACGCTGGGAGCGTTGGCGCTGACGGAGCCGGGCGCGGGTTCCGACCTGGCGGGCGGCGTGCGGACGACGGCGGTCAAGGAAGGCGATAGCTGGATCATCGACGGGACGAAGGCGTGGATCACGAACCCGAAGTATGCGCCGGTGATCATCACGCTGTGCCGGACGGACAAACAGGCGGGCAACAAGGGTTTCAGCATGATTCTGGTTGAGCCGGAGACGGAGGGCCTGACCCGACATCCGCCGGAAAAGAAGATGGGAGTAAGAGGCTCGCCCACGCAGATGATCAGCTACGACAACGTGCGTGTGCCGCTCGATCACCTGCTTGGCGAGGAGGGGCGGGGCTTCTACCAGACGATGGAGACACTGGACGGCGGGCGGATCGGGATCGGCGCGTTGAGCGTCGGGCTGGCGCAGGCGGCATTTGAGGAGTCGGTGCGGTACGCCAAGCAGCGAGAAGCCTTCGGCCAGAAGATCGCCAGCTACCAGGCGATCCAGTGGATGATTGCGGATGCGGCGCTGGAGATCGACGCGGCGCGGCTGCTGGTGATGCGGGCGGCATGGCTGAAAGACCAGGGCAAGCCGTTCAGCAAGGAGGCGGCGATGGGCAAACTGATGGCCTCCGAGGTGGCAGAAAAGGTGTGCTTCAACGCGATCCAGATTCACGGCAGCTACGGGTACAGCCAGGAATTCCCGGTGGAACGCATTTACCGCGACCAGCGCCTGATGACGATTGGGGAAGGGACGAGCCAGGTACAGCGGATGGTCATTGCGCGGCGGGTGGTCGAGGAGATGCAATAGCGAGCGTGTACTTAACTGGCGATGGCGCGGACGACAAGCCAGACGGCGATCAGCACCACCGCGCTGATCGCCAGGGCGAGGCCAAACTGCGCGTTGCGTTCTAGCAGGAACATGAGCAGCAGCAAAAAAAGGCTGGTCGGGATCAGGCCAAAGAGGATGCCCCGGATGAAGTGGGCGATCTGCGTGTTGGTCTGCTGATCGACCAGCAGCCAGAAGATGGTGAGCAGGGAGATGACGGGCAAGGCCGCCAGCAACCCACCGACCCGGGGCAGGCGTTTGGCAAGTTCGCTGATCAAGCCGACAAAGACGCCCGACACGACCATCTTGATGACAAGCTGCACGGCTGGATTGGACATCTCTCACGTTGTGGTTGCGCCCGGTGCTAAAGCCGCGAAGGGAAGCTCAGACCTTCTGCCCGCTGTACTTGCGTTCGATGTCCGCGACCTGGTTGATGCAGGCGTCGTCGGTGGGATTGGGTTCGTAGGCCGTCGAGAACCAGGCGTCCAGAATCTCGGCTGCCCGCGCTTCCGAGATACGGCGCAGGCTCAAGCAGATCACGTTGGCCTGGTTCCAGCGGCGCGCCCCGATGGCCGTTTCAGGATCGTCACACAGCGCAGCGCGGACGCCGGGCACTTTGTTGGCGGCAATCGAGACGCCCGTGCCCGTCCAGCAGAACAGGATGCCCTCGTCGGCGCGGCCCGTCGCCACGTCTTCCGCAACGGCCTGGGCGATCTCCGGCCAGAGCGTCTTTTCCTCGGTCAGCGGTCCGTACAGGGTTAACTCGTGGCCGCGCTTGCGCAGCAGTTCGCTCACGCTGTCAGTCAGGTGGGTTCGCTCGTCACTGCCTACGGAAATCCTCATACCAGTTCCTCTCTTTTTTTTCTCGGTTCTCCGATCACGTTACGCAGCACGCCGAGCCGCTCGATCTCCAACTCGACCACGTCGCCGGGTTGCAGCCAGCCGCCGACGTTCTCCGGCCCCAGTTCCAGAATGCAGCCCGTCCCGACAGTGCCGGAGCCAATCACATCGCCGGGATAAAGCATGACATCCTGGCTGGCTCGTGCGATCATCTCTGCGAAGCTGTAATATAGCGTATCCCAGTTCCCGCGCGAAATTTCCAGGCTGTTGCGCCGTGCCACCATTTGCAGATCGTAGCCCTTGCCGCTGCGCCGGTCTTCCAGTTCGTCTGGCGTCACGATCCAGGGGCCAAGCGACGTGGCGAAGTCTTTGCTCTTTGCCGGGCCAAGTCCGACCTTCATTTCCTCGCGCTGGATGTCCCGCGCCGACCAGTCGTTCATGATGGTGTAGCCCGCGATGTACGATTCAGCGTCCTCGGCTGGAATATCCATGCCCTGTTTGCCGATCAAGGCCGCTACTTCGAGTTCGTAATCCAGACAGACCGTGTGTCTGGGATATGGGATTACATCATCCGGGCCGTAGACGGCGTGCGCATTGGAAAAGTAGAAAACCGGAAATTTGTACCACTCCGGGATCATATCCAGCCCACGCCGTGCTCGCGCTGCTTTGACGTGCGCCTCGAAAGCGTAGAAATCTCGAATGCTGCGCGGGGTGGGGACTGGCAGGCGCATCAGCGCTTGTGCCCGTCCGGCGCAGGGATGCGCGCCATCTCGAATATGTCCGTCACGCGCGTGTAGAGCGCCCCGGCCAGCCTGCCAATCGGCCTGAGCGCTTCCAGATTGACGCGCCCGCCGACATACAGATCATCGCGCATGTGGATGCACTGCACCTCGCCAAAGACCGCCGCACCGCCGCCCGGTGCATCGCTGACCACGACAATGCGCTGCAACTTGCACTCGAACGAGATCGGCGCTTCGGCCACGCGCGGCACACGGATCGTCTGACTGGGCGCAGGTGTGACGCCCGCCCACTCAAACTCCGACTGGCCGTAGGGCAACTCGCTGGCGCTCAGGTTCATCTGGCGCATGGTGTCCTCGTTGGTGATGTTAACCACGAATTCCGGCACTTGCTCAAGGTTGCGCCAGGTGTCCTTTTTCTGGAACGTGATGGAGGAGATTTGCGGGCAGAACAGGAGCGTCATGGGCACGCTCGCCACGACGGTGAAAAAGGAGAACGGCGCCAGGTTCAGATGGCCCGCACTGTCCATCGAACTGACCCAGGCAATGGGGCGCGGCAGCACAGACCCGATCAGCAGTTTGTAGGCTTCGCCCTGTGGTAGTTGTGTGGGCAGGATGATCATCGTGTTTCCTTGTTTGGCCTCACCCCAACCCCTCTTCACTCTGGTGGAGAGGGGAGCCATGCTGAAACGCAGTGGCCCCAGGTTCCCCCTCTCTGCGAAGCGGAGAGGGGAGCAGGGGGTGAGGTCAACCCTTCTCCGGCAGCCAGCTAAACGGATAGTCCCGATCTTCGAGTTGCAGGGCGTGGCGGGTCATTTGCAGTGGGCGGAAGGTATCAACCATGACCGCCAGTTCGTCGGTACGCTGCTTGCCAATCGATCCCTCATAAGTGCCGGGATGCGGCCCGTGCGGAATGCCGTTCGGGTGCACCGTAAACGAGGCCCGCTCGATGCCCTTGCGCGACATAAAGTTGCCCTCGACGTAGTAGAGCACCTCGTCCGAATCGACGTTGGAGTGATTATACGGCGCGGGAATGCTCAGGGGGTGATAGTCGAACAGGCGCGGCACAAACGAACACAGCACGAAGCCCGGCCCGTCGAAGGTCTGGTGAACGGGCGGCGGCTGGTGAACGCGCCCGGTGATCGGCTCAAAGTCCTCGATGTTGAAGGCGAACGGCCACAGGTAGCCATCCCAACCCACCACATCCAGCGGGTGATGATCGTACACGAAGCGCGTGATCTGGCCGCGCGTCTTGAGGTGAACCTCAAACTCACCCTTTTCATCGTGCGTGACCAGTTCTTCGGGCGGGCGGATGTCCCGCTCGCAGTAGGGCGAATGCTCAAGGAACTGCCCGTAGCGGTTGAGGTAGCGATCCGGCGGCCTGACGTGGCCGAACGCCTCCACGACCAGCATCCGCTGTGCAACGCCCTCGTCGGGGATGAGCCGCCACATGACGCCCACCGGGATGACCAGGTAATCGCCGGGGCGGTAATGCAGGTTGCCGAACTGGGTTTCGAGTAGCCCTGACCCCTCGTGGATAAACAGCACGTCGTCGCCCTGGCCGTGCTTGTACCAGTAGTCCATCGCTTGAGTAGGTCGCGCTACCGAAAGCACCACGTCGCCATTGCCCATGAGCGGAATGCGGGCCTCGATGGCATCCCCGCCCGCCGGGACGTTGGCCGAGCGGAAGTGCCGATGTTGCAGCGGCCCCGGCTCCTCGTAAGGAATCTCGACCTTGCACAGCACGTCCACCTGGCGCACCTGCGTCGGTGGGCGGACGTGGTACAGGATCGACTCGATGCCGCTGAAGCCGTGAATGCCCATCACTTCCTCGTGATACAACGAGCCGTCCGGCTGGCGGAACTGCGTATGCCGTTTGTGCGGAATCTGGCCTAGCCTGGTGTAGAAAGGCATGGTGCGCCTCCTTACAGATTGCCGCGCCGGGCCTGTTCCAGTTCGATGGCCTCAAAGAGCGATTTGAAGTTGCCTTTGCCAAAGCCGCGCGAGCCGTGCCGTTCGATGATCTCAAAGAACAGCGTGGGGCGATCCTCGACTGGCTTGGTGAAGATTTGCAGCAAGTAGCCTTCGTCGTCGCGGTCAACCAGGATGCCCAGGTCGGCCAGCTTGTCCACCGGCTCGTCGATTTTGCCGACACGCCCTTCCAGCGCCTCGTAGTAGGTCGAGGGCACGCGCAGAAACTCGATGCCGTTATCGCGCAGCCGGCTCACAGTGTCGATGATGTCACCCGTCGAGAGCGCAATGTGCTGCACACCGGGGCCATAGTAGTAGTCCAGGTATTCCTGCACCTGCGATTTTTTCTTGCCTTCGGCGGGTTCGTTGATCGGGAATTTGACTTTGCCCGATCCGTCCTGCATGACCTTCGACATGAGCGCCGAATACTCGGTGGAGATGTCCTTGTCGTCGAAGTGCTGCAACTGCGCAAAGCCCATCGTCTCGGCGAAGAATTTGACCCAGCGATCCATTGCGCCCAGTTCGACGTTGCCGACCATGTGATCGATGTGGGCCAGCCCCAACCCCTTGTGGCGTCCATTACCGCCTGCGTTCGTGCCCACACCGCCCTCGGCTGCGCCGTTACGCGCTTCGTAGCCGGGCGCAAAGACACCACGATAGTTGGAGCGATCCACGAACTTGATCAGCGTGTCGCCGTAGGCGTGAATGGCCGAATAGGACAGAACACCGTGCTCGTCCTCTTCTCTGGTGGGCGGGATTGCGCCCGTTGCGCCGCGTCTGGTCGATTCGCGGTAGGCGCTGGCGGCATCGGGCACTTCTAGTGCGATGACACCCACGCCATCACCGTGCAAGTGCGTGTGGCGCGCCATCGGGTGATCTGGGCCGAGCGCCGTCGAGAGGACGAACCGGATATGGCCCTGCTCCACCACATACGAGGCACGGTCACGACTGCCCGTTTCCAGGCCGCTGTAGGCCGTCACCGTGAAGCCGAACCCGGTACGGTAATAATGTGCCGCCTGCCTGGCATTGCCAACGTAAAATTCGAGATGGTCAACCTTCTTGATGGGGAGAAAATCTTCCATTGGAGGCCCTCCTGTTTCATTCACCTGCCGTGCGGAAACGCCCGGCCCTTGCGATGGGCGAACGACGGTTAGCCATGAGGGGAATAGACTGTGATTGGGACTCAAAGGCCGACTGGATTATCTATCTTACCACAACTGGCCCCGCGCCGCATTGGGGTGCAATCTTCATCGAAATGGATGAATTCATAAATTTTTCACAAATGTGAACACGTTCTAACGCTACAATGTGAGTACCTGGCTGCTGGATACATCTCCAAAGCCGCTTGCGCAGTCCAACACCCGGTCAGGTTCCCATTCGTGCTGCAAAGTGTAGATGTATCATGGCAATTTGCCCGGTCTGCCAACATGAAAACGCTTTTGGTGCACTGATCTGCACGCAATGCTATTCGTTGTTGGTCGACTCCACCACCGATGCCGGAACCATGACTTTGAATGCGGAAGCCCTGAGCCGGTTGGAAGCCGAGATGTCGAGCACCAACGGAGAGGCACGCCTTCCTGACTCTCTGCGCGAGGGTGAGATCGGGCTTCACATTGCTGGCAGCAGCAGACCGCTCATTTTCCGGCTCGGCCAGCAGGTCGTCCTGGGCAGACAGGCGCCCGATACCGGCTCACAACCGCGCATTGATCTTTCGCCTTACGACGCCTTCAACAAGGGCGTATCCCGGATGCACGTGGTTATCCGCCGCGACGAGAAGCTGGGTCTGACGGTGGAGGACCTTGCCAGCAGCAACGGAAGCTGGCTGAACGGGGTGCGGCTTCAGCCTTATGTCCCCAATATCCTGCGCAGCGGCGACATTTTGCGGCTGGGCCAGATCGAGATCGTCTTCACGGCTGGCGAGGGCGCCCGCCTGGGGAACTGATCGCAGCTTACCACCACCCGCGCCGGGCAGCCCTGCACAGGCCCCTCATTTTCTGAGACGTTTCTGAGACAAATGGCACCTGGCTTCCTACCTACGGAGAAATGGCCTGCGAGTGGTATACGCGCAACCACGACGGCATCAGCCAGGCGTAAGACGCGCTGATGTCCCGGAGCGAGGCGAACGCTTATCGCAACACCGTTCCTCATGGGGAGATTGACCTGCACGGCCCGCAGTCCGGCGACGATCCGGCCTCCTATGTCACCCAGGTACAGTTCCCGGTGGAGCAAGCATGAGCAGAGGGTGTGAGGTCATTGGCGCAAGAAATAAAAAACCTGTAAATTGTCACTCCCCGGCCTGTGCCGGGATTTTTATTTGTTGCACAGTTCTAAAGGTTCTGTAGAATTCTAGAAGAGAAGAGGTTAACCGTCGCCCGGTGTGACGAGGATAACAACTTGGCTCTACAGATGCGCAAGTGTCCCCGTTGTGGACACGATAATGTGCCGCGCGCCACGTTTTGCTTTCAGTGTGGCCGCAACCTCGACGATCCGCCCGTTGTACGCGGGCTGCAAGGAACAGGAAAATTAGTTGAAGATGCGCTGCGTTTTATCAAAGAACGTGGTCACACCCTGGAGCCAAGTCTGGTCGAACGACTGCGCGAAGCCAAAGCCAAATTGCCGCCCGACGATTTGAACGGCGAACCGCTGACCTGTTTGCACTGCGGCACATTGAATAACCCCAATGCCCAAAGCTGCACCAACTGTAAGACGGCCCTCATCGTGCCCGACGAAGACTTCAACCTGGTGGTTCGAGCAGGCGCACGGACGAACGTCGGGCAGGTACGCGGCAACAACGAGGACAGCCTGAGCCTGTGGGCCACTGAGGGCGTGGTGCTGGCCCTGATTGCGGATGGGATGGGGGGCGCGGCAGCGGGCGAAGAAGCCAGCCGGCTGACGGTGGAAGCCATTCAAGCCGACTTCCTGGGCGAACTGCGCGGCAGCCAGGATTTGCAGGTGCTTTCCGAGAACGAATTGACCAGACGCATGGTCGAGTCGATACTCGACGCGAACCGCGCTGTCGTGGAACGCGCACACGGCGATGTGTCGCGCAAGGGCATGGGGACCACCTCGACCCTTGTACTGATTCGCGGCAACCGCGCTCTGATTGCGCACGTCGGCGACAGCCGCGTTTACCTGGTAGACAGCAAAGAAGGCTGGATCAACCAGGTAACAGACGATCACAGCTTTGTGCAGGCACTGGTTGCCTCCGGCCACATCACGCCTGATCAGGCCAAGCAACACCCGATGGGCAACGTGTTGTACCGGGCGCTCGGCCAATCGCTCGACCTCGAAGTTGACATTTACACGCGCTATTTGAAGGCAGGGGATCGGCTGGTGATCTGCTCGGACGGCCTGACGCGCCACGTCCAGCCCGCCGATATTTCGCGGCTGGTGATGGAAGCCAAAACGCCGGAAGAGGCGACGCTTGACCTGATTGACCTGGCGAATGCACGTGGCGGCGAAGATAATATCAGCGTGATCGTGATTATGGTGGACGAAGCGCCCGCCAAGCCTTAGCGTTCATCGAGTGATGCAGGCCAGGCAGAACCCCGACCCCTCTCCGCAAGCAGGAAGGGGAGTCAGGCATTGACATAACGCCCATCGGTACTCTCTCGGGCCAGGGCGCAAGGACGGCAGCGGAGCGCTCAGGGCGGGATCGTTATTCCAGATAGCTGCCGGGGGTGAGCACAATCCGGGTGACGTCTGGCTGCTCGGCCAGCGCGACGAGGGCATCCAGGGCCGCGTATAACGCCTGCGCTTTGGGCGCGCCCAATCGATACTCCATGTAGTCCGCAAACTCGGCGTGCAAGGCGCGTTGCAGCGATGCCGCCGCCAGCCGCACGGCCTGCGGCGGGAAGCGGACGCCATGCCAGCGCAGCGGGTCAAGCGGCAGCCCGGCATTGTGTACCAGCGGACTGAGCAGATTGGGTTTGAGCATCAGCTCGGCCAGGACTTCGCTGCCGGGCAGCGTGACCATCGCGTGGGCATTGCCCCGCCAGACTTCAACTGACACATCGTAGCGCCGCCGTGCCAGATCGTCGTAGCGGGCGCGATCCGCTGGCGGCAGCAGATCGTAAATGCGCCGCATGATGGCCTGCGTTGCGGCATCCAGTTCTTCCCCGCGTTTCGCACGCTGGCCGCTGCCCTGTACGGGCGGCATGATCGGGCCGAAGCTGACCGTGATGCGCGGGCGCTGCAAGCGCGCGATCCTGTCCCAGGCTCGGTAGGCCCCACCGATGCCGACGGGCAGGATGGGCGTGTTGGTCGTCATGGAGAGGTAGGCCGCGCCCGCTTTGGCGTCGGTGATGGGTTTCTCCCACGTGCCGCCATCCGGGAACAGACCGAGTATCTTGCCCGACTTCAAAAGGTCAGTCATCAGTCTCAGGCTGGCCCGCTCCATCTGGGTGCTGCGCCTGACACGCACCAGCCCGTACCAGCGGATCGCCAGCTCGCCGGGGAAGAGCAGCTTGAAATCGCCGGGGCCGACGAATTCCGTTTCCGAGGGCAGAAAGGCCAGCAGCAGCAGCGGATCGATGGTCGAAGTGTGGTTGCCCAGGATCAGCAGCGGCCCGGTGCGCGGCACGTTTTCCAGCCCGGTCACGCTGGTGCGTGTCAGCAGCGCAATCGCCAGCCGGGAGAGGCCGCGCAGGAACGGACGCATGGGGGTAGACCGCTGGACGTTCACTCAGGGAATTAAGCCTGTGCTGACTCCCTCACCGGCTGCGCACAGTCGGTGAGGGACTGAGGTAAGGTAAGCGCTACGCGCGCAGTGTCGCGCCAAGCTGACGCTCCGCCGCCTTGACAATCTGCTGGTGGACTCTGGCGACTTCCTGGTCGGTGAGCGTCCTGTCCTCAGCCTGATAGGTCAGGGCATAGGCCAGGCTCTTTTTGCCGGGCGGAATCGGGTCGCCGCGATACACGTCGAACAGACGAGCCTCACGCAGCAAAGCCCCGCCCGACTGCACGATGACACGCTCCACGTCGATAGCGGGCGTGGCGTCGTTGACGACCAGTGCAATGTCCTGGTAAACCGCCGGGTGCATGATAATCGGTTCGATGCGATCCACCAGCGGGATGTCGGCCACCAGGCCGTCAAACTCGATCTCGGCGGCAACGGTGGGGCGTTCCAGTTCGTAGGCTTCTCGTACCAGGGGGTGCAGTTCGCCGGCGATGCCGATCCACCGATCATGCAGATAGAGGGCCGCACAGCGCCCCGGATGAAAGGTGCTGTGCTCGGCAGGCTTGAAGGTGATCGCCCCGATGCGCAGCCCGTGAGCCAGCGCTTCGAGGATGCCTTTCAGGTCGAAGAAGTCCATGAGCGGCTGGCTCTTGCGCCCTTCGGGGCCATCCTGCCAGCCCGGCACGTGACGCGGTCCGGTCAGCGCGAGGGCGAGGTGACGCGGTTCGTCGGGCAGCGGCTGGCCTTTGACGGGCAGAAACACGCTGCCGATCTCGAACAACTTCTGGCGCTCGTGGTGGCGCTGGTTGCTGGCAAGGTTTTCCAGCAGACCATTGAGCAGGGTATGGCGCAGCACCGTCTTGTCCGCGCTGATCGGGTTGGCGAGCGTCACGTAGGGCACATCCGGCCAGCCTGAGGTCTGACCGGGCGGCGTCAGACGGCCTTCGGCTTCGGGCGTGGTCAGGCGGTAATTGACCGCCTCGCGCAGCCCGGCCTGCACGAGCAGATCGCGCGCCCGCTCCTCGCGGACGAGCGACTCGTTGCTTTCCTGGGCAGGCAGCATGTCCTCGATGAGCGTGTTGGGGATGCGATCATAACCGTAGATACGCGCGATCTCCTCGACCAGATCGGCGATGCCGATCACACCTGTCCCGATGTCCACACGGTGATCGGGCACGTCCACGTGCAGCAGGTCGCCCTGCACCCTGACCGTGAACTGCAAGCGGCGCAGGATGTCGGCGGCATCTTCGGCCTGGAAGGGGATGCCGATCAGGCGTTCGACCTCGGACATGGGCAGATCGACGTGGACGGCGGGCGCTCTGGACGGATAAACGTCGATCAGGCCGCGCGCGATTGTGCCGCCGCCCAGATCGTGCATCAGAGCAATGGCGCGTTTCAAGCCGCGCTCGGCCTGAGCGGGATGAACGCCCCGGCTGAAGCGCAGCCCGGCCTCGCTGCTCATCTTCTGGTTGAACATGGTGCGGCGGATGTTGATGTAGTTCCAGTTGGCGGCTTCAAGCAGCACATTGCGCGTGTCCGGCTGGATTTCGCTCTCTTCGCCGCCCATGATCCCGCCCAGGCTCAGGATACCTGCTGTGTCGCAGACCAGGATCACCTGGTCGTCAAAGGTGCGCTCCACGCCGTCCAGCGTGGTCAGCTTCTCGCCGGGTCTGGCCGTGCGCGTAATGATGGTCGGCGGCTGGCCGCCGCTGCGTTTCAACAGCACGTCGTAGTCGAAGGCGTGGAGGGGCTGACCGGTCTCGAACATGACATAATTCGTCACATCCACGATGTTATTGATGGAGCGCACCCCTACCGCTTCCAGCCGCCGCTGCAACCACTGGGGTGACGGCTTGATCTGCACGTCACGGATCAGCATCGCGGTAAAGCGCGGGTTGAGATCAGGATTGAGGATTTGTACGGAAACCTGCTGTTCGATAGGATCGCCCGTTCCCTCGGCCACATAAGCCGGTTCGCGCAGCGTTTGCCCGGTCAGGGCGGCCACTTCGCGGGCGATGCCGATGATGCTGTAGGCGCGGGCGACGTTGGGCGTCAGGTCGATGTCGAAAATCACGTCGCCGAGGATGTCTACCAGCGGTGTGCCGGGTCGGGCGTCAATATCTTCCAGCAGCAGGATGCCCTGATGATCGTCGCTGAGGCCAAGTTCCTTAGCACTGCACACCATCGAGCGGTTAGGAATGCCGCGCAGCGTTTTTTCTTTGAGGATCATGCGCTGGCGGCCCTCGGCGTGGCCGTCGTAGACCTCCGCGCCTTCGAGGGCGTAGGGCGCCAGCAGCGGCGGATCGAGCGGCCCCTGGCCCTTGTAGGGGAAAAGGTTTGGCGCGCCCGTCACCACCTGTTCAAGCTGCGGCGCACCGTAATCGACCATCGCCAGCACCAGCCTGTCGGCGTTCGGATGCGGTTTCACTTCGCGGATCGCGCCCAACACGATCTTGTCGCGTGCCCAGACCAGATGATCGGAGGGCGGTACGGTGATGCCTTCAGGCGCTTTGCCCTGCGGCACACCGATGTATTCGATGGCAACCACTTCCAGCCCGGCCAGCGTCAGGCGCTCGGCCAGTTCTTCGGCAGTGATGGTGATGTCAACGTAGTCTTTCAACCACGACAGCGGAACGCGCATTGTGTGAATTACTCCTGCTTCCCTTGCTGCGCCAGCATGATAGCCTGCATGATGACGCGGTTGGCAACCGCTCTGGCCGTTTCGGTGCGGTACTGAGCGCTGCCCAGGCTGTCATCAAGCTGGCTTTGCAGCGTACTTACATCGCGGGCTTTGTAGCGGATGGGCCGATCCGCCAGCCCGCACATGGCGAAATAAAACATCATGACCGAGGTCACGCTGGAGCCGCCGCGCGCAAAGCCGATAGCGGCCACGACGGGCTTGTCCGGCGGGACTTTCTCCACGACCAGCCGCCAGGTCCCGTTGAAGTACTCCGGGAAAGAGACACTCAGCACGATCTTCTGGCGGCGTTCGTCGGGCGAGAGGTTGAACCAGTCTTCGATGGGCAGGGGGTCGGCGGCGTGCAAATACAGGTGCGCCTTGAAGCCGACCAGCATCGCCAGCGTCAGCGAGTAGGGAGCACATTCAAGCAGCACATCGCCGACGGTCAGTGCAGCGCGTTCCGCTTCGGGCAGGTCATCGCGGACGACTTTATCGATTTCGGGATTGGAGGCGGCCAGCGCGCTCAGTGTTGTACGACTGCCAATCCATAGGGCAGTTTTGTCGATGTGGTACTGGTCGCTTACGATACCGGTCAGGTCAACGCCTTCTTCGGCCTGACCTTCGACCCGGGCCAGCGATGCGCCGCTGCCATAGAGGGGGTAGACACCCGACTGCTTGAGCAAGTCCGCGGCTTCATCGAGTGTTTCCGGCTTGTGGATATGTCTTAAGTTCGTAAGCATGGGTTTGAACCTTTCACAGTCGACTTATCAGGGCTGCCCAATCAGCACCGTAGCTACCCTCGGCGGAGTAACGGGTCGCCGCCTTGACGAAGGGGCTTCAAGATTGGAACCCTACCGGGCAGGCCAGAGTTTAACACTAAAACTGTTCCAGGAACCGCAGATCGTTTCCCCAGAAGTAGCGAATGTCGGTGATGCCGTGTTTGAGCATGGTGATTCGCTCCGGCCCCATGCCAAAGGCAAAACCACTATGGGTCGCCGGGTCGTAGCCGCCGTTGCGCAGCACGGTAGGGTGTACCATACCACAGCCCGCAATCTCAAGCCAGCCCGTACCCTTGCACACCGAACAACCCTTGCCATTGCACAGGATACACTCGACATCCACTTCCAGGCTAGGTTCGGTGAATGGGAAGTATGATCCCCGGAAGCGGACTTTGCGATCTGCGCCGAACATGCGATGGGCGAAGGCTGTGATCGTGCCTTTCAGATCGCTCAGGCGAATGTGCGTGCCAACGGCCAGGCCCTCCACCTGGTTGAACTGAATCTCCTTGCGGGCCGAGATCTGCTCGTAGCGGAAGCACATGCCCGGCAAGATGACGCGGATCGGCCCCGGCGCGAAGTGGCGCATGGCGTGAATCTGCCCCGGCGAGGTGTGCGTGCGCAGGATCACCCCCGGCGTGGTGGTGTGGAAGGTGTCCCACAGGTCGCGGGCCGGGTGATGTTGTGGAATATTCAGCAACTCGAAATTGGTTTCGTCGTCCTCAACCTCACGGGTGCGAAAAACCTGGAAGCCCATGTCGGCCCAGATGGCGTAGATTTCGCGCAAGGTCTGGTTGGCCGGGTGAAGGCCACCCACAGGGATAGGCCGCCCCGGCAGGGTCACGTCGATCTCACCTTCTTCCAGGCTCTTTGCCAGTTCGCGCTGGCGGATCAGTTCTTCGCGCCTGGTGTAGGCAGCGGTCAGTTCATCTTTGACCGCGTTGGCCCGCTTGCCGAACTCGGCGCGTTCCTCCCTGGGCAACTGCCCGACGGCGCGCACCAGCAAGGTAACTTTGCCCTTGCGCCCGATGTATTTTGTCTCCCAGGCTTGCAACGCTTCTTTCTCGGTGATTGCGCCAATTTCGTCCAGGGCGTTTTTGTACAAGTCTTCAAGCTGTTGCAGCATTTGGCCCTTTCCTGATCCTTATCCATTGCAAATGAAAACGCTCCCGCCCCAGCTATACACAGGGACGAGAGCGCGCATGACAAACGCAGCGTTCCCGCGGTACCACCCTGGTTGGTCCCGTAGGGGACCCACCTCAACTCGGTCTGCAATTGACGGCTCCGGAGCGAACTTCGGCGGGGGCGTTTCCTACCTGGCTTTCAGTCTGCGGCCCTGGCTCCCTGCTTGGCGCTGGCCCCGCGTACTTTTCTCCCTCATCACCGGATGGAACGAGGTTAGTATGCCAGCAGGGGACAGGCATGTCAAGGGACAATTGTTGGGGGTGTGCCAGAGTGTGCCCTGCAGCCGGCAGGCCTGATTCTGGGGAACAGCGGCTGTACGAGGTGAGACGGCACTAGTTCCGATCCGGCACTGGGCGGGGCGCGGGCGTCTTGAAGAGACCGCTGCGACGCCGGGCAACAATCGTGGTGCTGTCCGAGGCCAGCGCCGGGAACCACGTCGAGAAGGTGGTGCCCTGACCCTCCTGGCTCTCGACCCACAGCTTGCCGCCGTGCGCATCGACGATGCCTTTGGTGATCGCCAGCCCCAGGCCCGTGCCGTCACGCTTTTCGCGCTGGCGGCTCTTGTCCACCTGATAGAAGCGATCAAAGACGTGAGGCAGATCGGCGGCGGGAATGCCTTCGCCGGTATCGCTGACCTGCACCAGCACGCCGTTGTCTTGCAGCGCGGCGCGCAGGACGATTCTGCCGCCGGGCGGCGTGTGCTTGATGGCATTGTCGATCAGGTTAGTGTAAACCTGCACCAGACGGTCTCCGTCCCCGGCGATGGAGGGCAGTGTTGGAATGTCCGTCACCAGGGTCAGGCCCTTCTCCTGGGCGCGCGGGGCCAACCGCTCACCGACACCGCCAAGCAGTTCGGTCAGGCGGACAACGTGGCGCGTCATGTTCAGCCGTCCGGCCTCGATGCGCGCCAGGTCAAGCAGCTCCTGCACCATGCGGTTGAGCCGTCCAGCCTCGTCGTAGATGATCTGTGCGGCCCGCTGTGCCGCCGATGGGTTGGAGGCCACACCGTCGATGATGGCCTGCGAGAAGCCCTGGATCGAGGTGAGCGGGGTGCGCAGATCGTGCGTCACGTTCGCCAGGAAGTCGCGCTGCGCCTTCTGCGTTTCGCCAACCTGCTGGGCCATCCGGTTGAACGCTTCGGCCAGGGTGCGCGTTTCGCGCGGGCCGCGCACAGGCACGCGCTCGTCCAGCCGGCCTTTCGCCAGTTCGGAGGCGGCCTTCGAGACATCTTGCAGCGGGCGGGCCAGGCCGCGCGCCACGATGACCGACATGATGACAGCGAAGACTAGCCCGATCAGCCCCGCTTCCAGGAGCGGAGCCAGCAAGTCAGAGCCGTAGTATTGCAGCATCTCCGGGAAGGACAGCAGGCGCGGCGCTCTGACGGCGACCATGAAGACCTGCGCCTGGGGGTTGGCCGGGTTGGGTGCTTGCCCGACGAACAGCCAATCCGAGTTATCGGGGCTGCTCAGGACACCGCGCACCATCGGCGTCATGCTGCTCGGCGTGTTGGGGTCGGGCGAATAGGGCTGCGATTCGGCGATCAACTGGCTGCCGTAGGTATAAATGTGCTTTGAATCGTAACTGACGACGCCCCGACCATTCGCCAGGATGATGCGCACCGACTTGAGCCGCCGATCCAGCGTGTTCAGTCTGGCCCGCTGCGCCAGCGTCGGCCCGGCGTCGGGGATGGCATTGCCCTGCTCCTCAAGGGCGTCCAACTGCTGCACCAGCGCGGAGAGGGCCAGGCTGCGCGTATCAGTCAGCAGGGGGCGGCTCCTGAGCACCAGCACCAGGCTGACACCGATGGTGACCAGGGTCAGGACCAGGATCAATATGTAAGAGGCCAGCAGTCGCGCGCGCAAGTGATTGAACATCCTGAACTTTTCAAGCCCGTCTCAGTGTACGATGTCCTCGTGTGAACGTGATGAACGAAATGTAAAAAATGTTCTATTTCTTATCGAGTTTGTAGCCGACGCCCCACACCGTCTCAATCGTCACGTGCGCGCCTTCCAGCTTATTGCGGAGATGTGCCACGTGAACATCGACGGTGCGCGTTTGCCCGTAGAAGTCGAAGCCCCAGACCAGATCAAGCAGCTTTTCGCGGGTCAGGACGATGCCCTCATTTTCGGCCAGCACCATCAGCAGGTCGAACTCTTTGGTACGGAGGTCGATGGGCCTGTCACCGACGTGAACGGTGCGCCGCGCCGGGTCGATCTTCACGTCGGCGACAAAGAGCGGCCCTACCGGTTCCGGGCGGCGCTGTTCCGTCCGGCGCAGGATAGCCTTGACGCGCGCCACCAGTTCACGCGGATTGAAGGGCTTGGTCATGTAATCGTCCGCGCCCAGTTCCAGGCCCACGATCTTGTCCACGTCCTCATCGCGGGCGGTCAGCATCAGGATGGGCAGATCGGACTCGGCACGAATCTTGCGGCAGACCTGCCAGCCGTCCACTTTGGGCAGCATCAAGTCCAGCACCATGAGCGCGGGACGTTCCGCTTTGGCTCGATCCAACGCCGCCTGCCCGTCGCGGGCGCTGATGACGCGAAAGCCCTCCTGTTCGAGGTACATCGTCGCCAGTTCAATGATGTTCTGCTCGTCGTCAACCAGCAGGATCGTCTCGTTGCTCATGGCCGCTCCGTTGATGTGCATTTTGCCTCACCTCCGCCCCCTCTCCACTGCGGTGGAGAGGGGGCCAGAGGGTGAGGTTGCTACGCCGGGTAATCCAGGTAGACCGTCTTGATCTGCGTGTAAAATTCGCGCGCTGCCTTGCCCTGCTCCCGTGAGTGGGAACTGGACTCCTTGAAGCCGCCGAAGGGAACCTGTGGCTCTGCGCCCGCCGTTTCGTCGTTGACGTGGACGAGTCCGGCCTGGATGCCGTCGATGAAGCGCATGATCTTGCCGATGTCCTGGCTGATAATCGAGGCGCTCAGGCCGTAAGGCACACTGTTGGCCGCTTCAATGGCGCTGTCCAGATCGTCCACCGGCGCGAGTGCGACCACCGGGCCGAAGATTTCCTCCTGCATCAGCCGGCTTTTCACGTCCGCATCAAGGAATACGGTGGGCTGGACATAATAGCCTTTGTCGAAGATGCCGCCCGACAGGGCTGTGCCGCCCGCGCCGACTTTCGCGCCTTCCTTGCGTCCAATTTCCAGGTATTCCAGAACGGTCTGCTGCTGGTCGCGGGACACTGCCGGGCCGAGGTAGGTATCGGCGGACATACCATCGCCCACACGCAACCCTTTGACCTTTTCGATCAGCGCATCGCTGAACCGCTTGAAGATGCCCTTCTGAACAAAGACGCGGCTGGTGGCGGTGCATTTCTGCCCCGTTGATTTCATCGCACCGCGTGTGACCATCTCAACCGCCACGTCGAGGTTGGCATCGTCCAGCACCACGACGGGGTTTTTGCCGCCCATCTCAAGCTGCGCCTTGCCGCCACGCTCGAACATCTTCTGCTGGATGCCGCGCCCGACGACGTTGGAGCCGGTGAAGCTGATGGCCTTCACGTCGGGATGGTTGACCAGCGCCGTTCCGGCAACCCGACCCGACCCAGTCACGAGGTTCAATACGCCTCTGGGCAGCCCGGCCTGGTTCAACACGTCGGCGATGTGCCAGGCGGTGAGGGGAGTCAATTCGGCGGCCTTGAGCAGCACGGTGTTGCCGTAGACCAGCGCCGGAGCCACTTTCCACAGCGGAATGGCAACCGGGAAGTTCCAGGGCGTGATCATGCCGACGACACCGATGGGTTCGCGGCGCGTGAAGAGCATCCGGTTGGAGGCAGCCGTCGGGTACACCTCGCCGTCAGGTTGGGACGCCTCACCAGCGAAATAGCGCAGAATGGCAACGCCGCGCGCCGTTTCGCCGCGCGCTTCGGGCAGCGTTTTGCCTTCCTCGCGCGTCATGGCCTGGGCGACCTCTTCCAGCCGGGCCTCAAGCAGATTGGCTGCCTTGTGCAGGATGTCGCCGCGCCTGACCATCGGCGTGGCGCGCCAGCCCGGAAAGGCCCGCTTCGCCGCTTCTACCGCTGCGTTGACATCTTCGACACCCGCCGACGCAAATTCGCCAATCACGTCGTCGGTGTTGGCCGGGTTGATGTTCGGCGTCCAGTGCCCGCTGATCGGGTCACGCCATTCGCCGTCAATCAATAACTGGTAACGTTTCATGCTGTTTCACCTGCAAAATAAAACAGAGTAAAGGTCGCTGGCGTATGACGCCACTGATGCGGGCTATTGTACAGCGACTTGTGCTTATTGGGGTGTACGGATAGGCTCACCGCAGGGAGGATCACCATCCATGCCGTTCAGTGCATCTCAGCTTCGACCTTGCCGATGCCCTTGCGGTAAAAGTGGAAATGCACGTTCGGATGATCGGCCAGCAGCGACATGGGCACGGCGCTGTCGGGGATACGTTTGGCGATCATGAGCGTCGTCAGGCGCATCCCGAAGGGGTTGTCGTGCATCCCGGCCTGCCAGATCGACACCTTTTCCGCTTTCCAGGTCTCCACCGGGCCAACGGAGGCGGCCTGCGTGGGAACCATCGACACATTGCCGCCGCCCGACGTGCGCGCATTCTGGATGACCGTCATGGGATGCAGATCGACGACGCGCGTGCGCAGTTTGCGGTACTCCTCCGGCGAGGGCGGGTTGTCTTTGTATGGCCCTTCCCGTTTGGGTGGGTCGTTGAAGGCCCAATGCTTGACCTCGCCCTGGCCGCCCTGCATGATCACGCAGCGCACCTGGTCGTAGCTCTGGCTGTAGGCGTCCAGGTCGCCCGTCGGGAAGTGCAGGTGCGAGTCGGGCATCCGCAGCGCCGCGTCGATGCCGGTGAAGCACAGTTCAAGATCGGCTCTGGCAAAGGACAGCGGGTGCGTGATCGGCACAGGTTTGCCGTTTTCGACCCACTCGTCCATGCCCCAGAAATGGGCATTGTGCAGCTTGAGGCCCAGGCTGTTGACGATGCGCGCCACCAGCGGTAGCTGCTCCGTCGGGCCGATTGGCCCGCAGATTCCGGCAGGCCGATCCGGGGTGGCCTGCTGCCATGCCTCGACGTATTCAAGCGCTTCGGCCAGATAGAATTCTTCCAGTGTGTCGTAGAACGAGACTTTGAAGCCGGGCCGCGAAAGCTGGAGCATGTCGTTTTCGTCCAGCCTGGCCGCGTCGTTCAGGATTGCCGGGTCGAGGGTGGTGTAATCCCACCAGCCGGGGGCCACTTTGCTGATCGGGCGTGTCATAGTGTCTGCTCCTCGTATGTGGGGTCTATCCAGGATTTGTCGCCAAGCGCGGCGTGCAGCGGGTCGATGTCCCTGGCCGAGAAACCCAGGTGCAAATGCCGCCGCCAGCCCTCGGCAACTTCAAAGCGCCCGGACATGCGACCCACCTCGCGGCTCATCTTTTCCATTTCCAGCAGGTACGAGTCCATGCCCTGGCTGACGTCCAGCCATTCCTTCTGGCTGCGGTGCTGTGCCAGCATCGCTCGTTTGCGCGCCAGCACAGAGGTGATGTCCACGTACTGCCCGGCCCGGATGCGCCGCCGCAGGCCATCGCGCAGGCCGTGCGGCAGGGCGTGATAAACCGTTGTGTCGCTGCTGTAGGCTTCGACGGGCGGATCGGTGACGTAGTTGGGCATTCCACGCGCAAAAGCTGCCGTCACGACCAGCCGGGACGTGTTCATGTGGTCTTCCATGTAATCCTGCGGCGACTGGGTAAGCACGATGTCCGGCTTCACCTCGCGGATCACGGCGCCGATTTTGGCAAGCAGTTTCAGGTCGTAGACGATTGCCAGGTCGTCCACGATGGGCGGGTGCAGGGTCGCACCAGCCTGGCGGGCCGAGTCTTGCGCTTCCTGCCAGCGGATGCGCGCGATCTCCTCTGCCGAGTGCGTGACGCTGCCATAGCCGCCCGCTGACAGGTTCCACATATGGATGTCGGCCCCGCCGTCCTTGAGCAGCAGGAGTGTCCCGGCCATCATGAACTCGATGTCGTCGGGGTGGGCGACGATGGCGAAAGCGGTCAGGGGCATACCACACCCCCTGACCTCCTCTCCACCAGGTGAGAGGGGGAACCGGTCAGCAGCGGAAAGGAGAAGGTTCTGTGCTGCATGAGTGCCATAAGCCTATACCGAGATGACCTGGCCGGTTTCGAGCGATTGTCGCGTGGCGTTGGAGACTTTGACGGCCAGCCGAGCCTGCTCCGGCGTGCCGATGGTTGGGGCACGATTGTTCCGCACACAGTCTACAAAGTACGCGATCTGGTTAGCGTAGGCGTCGCCGCTCTCGGCTTGCAGGCGGTAGGCGCGCCCTGGCTGGTAGACCATCACCAGGCTGTCGGTGCCCATATCGACCCGGACACCTCCGGCCTGGAATACGTACTCAACGGAGCCGCCTTCGCACAGCACTTTGAGCGTGGACGTGAAGGGGTAATCCTTGGGCATCATCTCGCAGCCTTCGATGGAGCCGTGTGTTGAACCGTAGTCCACAATGGTCAAGACCTGGTTCCAGAGGCGCGGTCTGGCCTCATGCCCGCGCGCATAGACTGACCTGGGTTGGCCGAACAGCCAGTTGAGCACATCCATATCGTGAACCATCAGGTCGAGCACTGCGCCACCGCTCAAGTCCGGCTCCAGGAACCACGATGCCCAACCCGGCTCAACCGACAGGCGCGACGCCACCGCCGAGAGCGGTTTGCCGATGGCCCCGCTATGGACAAAATCGATCAGCGCCACGTATTCCGGCCAGAAGCGCAGCACGTGGGCGACCATCAGGATTTTGCCGCTTTGCTGGTGTGCCTGCATGATCGCGTCGCAGGCCGCCACATCCAGGCCGAAAGGTTTCTCCAACAGGACGTGCTTGCCCGCTTGCAGCGCTGCGATGGTGAATTGGGGGTGGAGATGGGTGGGCAGCGTGTTGCTGATGACTTCGATGGACGGATCATTGATGATTGCCATGTCGTCCGTCGTGGCCCGCGCACCCACTTCCTGGGCCAGCTTTTCGGCTTTTTCCTTCGTCCGCGAGGACACAGCAACGATGCGCACGTCGGGCTGCCTTGCAAAGGCGCGGGCGTGCGTCATGCCCATGAAGCCAGAGCCGAGAATGCCTACATTCATGATCTTTGCCCTCAGGAGAGGCCCAACGAGGCCAGATACTGATAGGACGACTGCATGGCGCGATTGACTTCCTGGACGGCGGGGAAGGGTTCGCCCTCGAACTCGATCTCGACGCTGAAGGGGCCAGTATAGCCGCCCTGTTCAAATAGCTCCAGGAGCTTCTTGAAATTGATGTGACCCTCGCCCAACGCCGGAAAGTTCCAGACTCTGCCCTCCCCGATGTGATCTTTGAGGTGGCAATGCACCAGGTAGGGCAGCCCATATTTGAGATCGTCCTCGGCCTTTGTGCCGTTGTCGTAGAACTCGACGTTGGCCGTGTCGTAATTGATGCGCACATTTCGACGGCTGATCCGGTTGAGCAAGGGCACGGCCTTTCGGGCGGAACTGGTGATCTCGCCGTGAATCTCGATGCCAATGATGATATCCCGTTCGGCTGCGTAGTCCGCCAGTTGATTTATGTTGCCCAGGAATGCATCTTCGTCTTCCTGCTCGCTGTAATGGCCGCCGATGGCCGTGTTCAGAATATCAATGCCCATTCGCTCGCAGAGGTCGAGCGCTTGCAGGCCAAGTTGCAGCCCCGCCTGCGTGGTCAGGTCGGAGTGGCCGCTCAGGCTGATCGGGATGAGGTTCAGTTTGTTCAACATACGCTGGATTTTGCCGAGCGTTCTGGCATCAGCATCGAGCGGGACGTGTTCTGTCCAGCCGCGCACGGCACTGAGTTCGACGTATTTGTAACCGGCGGCAGCGATGCCTTCCAGGGCTTCTTCCAGGCTGTGGGTGTGATAGCTGTTGGTGTGCCCACCCAGGCGGTTTCTCATCGGCATATAAGGCCCTCCTATGAAGCAATAAGTTTGAAAGAGGAACACCTCACCCCTGGCTCCTCTCCAGCTGGCGAGGAGCCAGGGGGTGAGGTCAATCATTCGATCAGATCGGCCCGTAGCGCTTGACCAGCGCCCTGTGCAGCAGCCCGACGACCTTGTTGACGGCCTGCGGGTTTTTTGCGCCCACCGTGCCGCCCGCTTCAAGGTAGGCATTGCGCAGGATCAGGCCCCAATTGCCTGTGCCGCGCCGGGTGGGGTGGTTGATGAAATCGTCAATGGTCGCCGCCGCGCCGTTGGGGGCTACCAGGAAATGATAAATCCGATCATAGAGGCTGTCGATGTCGCGGGTATCGATCACGTTGAGCGGCCCCAGGACACGCTTGAGCAGCCGCCGTTTCTTTTCGTAGAAATCGACCAGCGACAACACCGTGCCCGTCGCCGTTTTAAGCTGCATGTCGGTGCAGAGGCGGTCCGCCTCGTTAATCATATCGAGATAGATGGCGCGATCCAGGGGGCCAAATACATCGAGCAGGTCACGGTCCGCGTGCAGCGCTTCCAGGTCTGTCCCATGCAGGCGGAAATAGTGCTCGATCAAAAGCTGGCTGTATTGAAAATCGACGGCGACGGCGGCCAGCCGTTCGGCACAGGGATTGCTGGACAGGCCCGTACTTTCGAGCGTGCAGGTGCGGTTAGCCGATCCCAGGTCGGGGCGGACGCGGCCCAACATGTTGTGCATCCCAGAGAAGGGCAGGCCATCCTCCTCGCCGTAGAGCAGGGCGCGCGCCGTGCCATTCGCCAGGTTGGACTTGAGCAGGAAGGCGTGTTTCTCCATGCCCGTCTCTTGCAGGTGTGGACTGAGCGGCACCCCGATGTAGTGACCGGTGACGCTGATGGCCCGCACATACTCGCGCGTGCAGAGCAATTCGGGATCGCAGGCGCCGTCCATGAAAGGCCCACCCCGCAGCAGCGCACCGTTGGCAATGGCCGAAGCACTGCCCAGGTTCAGCATGTAGCTGACCATACCCAGCGCTTCGGAGCGCCCGGCGATGTCCACATGCAGGTGGTAGCCCTGGAAACGCAGCGTGTTCGCCGTGCGCACCTCCCCACGCGACATCTTGTAGCGGCGACGCAGCGCATCCAGCAATTCGCACTGGCGCGCCCGGCTCTCGTTGATGTCGTTCAGGAACATGGCAACCGTCTCCACCTTGTCTGAGTGTGACGTGGCGAAGTCGGTTTCGGTGGGGTAGACGGACATGATAGCGATTTGCAGTCCGGCCTCGTGGGCGGCATGGGTCAGCGCCGCGATATTGAGTTCTGTACTGCGCAGGGCCTTCGCGTAGCCGAAGGTCGGGTTGAGCGTAACCTCGGCCTGGTAGATGCACAGTTCCGGTGTCACGTCCAGGCAGGCATCCAGGCGCAGGGCGTGAACCACATAGGCTTTGTGGAATGCACTCAGTTCGTGGTCGGTGGGTTCTAATCCTTCCGGCCCGACCATGCCCACTTCCAGCTCTGTCCCGACGGGGCGCAGGCGCAGCGGTCCGCCTGCCTCGTGGAGATTCTCGTGATTCACCGACGGATTCAGGTTGTAGGGTTTGACGTAATCGATCCAGGCGCTTTGCTGGAAGCGTTTGCCGAGGATGGTCGCCAGCACAAAAGGCCGCGTCGTGCCCTTGGAAAGCAGGACGTTGCCGTCCGGCGACTGCTGGTCGTCCTGATAGTGAGGCTGCACCAGATACCAGAGCATATCCGTTGCCAGCGGATGCGACCCGCGTTTGTCCCGAACACTGTCCAGGTACTTCTGGAAGTGCTCGCGCGCGTCTTCAACGGCCTGCCAGGGTACTTCACGCGCGAACGCAGTGAGCGTTGCATTGTCGGGTAAAGCGGAATCCATCGAACACCTCGGAAACAATTGGCGATGAACACTCAACAACCAGCACACCACGGCCCGTGTCACCAGCAGGCAAGCAGCCCTGGTGACGAGTGGTGTCGTCCGTCGCTGGCGGAGCGTAAATTATCTCGATTGGCGATCCAATTGTGAATATGTTTTGTGCAAAATGCACAGACACGTGTCGTGCTTATTTTACATTTTACATCGTGCTACATTGTGGCGAAGACTCGGAACAAAGAGGGCGCCCAATCCACCGAGCCGTCGGCGTTGGCGAAGGCTGCCAGGCGCGCCCGGACGTCCGACAGGAAGGCCGCACGAGCCTGGGGGGCCATTGCTTCGAGGGTAAAGCGGCGCATCGGCCAGGCGAAGCGGTAGTTGAGCAGTGCGTCAATGGAAGGCAGGTGCACCGTCACGAAGTGCGCTTCCCTGGCCCAGACCAGGTCAAAGCCCGTTTCTTTGAGCATCTGGTAGAAGTCTTCGGAAAATTGCAGTTGTTCGTTCCAGGGGCTGGGCGCATCCAGAAAATTGCGCAGCGCTTCGTCCAGACCGGGAATATCCGGCGGCGCGTATGCCTGCAAGGTTCTGTCAATTGTAGCACGCACGTCATCCTCAGCCGCCCATTCCTGGAAAGCCAGCACTCCCTGGCCGGGACGGAGTACACGGGCAATGGCCCGGAAAGCCTTTTTCGGTGTGGAGGCGTTCAGCCCGAAGGATGAGACAATAAGCTGCGCCGCGCCGCGCCGGAAGGGCAAATGGTGCAGATCGGCGGCAAGCAAACGGACGTTGCCCGGCGCGGCCCGCTGCGCCACGCGGAGCATGTCGGGGGAAACGTCCAGGCCGATCACACGGCCAAGCGCGGGGGAGAGCGCCCTCGCCAACAGGCCCGTGCCTGTACCCAGGTCAAGTGCGGTGAGCGTGCCCAATTCCGTATGCAACTCATTGACCGGCAGCGCTTCGTCCAGCGCGTCGAAGGGATCGTGGAGCGTGGCCCGGCGGTGCGCAGCAGCACAGCGCAGCACCCAGCGGGCCAGATCATTGGCAAGCGGGCCAAAGGCTGGCACAACCGCCTGTTCGTAGAGGTGGGCTGTCTGTGCGTAGAGGGCGCGCAGACCGATCAGATCAGACATCGACGGCGGTGGCGACAAAGACGTAAGCCCCGCCTGTGCGGGGCTTACAGATAGACAATTCCTGATGATTAGAGGGCGCTCACGATGTTCGAGAAGATGTTCCCGATGGCCGGGCCAAGCAGCGCCAGAATGACGATCACGACGACTGCGACCAGCACGAGGATCAGGGCATATTCGACGAGACCCTGACCTTCCTCACGAGGCAGGTACAGCATGGATGTTTTCCTCCTTTCCTCGAAATTCCATCACCTGTATCGTAGCATAGCTGGTGCGACGACACAAGCGCATGGTTGATGAGGTTATGAATTTCTTCTGAAAATTCGGGGTTCAGCGCCTCTTCACCGGGAGGAAAAACATCCGTATTATTATTTCACCCGATGACTAGGACGTGAGTTCGCCTTTCTTCAGATAAGCCAGCATTCCGTTCAATTTTTTCTGCTGCGGCTGGGGCGCTGTCAGGCCCAGTTCGACTCGGACGTCGGCTTCCGTCTGGCCTACGCTGACCGTCCGCACACGACGCAAAACCACCAGCAGATCATTGACATCCTTCTCAACTTCAGGGTTGACACCACAAAAACCAACACAGGCCACATTGTGGTGCTGGAAAGTACGGTAAAGCATCGACTTCAGTTGCTGATCAAACGCCGCAGCCAGGGTGAGGTCGAGTATGACAGTAACCGGCTTCGACTGATTGTCGAGATTGGAACGGATATCCTGGATGACTTCCTGGGCGCTGACTCGCCCATCAAGCCGGATTGTTAGGACTCCATCGTAGACGCTGACCTGATGACTCATGTGGGTTTTGTCTCCTGGACCAGAACTGGCACATACATTTGGGATATTGTGATAAGTGCCGATATGGGATATTTGGTTTGGGAAACAAAACTCAGCCTTTATGTTACTCGCAATCCTGGAAGGCCGAATAGGAAAAAGGTAACGAGCGCAAAATCTAAGCTATAATCGGCGTAAACATGCTTGTGAAAGAGGTAAATTGTGGAAGATCACCTGAGCCATCTGGACGAGTCTGGGGCCATTCAGATGGTGGATGTCGGGCATAAAGCGGACACAGAGCGCACCGCCATCGCGGGCGGCGAGGTCGCCATGCAGCCGGAAACGCTGCGGCTGATCCGCGAGGGGGCGATTAAGAAAGGGGACGTGCTGACCGTAGCGCGCATCGCCGGAATCATGGCTGCCAAACGCACCTCCGAACTGATCCCATTGTGCCATCCGCTGCCGCTGACCCACATTGATGTGACGATCAGGCTGGACGAAGCGGGCAATCGCGCTGTGATCCGGGCGACGGCGCGCACCACAGGCAAGACCGGCGTGGAGATGGAAGCGCTGACCGCCGCCGCGGTGGCTGCGTTGACCCTCTACGACATGGCAAAGGCCGTTGACCGGGGAATGTGCATCCAGAACGTGCGGCTGCTCGAAAAACACGGCGGCAAGAGCGGCGATTATGTAGCGGGCAGTGAAAGATGAACGTGACGATATTGTTGTTTGCAACGCTGAAAGACCGGGCAGGGACGGATCGACTGTCGGTGAGTCTGCCCACTGAGCAGGCCACATTGTCCGACGTGCGGAATAGGCTGGCGGGCGAGCACCCGGCGCTGGCCGAGTCGCTTCAGGCGGCAGTGGGCGCCATCAACCAGGAGTTCGCCTTTGCCGGTGATCCCGTTCACGACGGCGACGAGGTGGCATTTTTCCCGCCGGTGAGCGGTGGGACGTGGCCGGAGATTTACCGCGTGGCCCGCGATCCGATTGACCTGAACGAACTGACACGTGCCATCACCAGCCCAGCGACGGGCGCCGTCTGTCTGTTCAGCGGGGCGGTACGGGGCGAAACGACCATCAACGATACCCGGCGCGCTACGGTGCGTCTGGAATACGAGGCTTACGAGCCGATGGCCCTTGCCAAGATGCAGCAGGTGGCCGCCGAGATTCGGGAGCGCTGGCCGCTGGTGCAGGGTATCGCCATCGTGCAGCGCATCGGGCGGCTGGAAGTGGGCGAGCCAACCGTGCTCATTGCCTGCGCATCCGGCCACCGCGACCAGGGCTGTTTCGAGGCGGCGCGCTACGGCATTGACCGCCTGAAGGAAATTGTCCCGGTGTGGAAGAAGGAGATTCGGCCCGACGGCAGCCAGTGGATCGAGGGTCATCACGTCCCAACCCCGGAGGATCGAACGCCGGATCGGGCTGTCCAGTCATGAGAGCCGACATTGATCTGAGTAGCTATGCAGCGCGGCTTGGCGTGACGTTCCGCGATCTATCACTGCTGCAACGCGCCCTGACCCATCGCTCGTACCTGAACGAGCATCCCGACGAAAGGCTGGAAGATAACGAGCGGCTGGAATTCCTGGGCGACTCGGTGCTGGATTTCATCGCCGCCGAATGGTTATACCAGCGCTTCCCGGAGATGCCCGAAGGCGATCTGACGCGGCTGCGGGCCGGGCTGGTGCGCAATGAATCGCTGGCCCGGTACGCCAGCGCCATCGGGTTGAATGAGCTGCTGCTGCTTGGCAAGGGCGAAGCGGAATACGGCGGGCGCGAGCGGCTGCGCAATCTGGGTGGCGCATTCGAGGCGCTGGTGGGTGCGCTGTACCTGGATCAGGGTATGGAAGCGGTGCGCCAGTTCGCCACACCCTGGTTCGTCCCCGTGCTGGAGGAGATGCTCAGGGAGCAATCCGACAAGGACGCCAAAAGCCGCCTGCAAGAATGGAGCCAATCGGCGCTGAACCTGACCCCTGTATACCGGACGGTACGCATCACGGGGCCGGATCACGCGCGGGAATTCACGATTGAGGTGGTGATCGGGGAGCGCGTGTACGGCATCGGACACGGGCGGAACAAGCAGGCAGCGGCTCAGGCAGCGGCGCGCTCGGCGTTGGAAGCGATCAGCCGGGTTGACCTGACGCCGTGATCGCTCCTGCGGCACAAGAGGTAACGGACGCTCCATAACTCAAACTGTCATCCGTAGGCGCAAACATGTTTTCTTTGGTATAGTTGTACCATGCCTGAACTTTCCTGACCCTTTCTGTAGACTCCAGGAGACAAGTTCGTGGGTAGACGATACGCAGCTCCCCCACTTATCGAGGCTGTTTGTGAACTAAGATTAACCCCCGACACACAATGGGATCTCACGATTCCTGGCATGATTTATGAGAAGGTCAAAGACGATTTTCCTAACCGCGAACAGCGCCTCGCTCAGGAAGTCGAAATTGAACAAGGCCCTCAAGGTATGCAGCAAAAAGTAAGGACTGATGAGCGTGTGCTTCTCACGACTGAAAATGGAAGATCATTCATTCAGATCGGTTCTCACCTTCTTGCAGTAAATTGCCTGAAACCGTATCCCGCTTGGGCTGGCTTCAAACCCCTAATAGAGCGAGCACTGCAAGCCTTGAACACTACCGTCAAGGTTAAGGGAATTGAACGGGCAGGTTTACGTTACATCAATCGCATTGAGATCCCAACTCACACGATTAAACTAGAGGAATATTTCGATTTCAGGCCACACTTAGGGCCAAACTTGCCTAAACGAACAAGTGGCTTCGCCCTGCAATGTTTATTGCCGTTTTCAGAGAAAGATGCCTGTACTGTCCAACTTAGTAGCGCTGTACCAGAAGAGGCTGGTAATTCAGCCATACTCCTGGATTTAGATTATTTTCTGGTCCAACCACGAGCGATTGTGCTCGATAAAGCATTGGAGTGGATAGAAGAAGCACATCAAAGAATTGAAGAAGTGTTTGAAGGTTGTATCACTGAGCGTTTGAGAGAGCTTTTCCAGGAGATCAAGTAAGTGTCTAGCATACTAACGGCCCACACAAGTAGCGTTTTCGGCTATCAGGAGGGCATCCAAATGAAGAAATACAGTCGGCAGACACTATGGCGACTGCACTCTCATTCGGCTGCTTCCTCAGAATTCGACCTGTTTTATTCGACCATGCTCGATTTCTGGCGCGTGTTTGCCACGAAAAGTGCTGGTGTCAGTAGCGACATTGAAAATGTGTTGAGTCTGCTTCGCCAGACACGGGTAAGAATTCCCTGTCCCTCGGAATTGCGAAGCTATCTTGCTCATCATCCTGATATGATAAGCAAATTACTACCTGTTTGTGGAATAGTACGAGGTTTTCTGAAGACACAAGCCCAGTTGTCTCTGGAACTATACACCGATCCTGAAGTCCAGGATGAATATCTGACGCTGTATGTACGGCAAGAGAATTATGATGCAGACATCATTGATGATCTGGATCGCGCCTTTGAACAATGTCGAGAACTCCTGGAGAACAGTTCCGGTTGGTTGATTGTGACAACTGACTTTCAGTCGCCGGAGTGAGAAATAGATGCCCTTCGATTGGAAAGAGTATCTGGATTTAGCGCAGTTCCTCGCAACCAACCAGGGCAGTTTCACGCGGGAGGCAGCGCTCCGTTGTGCGATTAGCCGAGCATACTTCGCGGCATTCTGCCATGCGCGTAACTACGCCAGTTCTCAGCAGGGATTCAAGCCCAAGCGTACCGAAGAGGATCATAGTGATGTCAGAGAACACTTCAAACGTAGTGGGATGTTGGACATCGCCAGTAAGCTCGATCAACTGAGACAGTGGCGAAACAAATGCGATTACGCAGAAGAAGTCTTCCAGGTTCCGGTTATTGCTGAGAGTGCGCTCAATACTGCGCAAACCGTTTTTTCTCGGCTGAAGGCCCCCTAGCGGACACTTCGTGGGTCTGCCCGACGCGGTTGACACCTCTGTAAATGGTCTTATAATCAGGGTAAAGTTCAGAAATCGATTTCTCAAAGGTGCGTGAAGGTTGGCGATCCGCGCAAGCCTTCAATCGACGTTATTGTTCTGGCCGGCAAAAGTTTAATGACAATGGTTACGATCAAGCAGGTGGCGCAGCACGCCAGGGTATCCAGGGCTACCGTGTCGCGCGTGCTGAACAACCACCCGAACGTTGACCCGGAACTGCGGGCGCGTGTGCTGGCTTCCATTGAGGCGTTGAATTACCAGCCGAACGCCGTCGCGCGCAGCCTGCGCCGCCAGCAAACCCGTACCATTGGGCTGATCGTGCCGGACAACCGCAACCCGTTTTTCGCCGAGATCGCCAGCGGTATCGAAGAATACTGCTACGGGGCCAACTACAGCGTCTACCTGTGCAATTCTGCCGACGACGACGCCAAAGAGATCGAGTACTGCCAGAGCCTGTACCAGCAGCGCGTAGCCGGGGTCGCCATGTCGATCACCGGCACGACGGCGGAAGGCATTCACTATTTGCAGACCAAGGGGATGCCCATCGTCCTGTTTGATCGCGGCTATCCAAAGGTCGAGGCAGACAGCGTGCAGTGCGATCACTACCTGGGCGCGTGTTCGGCCATGGAATACCTGATCGGCCTCGGACACCGCGCCTTCGGGCTGGTGATCGGGCGGCGGCGGCATCCGCCTGTGCAGGATCGGCTGAGAGGCTGCATCGATACCCTGCACAAATACGGCTGCGAACTCGATCCGGCACTCATCTACGAGACGCCTGGCTACGAATACGAGGCAGGCTACATAGCGGCCAGCCACCTATTTCAACAGAGGCAGCGCCCGACGGCGATCTTTGCCTTCAACGACACGCTGGCGATTGGCGTTCTGCGCTACGCGCAGGCGCATGGGATCGGCGTCCCCGCTGATCTGTCGGTGGTCGGCGTCGATAATATTCCGCTCAGTTCGTATGTCTCGCCGCCGCTGACGACAGTGGCGCAGCCATTGGCCGAATTGGGCCGCACTGCCGCGCGCCTGCTGCTGGATCGCATACAGGGGCAGGCCGCCGACGAGAGCGTGCACTATTTGCTTCCGACTGAACTAATTGTCCGGGAATCCGCCGGGCGAGCCAAGACAACCTAGAAAGGATTGCCATCATGACGGATGAACATTTAGCTGCCTATCCGGCCCTCGCCGAACGTCTGCAAAAGCGCGGCATCAACGTCGAGGACGTGAAAGACAAACTCAAAAAACAGCACATCGAAACGCCATCCTGGGGCTACGGCAACAGCGGGACGCGCTTCAAGGTCTTCGCGTGGCCGGGCGCGGCGCGCAACATCCACGAGCGACTGGCGGATGCCGGGTATATCCACAAGCTGACCGGGGTTGCACCCAGTGTGGCGATTCACATTCCCTGGGACAAGACTGAAGATTACAGTGCGCTGCGCCAGGAAGCGCAATCGCACGGTATCGAGATCGGCGCGGTCAACCCGAACCTGTTTCAGGACGAAGAATACAAGCTGGGCAGCGTGTGCAACCCCTCGCCCGCCACCCAGGAGCAAGCTCTGGCCCACATGATCGAGTGTTGCGAGATCATGGAAAAGACGGGCAGCAAGCTGTTGAGCCTGTGGTTCGCGGACGGCACAAACTACGCCGGGCAGGACAGCGTGGTGGACCGCAAACACCGCATGGAGAATGCGCTGCGGGAGACGTACAAGCATCTCCCCAAAGGCAGCCGGATGCTGGTCGAGTACAAATTCTTCGAGCCAGCCTTCTTCACCACTGACATCCCGGATTGGGGCACGGCCTACGCGCTGTGCCTGAAGCTGGGCGATCAGGCGCAGGTGCTGGTCGATACGGGCCACCATGCGCAGGGAACCAACATTCCGATGATCGTGGCCTATTTGCTGGACGAGGGTAAGCTGGGCGGCTTCCACTTCAATGCCCGCCAGTACGCCGACGACGACCTGATCGTAGGCACGACCAACCCGTTTGAGCTATTCAATATCTTCCACGAACTGGTCAGCGCCGGGGACAAAGCGAAGGACGTGGCCTATATGATCGACCAGAGCCACAACATCGAGCCAAAGCTGGAAGCCATGCTGCAAAGTGTCATCCATTGCCAGGTGGCGTATGCGAAGGCGCTGCTGGTGGATCGGAAGGCGCTGGCCGAGGCGCAGCGCGGCGGGGACGTGCTCGGCGCGTACCGGGTGATGATGGAAGCCTACGACACCGACGTGCGCCCGCTGCTGGCGAAAGTCCGGCAGGAAATGGGCATCGATCCCGATCCGATTGGCGTGTATCGCAAGGACGACTACGCCAGGCGAGTGGCAAAAGAGCGCGGTGTCGCCAGCGGAGCACTGGGCGGCTTCCCGGGGTGATTTGCCTCACCCCGGCCCCTCTCCACCCCAGTGGAGAGGGGAGTTTAGCGCAAAGTCAGCAGACGTGGAAAGTGGCAATAGATCTGTATTCAGAGGACTGAGGCATGAAGGCCAAAATCCGGGATGGGCGTAACCCGAAGTTATGGGACAAGCTCAGGCCGCTGGCTCGACAGAATTCGGCATAAACCTACTCCGGCAGAAAGCAAGCTCTGGAAATGGCTGCGCGGTAGGCAAATTGCCGGGTTGAAGTTCCGCCGGCAACATGCAATTGACAAATTTATCACCGATTTTGTTGCATCGAAGAAAGGCTGATCGTCGAGGTCGATGGTGAAATCCACCAATACACAGCCGAGGAAGATGCTGTCCGTCAAGAATACCTGGAAAGTTTGGGGCTTAAAGTGCTTCGCTTTACGAATGAAGAAGTGCTGAATTCAATCGAAAGTGTGCTCGACAAGATCGTTAAAACGGTAAACAGTTCTCCAATGACTCCCCCTCTCCACTCTGGTGGAGAGGGGGCCGGGGGGTGAGGCATGGCGACGCGAACAGTCCTGGCAATTGACCTGGGGGCGGATACGGGGCGCGTAATGGCAGTCCATTTCGATGGGCAACGCCTGACTGCCGACGAACTGCATCGGTTCCAGAACATCCCGGTGCTGGCAGGCGGCACACTGTACTGGGACATTCTGAGGCTTTTTGGCGACATGCAGGCGGGCATCCGCAAGGCGCACAAGCCCGACGCGCTCGGCCTGGATACATGGGGCGTGGACTTCGCTTTCCTGGACAGGGCGGGCCACCTGCTCGGCAACCCGGTGCATTACCGTGATCGCCGCAACGACGGGGCAATGGATTACGTTCATGCCATCGTGCCACGCCAGGAAATCTTTGCACGCACCGGCATCCAGATTATGCAGATCAACTCACTGTACCAGATGGCAACGCTGATCCGTGACCAGGACCCGACGCTCGACAACGCTGCCGCCTTCCTGATGCTCCCCGATTTGCTATATTACTGGCTGACGGGCGTGAAGATCAATGAATTCACGGACACGACGACCAGCCAGTGTTACGACCCGCATACTGGAACGTGGGCCTTTGAACTGCTGGAAAGGATCGGTATTCCAACACGGCTGTTCGGTGACATCGTTGAGCCGGGGCAGGTGCTTGGCAAGTATGAGGGCATTCCGGCAGTGGTGGCAGCGCATCACGACACCGCCAGCGCCGTTGTCGCCGTCCCGACCAGGACGCCCCACTTCGCCTACATCTCGTCGGGAACATGGTCACTGCTCGGTCTCGAACTGCCACATCCGGTGATCAACGACGCGGTGCTGGAGGCCAACATCACCAACGAAGGCGGTTACGGCGGGACGTACCGTTTCCTCAAGAACATCGCGGGCATGTGGTTGATCCAGGAATCGCGCCGCCAGTGGCAACGCGAAGGACAGGAGTACAGCTATGACACGCTCACCAAAATGGCAGCGGAGGCTGCGCCCTTTGTCTCGCTGATACACGGGGACGACCCACGCTTCCTCGCGCCGGGTGAAATGCCCAACCGCATCCGCCAGTTCTGCAAAGATACCGGCCAACCCGTGCCCGAATCGGTGGGCGAAGTGGCGCGGTGTATCTTCCAGAGCCTGGCCCTCAAATACCGGATCGTTCTGCGTCAGGAGATGGCGTTGACACAGCAGCCTGTCGAGGCGCTGCACATCGTCGGGGGTGGATCGCTGAACACGCTGCTGTGCCAGATGACCGCTGACGCCACCGGAATCCCGGTACTGGCCGGGCCAGTCGAGGCGACGGCGCTCGGCAACGCCATCGCGCAGTTGATCGCGCTGGGCGACCTCAAGTCGGTAGAAGAAGGGCGCGCGCTCGTCCGCGAGTCGTTCCCGCTGTCCGTGTACGAGCCGCGCGATACTGCTGCCTGGGATGCGGTTGAGGAGCGCTTCAGGGCACTGATGTGAGTTGACCTCACCCCCTGACCCCCTCTCCACCCTGTGGAGAGAGGGAATCAGACCGGGCTGAACTCTCACTTACCCCTCGCGCTTGTAGGGCTTGAGCAGGGCCGCCGGGTACGAGGCATTACGCCCGGCCAGCGTCAGCGCCAGGATCGTGACCAGGTAGGGCAGCGCCAACAGGAACCAGTAGGGCAGTTGAACGCCCTGCGCCTGCCAACGCAGTTGCAATGCCTGGAACACACTGAACAGCAGCGCGCCAATCAAGACGCGGCCCGGCTTCCAGTTGCCGAAAATGACCAGCGCAATTGCCACCCAACCACGCCCTGACACAATGCCGTAGGTGAACGAATCAAGTTGCGCCAATGAGAGGAATCCGCCCGCCGCACCCATCAGTGCCCCGCCGATTGCCAGCGCCATGTAGCGGATGCGGTAGACAGCAACTCCGGCTGTGTCCGCCGCTTCGGGGTTTTCGCCACAGGCGCGCAGGTTCAGGCCGAAGCCAGTGCGGTAGAGCAGCCACCCGCACAGCGGCACGAGCGCAAAGGCAATATAGGTCAGCCCGAATTGGCTGAAAACCGGCTCAAGTGGTGTCCCGACCAGGATCGGGAGCTGCGGGAAAGGCGCGTCCAGTTTGGGCGGGATGGCCGGGTCGGGGAAGGCCAGCCGGAACAGGAACAGGGCCAGCCCCGTGCCGAGCAGCGTGACGCCCAGCCCGGAGACGTGCTGGCTGAGTCCGAGCGTGACGGTGAGCAGGCCCATGAGCAGGCCAAGCGCCAGACCAGCCAGCACCGCCGCCAGCAAGCCCAACTCGACGGAACCGCTGGTTTTAGCTGCCCAGAAACCGATAAAGGCCGAAAAGACCATCGTCCCCTCGATGCCCAGGTTGAGGATGCCGGCTTTCTCGTTGATGGTCTCGCCAAGCGCCGCGAAGAGCAACGGCGTCGAGACGCGCAGGGTGGAGGCAATAACGCTAATGAGGAATAAGTCCATCGTCTGGCCCGGTTCAAGTTAGCGCCACCGCAGGCGGTAATTGGTCAGCAGCAGGCTGGCGAGCATGGTCAGCAAGATCGTGGCCTGCACCACGTCGCCCAGGTATTGTGGCACGCCAAGCGCCTGACTGAGCGAGAGCGCGCCGTTCTCGACCAGCGCGATAAAGAGCGCCGCCGCGCCGACGCCGAAAGCCGTCAACCCGCCGAGCATGGCGACCACGATCCCGGAGTAGCCGTAGCCGAGTTCAAGCGTCTGCGAACTGAGCCGTCCTTGCAAGCCCAGGATTTCCGCCGCGCCCGCCAGCCCGGCAATCGCGCCGCTGACCAGGGCCGCCGTCAGCAGTGTGCGAGTGACGTGGATGCCCATGAAGCGCGCCGCCTTGGGGCCAAGCCCGATGGCCCGCAGCTTCAAGCCAAAAGCTGTACGATTCAGTATAAACCAGAGGGCAACCATCAGCACCACGCCGATGATGATCCCGGCCCGCAAACGCGAAGGCGGGGCCAGCCGAGGCAGCCGCAAGGCATCCGAAATCAGGGGGGTGCGCGCCCAACCGCCAGGGTCCTGCCAGGGGCCGGTCAGCAGGCCGCTGACTCCCAGAACCATGACCGAGTTCAGGAGCAGGGTCGTCACCACCTCATCGACGGCGAAGTATACCTTGAGCAGTGCCGGGCCAAGCGCCCATAACGCGCCGGCCAGGAACCCCGCCAGCAGAATGATCGGGATCGCCACGAGCGGCGGCAGGCCCTTGAAAGCCACACCGAGCCAGGCGGCCGCCACAGCCCCGGCGTAGAACTGCCCTTCCGCGCCGATGTTGAAGTAGCCGCCTGCGAAGGCCACCAGCACAGCCAGCCCGGTCAGGATCAGCGGCGTGGCCTTGACCAGCACTTCCAGCGCGCCAACGCGCGTGGTGAGCGGCTCGATCAGCAAGTAGTAGAAGGCTTCAAGTGGGTTGGCCCCGGCCATGAGCACCAGCACCGAGGTGAGCAGGAAGGCGAGCAGGATCGCAATGAACGGGATCGCTACGCGCACCCAGAACGGCGCAGGCAGCCGCTCGAAACGCAGCCCGCGCACGTTTTTAAGGCCCAGAGTCAGGTTAGCCATGCGCTGCTTCCTCTTTCAGCCCACCCATTAACAGGCCAAGGCGCTCGATGGTCGCCTGCTCAACCGGCAGGTCGCCCATGATCTGCCCGGCGTGCATGACAACCACTCGATCTGAGAGCTTCAATATTTCGTCCAGGTCTTCCGAGACAAGCAAAATGGCGGCCCCACGCTGGCGCTGCTCGCGCAGTCTGTCGTGGACGTATTCCGTCGCGCCTACGTCCAGCCCGCGTGTGGGCTGCGCGGCCAGGATCAAGACCGGGTTGCGGGACAACGTGCGCGCCAGGATGATTTTCTGGATGTTGCCGCCGGACAGCCGCCGGGCCTGGTCGCCGGGCAGGGCTTTGATCTGATACTGCGCAATCAGTTTCTCGGCATTGTCCTGGATGGCGCGCTGATCGAGCGTGCCGAAGTGTGTGTAGTCGTCCAGGTATTCCAGCGCCAGGTTCAATGCGACGCTCAGGTAGCCGACGATGCCTTGCAAGCGATCCTCCGGGATGCGGCCAACGCCAGAGCGCGCCATGCGGGCAGCGTCGGCGTTTGTCAAGTCCGTGTCGTTGACCGTAAACCGCCCCGAAGAAGCGCGCTGCAAGCCGCTCAGGACTTCGCTCAGTTCGCGCTGGCCGTTCCCGGCCACACCCGCCACCCCCACGATTTCGCCCGCGTGGATGGTCAGGTTGACATTTTGCAGCAGCATCACACCGCGCTTGTCTTTCAAGCTCAGGTTCTCCACACACAGCACCGGTTCGCCACGCGCGTTGGGTTCGCGGGACGGCGTGTTCATGTCTCGCCCGACCATCTGCCGGGCCAGCAGCGCCGCGCTCGTGCCGCTGACCGGTTCCGTAGCGACCACCCGGCCATCACGCAGCACCGTGACCATGTCGCAGTGATCGATCACTTCTTCGAGCTTGTGGCTGATGAAGATGACAGAAAGGCCCTGCCGCACCAGCGTTTTAAGCTCCGCAAACAGTGCGCCGGATTCCTGCGGTGTCAGGACGGCGGTTGGCTCGTCCAGGATCAGCACGCGGCAGTTGCGGTACAGCGCCTTCAAGATTTCGACGCGCTGCTGCTCGCCCACCGCCAGGCTGCGCACCAGCGCCGACGGGTCGATGCGCAGCCCGTACCGCGCGGCGATCTCGCCGATGCGGGCGGTGGCCTGGCGTCGATCCAGTGACAGGCCATTGTTCAGCCCCAGGATGATGTTCTCGGCGACAGTGAAGGTCGGCACGAGCGAGAAGTGCTGCGTCACCATGCCAATGCCGATAGCGATGGCATCGGCGGGAGAGGCCAGGTGGACGGGTTGATTGCGGATGCGAATCTCGCCCTCGTCGGGCTGGTAAAGACCGTACAGAATCTTGCTGAGGGTGGACTTGCCCGCGCCGTTTTCGCCAAGCAGCGCGTGAATCTGCCCCTCGGCCAGCGTGAAGTTAATCCCGTCGTTGGCAATGAGCGAGCCGAAGCGCTTGGTGATGTTGCGCATCTCGACAGCAGGCAAGCCAGGATGATTCACCGCACCTCCGCGTATGTCCTCAAGCCGGCATCGAGCGAACCTCCTGTTATACTACCACCACTTTACGGTGAAGACAGGAGCCGCCTGACAGACTCAGAAGCTGTTTGATAAAGAGTAGACAGGTTGCCTGGATTACCGCCTGCCCCTTGAACTCGACCAATAATGATGAGGCCGGGCTTTTCCCGGTCCCAATCCCTCATAGTCTCTCCGCCACCGATTTGGCCTGCGTGAAGAGCAGCAGGTAATCTGGCCCACCGGCCTTGCTGTCCGTTCCGCTCATGTTGAAGCCGCCGAAGGGGTGTGAACCGACCAGCGCGCCCGTGCACTTGCGGTTGAAGTACAGGTTGCCGACGTGGAATTCACGCCGGGCCCGTTCCAGCCGCGAGCGGTCACGGCTGTACACCGAACCGGTCAGGCCGAACTCGGTGCTGTTGGCGATCTTCAGGGCGTCGTCGTAATCTCTGGCACGGATCATCGCCAGCACCGGCCCAAAGATTTCCTCCTGTGCAATGCGCGCGTCGCCTGGCACGTCGCCAAAGATGGTCGGCTCAATGAAGTAGCCGCCTTCGGGTGTCTGTTTGGCCTTGCCGCCCAGCAAGAGCTTCCCTTCCTGCGTGCCGACCTCAATGTAATCCATGATCGTCTTCATGGCGTTCTTGTCGGCCACCGGCCCCTGGTTGACCTCCGGGCCGAGATCGGGCGCGTCCAGGCGCAGCTGGCGAGTCTTTTCCACCACGCGCGCCTCCACCGTGTCGTACACCTTATCCACAATGATGGCGCGAGACCCGGCGCTGCACTTTTGCCCCTGGAAGCCAAAGGCACTGATGACGATTCCCTCAGCGGCGGCTTCCAGATCGGCGGTCTCGTCCACGACGACAGCATCCTTGCCGCCCATTTCCAGCACCGTCCGCTTGAGCCATTTCTGGCCGGGCTGGACTTTTGCCGCCCGCTCGAAGATGCGCGTCCCCACTTCCTTACTGCCCGTGAAGGCGATGAAGCGCGTCCGGGGATGGTCAACCATCGTATCCCCGATGGCCGAGCCGGGGCCGGGCACGAAGTTCAGCACGCCCGGCGGCAGCCCGTTGTTCCAGAGCAGTTCGCAGAATTTATAGGCGATCATCGGCGTCAGGCTGGATGGCTTCAGGACGACGCAGTTCCCGGCCACAATGGCCGCGCTGGTCATCCCGGTCATGATCGCATTCGGGAAGTTCCAGGGCGGGATGACCGCGCCCACACCCAGGGGGATGTACAGCAGTTGGTTCTGCTCGCCGGGGCAGGGGTAAAGCATATCACTCGCTTCCGTCAGCCGGATCATCTGGCGCGCGTAGTATTCCAGGAAGTCAATCGCCTCACAGGTGTCCGCATCCGCTTCCGACCAGGGTTTGCCGATCTCGAAGACCATCCAGGCACTGAACTCGTGCTTGCGGCGGCGCATCTCGGCGGCGGCGCTCAACAGATAACCGGCACGTTCCAGCGGATCGGTGTACTGCCAGGTCTGGAAGGCGCTGTCGGCAACGGCAATCGCGCGCTCGGCGTCCTCCTTACGGCCTTTGGCAAACGTCCCGATCACCTCGGCAGGCCGCGACGGATTGATCGAATCAAACGTGTCGCCCGTCCACACCGCGTCGGCCCCGATGCGCAGCGGGTAGCGCTGGCCCAGTTGCGAACGCACCAGGTCAATCGCCCGCTCGAAGGCCGCGCGGTTGGCTGGAATAGAATAATCGGTGAGGGGTTCGTTCCTGAAGTCGGGCAGTCTGGTCATGCAGTCCTTCCTTTCTGTGTGGGCAATTTTACCCTCTTGGCGCGCTAAAACGATAATCTCTATGCGGGACCACAACTGTGGAGGAATACTACCGAATGCCTTATCGAAAAATCCTGGTTCCCCTGGATGGCTCAAAGCTCGCAGAGTTGGCCTTGCAGCATGTGGTCGAGGTGGCCGAGCCAGGGGCAAACATTCACGTCCTATCCGTCATGGCGCCGAATCCGGTTGACGAAATCTCGTCCCTTGCCAGTGCGAAGGGGGAGGCTGCCGCGCTGGCGGGTGAACAGTGGCCGCCCATCCGTCCCGCCGATCCACAGGCCGCACACGCCCGCGAGGACTACTTGCGGCGGGTCAGCGAATGGCTCCAACTGATGGATTTTGATGTAACGCGGGAAGTGCGCGTCGGCAGCGTGATCGACACCATCCTGGACGTGGCCCGTGACGGTTTCAACGTGATCATCCTGGTCACGCATGGGCGCACGGGCATGACTCGCACGGTGAAGGGCAGCGTGGCGGATGCCCTGTTGCAGCGCGCCCCCTGCCCGGTGCTGGTGATCCCCCCGGCGACAGCCAAAGAGGAGTAGCGAACCACTACTTCTTCCGTCAATTTCCCCTCTCTGCGTAGCGGAGAGGGGTTGGGGGTGAGGTCAAACTTCCTCAAGAATGAGTGACGTTGAGGACAATATCAACCACCTGCTCAAAGGACAGGGTGCGTCCTTCTTTCCAACAGGCCTCAAATGTGGCAGCATCAAGCTGGCTGCGAATGAAGTGCAGGCTGCGCTCATATTCAGGCAGATCGCCAGGTGCCAGACGGACACCTATCGGTTCGAGCAATGCTTCCGCTGCACCAAACAGCCGGACCGCCCACTTCAACTCACCTCTAGCTCCCATCGCTCCCGCCAGACAAACAACGTGGGAGATAACCAGATGCCTGTCGTAATCGAGCCTCAAGGATTTAATGAAAGCCTCCCTGAAAAGCAGCTCTGCGCGCTCGACGTCAGCGCGATGCATCGCAATGTAGCCTAGATTGGACAAGGCCATAGCTTCCCGGCGCAATTCGCCCGTTTCGCGCACCACAGACAGACATTCTTCATAGGCCACCTGCGCCCCTTCGTCGTCACCATTGGTACGCCTCAGTTCCCCGATGATGTTCAGGGCCTGCGCCACTCCTGGCCCGTGATCAAGTTCTCGAAATATCGCCAGTCCTTCTTCGGTGAACGCCAGGGCTTCTTCGTAGCCTGATGCCTGCCCAATTGTGAATGCCCCCAGGACGATGAGTGCCCACGCCAGCGTGAGCCTGTCACCTGCTCCACGAGCAAGTGCAATCGCTTTTTCCAGATATTGTTTTCCCGACGAGCGCTGAACGGCGTAGAACAAAACCAGACCCGCTGTAGTCAAGACTTTAGCGCGCATACTCGGTGGTACACCCTCTAATGTGGGCAGTGCCCGCCGCAGCCATTCCTCGCCCTCAACGTACTGGCTCGACATAATCCAGTAATCACGCAGCGCGACGATCAGCCGCAGCCCAATTTCAACGTCGCCACCGTTCAGTGACCATTCCAGGGCAGCACGCAAGTTTTCATTCTCTGGCTCAAGACGCGCCATCCAGTACGAAAAACCGGCCCGGCGCAGTTCAGGTTCGGCGCGCTCGGCCAGCGCAGCAAAGTATTCAGCATGACGCCGTCGCATGGCTTGCGCCTCGCCAGTGGCTTGCAGTTGCGCCCAGGCGTATTCATGAATGGTTTCAAGCATGATAAAACGCGGCTCGCCATCCTGGCCCGACTGGCGTTGCTGCACAAACAGCAGGCTTTTGTTTAGCAGCGACTCAGTACCTTCGAGCGGATTAATGGATAGTCCTGGCTGGCAAACCGCTTCAATCGCTTCCGGGCTGCGTCCTCCTCGAAAAACTGCCAACCGTGCGAAGAGCAACTTTTCCTCATCGGTGAGCAGGTTATAGCTCCACTCGATGGTATGGCGAAGGGTCTGCTGGCGCAGCGGTACGTCTCGTGGCCCGCCCACGAGAGTCTCAAGGCGACTGCTCAGACGAGCCAGCAGCACCTTCGGCGTCATCAGTTTGACCCGCGCCGCTGCCAGCTCGATTGCCAGCGGCAGCCCCTCAAGACGGACGCAAATTTTGGCGATGTCGAGTGCGTTCTCGTCGGTCAGTTCAAAATCCGGTTGTACCTCACTCGCGCGCTCGGTGAACAGGGCAACCGATTCGCAAGAGGCCAGCACAACGGGATCAAGATGTTGCGGGTCGGGCAATTCCAGTAACGGTACGACGTATTCCTGTTCACCGTAAAGGCGCAGCGCCTCACGGCTGGTCGCCAGCACCTGGAGCCGCGAGGTAGCAGCCAGCAATTCGGATACCAATGGCGCAGCCTGGAGCAAGTGCTCGAAGTTGTCGATGACCAGCAGGGTTTGCCTGTCGCGCAGCACTTGCTTCAACGTCTCGACGATGGGCTGGCCGGGTGTCTCGCTGATTCCTATCGCCCTGGCAATCGCGTTCGCCACGAGCGCCGGATCACTGATTGGGGCCAGAAGAGCTAAGTAAACGCCGTCCTGAAAAGCGCTGGTCATTTCCCATGCAACGTGCACGGCCAGTCGCGTTTTGCCCGTACCCGGTGGCCCTGTCAGCGTCAGCAGCCGGGTCGATCCTAACAAACGGATCACGTCCGCCGTTTCCCTTTTGCGCCCGATAAAGCGTGTCGTTTCGATGGGCAGGTTATGTTTTGAGGCGAGAAAGGTTGGTCTGAAAGGCGGCTTGACTTCCGCCTCTCGTTCGAGGAGACGTAGTGCACCAGAACGCGCGACGGCCCCAGTGCGGCTGCCGACGCCAAGTTTGCTATAGATCTGGCGGTTGTACCATTTGATGGTGTTGAGGGTCATCACCATCCGTTCGGCAATTTCGCGGTCAGACAGGCCCTCTGCTAACAGCCGCAGGATCTCTAACTCGCGCTCACTCAAACCTTCCAGTTGAGCCTGACGTTTGGAGGAACCCATCTGCCGAATCTCGTCAAACAACTTGGTCAACAGCGTTTGGTGCCGTCATGGTATCACAGAACCTGAAGGGCGGCCCGGTCTTCCACTCCTGTTTCCATTCTTTCGAGTGGTGACATCCCTTCTATCATTCGCATACGCTGAAGGCCACATATCAGGAAGGAGAGCGAACGATGAAAAAAGGGTACAAGCAACTGGTGGCCGAGGCGAATGCTGTCGTCGAAACCGTTCCTGCGACGGAAGCCGTGAAACGCCTCCAAAGCCCGGAGGCCGTTTTCATTGACATTCGAGATCTGCCGGAACTGGAACGCGACGGCAAGATTCCCGGTGCAGTTCACGCCTCACGCGGGATGCTGGAATTCTATGCCGATCCGGAAAGCCCGTATCACAAAGATGTCTTTGCATCCGGCAAGAAGCTGTACCTTTACTGCGCGAGTGGGGGGCGCTCGGCATTGGCCGCCCAACGACTGCAGGAGATGGGACTGCCCCATGTTGCCCATGTCGGCGGTGGCCTGAAGGCATGGAAAGATGCGAATGGGCCAGTTGATACCAAATTCGCCTAATCACTGCGCGTTCGTTGTTCGTTTTCAGTCGAGACGATGCGGAGAAAGCCAAAGTGATCGTGCAAATTTGGTATGAGACAATCAAATGACCGTTGCCGCGAAGGCAATCTGGAAAGCAAAGAGCCGAGACGTTAATCCTCGGCTCCAACTGCTTTACTGTGCTTTTTCCCACTTGACATGATCGACGCCGTGCTTTATGCGGGCTGCGTCGTAGCTTCTGGGGTCCCTCCTGGCGTGGCCTCCGGCGTGCCGATGGGTGTTGCCTCCTCGGTGGCCTCCGGCGTCGCTTCTGGCGTGCCCATCGGCGTGGCCTCTTCCGTCCCCGAAGGTGTCGCCTGCTCAGTTCCGGCGGGCGTGGCCTCTTCGGTTGCCAGCCCGGTGATCTGCCCACCCTTGCCGCTGACGACGGCCATCGCTGCAATGTACTGCGCGTGGTCGTACATGGAGAAGATCGCGCCCTCGCCCGGAACCGGATCGACGGTGCCATTGTTGTCCTTGTCCACACCGTCGCGCAGGTTGAGTGCCGTTGTGTTGATTGTCGTGGCGATGTCCTTCGCTTCGGCGGGCGTCCTGACCGCGATCAGCGCCGCCGCCTGCTGTTCCAGGTCGGTCAAAAAGGCCAGCGCTGTCATGCCCGAAACGCTGACGTGATCGCTATGCAGCTTGATCGCACCGGTGGCGTCTTTGGCGCTTTTGGCCGCTGCCGCCGCCTTGATCGCGCCGTCGATGTATTTGCGCAGCCCGTAGCCGTCGCCCGGCTGGATGACCGATTTGTCGCCGTCCAGGTCTTCACCCGCGCCGCCCTTGCTCAGGTTGATGATCGCTTCGGCGTGAGTCTTGGCTTCAGCCAGCTTGTCCTTCCTCATCAATTCCTGGATGAACGCAGCCTGCCGGATCACCTCGTCGATTTGCAGCCGCGCTCCTACCGCGTAGCCGTACTGGTTAGGTGTGTCGTCCGCTTTGCCGACGATGCGCTGAATCTCGGCGTAGGCCAGCGGCGGCTCTTTGCCACTGTAATAGACCTCGCCCGGCTGTTTGGGCGTGCCGTTCGGATTCTCCGCCGTGATCACAAAATTGTCGAAGTCCGCGATCAGGTTGCGGTGCGTGAAGGACTGGCGCACGTTGGTCACGCCCTTCTCGTCCGGCTCGATCTTGCCGACGCTCAGATAATTATCTTTCGGCCCGACCAGCCAGCCATAATAGACTTTGCCCGACGGCGGCTTTTCCAGGTTGACCAGTTGCAGGTTGATCGTATCGTTGAAGCTGGTCTGGTCGGCGTAGGACAGCACCCCCACCAGTTGGTTTTTGACTTGCTGCCGTAGGGGATCGCTTGGCGGTGGCGCGACGCTCGGCGCAACCGTCGGCGGGATAGGCGTCAGCGCCGAGGCGTCCGTCGTCGGCAGCGCGGCCACTTCACTGGCGGGCTTGACGTGGACGGTCATCGCCATTCCGGTTCCATCCGGCGCACCGTGAATCTGGCAGTACAGCTTGATGTCGCCTGCCTTGTCAAACTTCAATTCGCGGGAGTCGCCTTTGTAGAAGTTGCCGGTGTTGAAGCTGCCGTCGGCATAGGTCACCGTGTGCGGCGCGTTGTCCTGATTGATGAACTTGACTGTCGTTCCCACCGGGATCGTGATGTCGATGGGCACAAACAGAAAGCCCCGCAGCGGCACCATCACCGACGCTGGCCCGCCCCGCACGTTCATGTCAGCAGGTGGCGTCGCCGCTTCATTAGGTGTCCCGCCTTTGCCACCGGTGAAGGGCACGCCGTACCAGATCAGGTAGGTGATCACGCCGAGCGTGGCCGTGACCAGCCACAGCCCCAGGGTCAGGCGCATCCAGGGCTTGATCGGCTCGAAGCGCAGGCGCGGCGGCAGCACGTTTTCCAGCCACATCCGCAGCACCAGGATCGAGCCGATGATCTGTGCCGTCAGCCCGGTCAGTAAATGGATCGTGGGCGACAGGAAGAACGGCTGGTTCAGCCCTTGCGGGACGTTGGCCGCGACAGTGCGCGAATACGACACCGCCATCAGGTACAGGATGATCGCCCAGTTGACGAGTGTGATGGTCGTCATGGTCAGTTTGTGGTGCGGCGCAAACTTCTGCCGCCGCGCGAAGCGGAAGCCGACCAGCATCCCCGGCACGATCAGGAAAATGTAGGCTAGTAGGGCAATGTCAGCCGCAAGGCTGGCCCCTGTTCCAAGAAACCCGGTAGCGACAGCACGTGGATCCATCATGGGCACCCCAGGGAGAACGGCCCCCACGAGCGAGGGCAGTAGCGCTCATTGTACGAAAAGTCGAGCACAGCGCAACTGAACCCCAACCCCGGTGATCAGTTCCGCTCGTCACCAGTACGTTGGGGCAGCCAGCTTTTGGATTTCTCCCTGGGGAATTCTGATTCGGATCAGTGTGAAGCCTCACTGAGCGCCGCCGACACCGATTGCAGCAGCGCGTTGTCCTGTCCTGGCAGCACGGTGCGCGGATCAAGCAGCACCCGCCGGTGCACAATCCGCGCAATAACGGGATTCGCCTGCCGACGAAGCTGCGCCGCAAACTCGTCGGGACGCGGCACGTCCAGCGCCAGCACGAAGGTGGGCAGCGTTTCACCCGGCAAACTGCCCCCGCCGATGGTCGACTCGCTGGTCGTCACATCGCCGCCGATCTGCATCGCCCACGATTCGGCCCGCGCCCGGATCGCCTCCGGATGCAGCGCGATCATCTGCCAGACCGGGACGTGCTCGACGGCATCGCCGCGCCGGTAGTGATCGAGCGTGGCGACCAGCGCCGCCAGGTTCAGCTTGTCGATGCGCACGGCCCGCGCCAGCGGATGGCGCTTGAGCCGTTCGACCAGTTCGCCGCGCCCGGCGATGATCCCGGCCTGCGGCCCGCCGAGCAGCTTGTCGCCGCTGAACGCCACCAGGTCAATCCCGGCCCGCACACTCTCCTGGGGCATCGGCTCGTGCTCCAGACCGTAGGCCGCCGTGTCCAGCAATGCGCCGCTGCCCAGGTCCTCGATAAGGTGCAGACCCCGGCCATGCGCCAGCGACGCCAGTTCGCGCAGCGTCGGCTGCTCAACAAAGCCGATCTGCTTGAAGTTCGAGGCGTGGGCGCGCATCAGCAGCGCCGTCTGCGGGCCGATGGCCTGGGCGAAGTCGTCCAGGCGTGTCCGGTTGGTCGTGCCGACTTCGACCAGCCGCGCCCCGCTCTGCGCCAGCACATCGGGGATGCGAAACCCGCCGCCGATCTCGACCAACTGCCCGCGCGAGATGACCACTTCGCGGTGCTGCGCCAGCGCGGTCAGGATCAGCAGCACAGCGGCGGCGTTGTTGTTCACCACCGTCGCCGCTTCCGCCCCGGTAATGGCCGTGATCAGTGACTCGATATGGCTCTCGCGCTTGCCCCGTTCGCCTGCCTCAAGTTCGTACTCAAGCGTGCTGTAACCCGCTGCTACCGCCAGCATGGCCTGTTGTGCCGATTCGCACAGCGGCGCGCGCCCCAGGTTCGTGTGCAGGATCACCCCGGTGGCGTTGATGACGGGCCGCAGCGAGGGTGTTTGCCGCACGCGAAGCAGGCTGCCCGCCGCCGCCAGTAATTCATCGACACCCGGTGCATTGCCGCCCTGCCGGATCCACTGCCGCGCCGCGTCCAGCGCCACGCGCAGCGCATCGCGCACCGCCTCGTGCCCGTAGCTGGTTAGCAGGTCGCCCGCGCCCATGTCATTCAGCAGGCGATCCACGCTCGGAAGCTGGCGGAGCGGGTTTTCGGTTTGCTCGCTCATGAATGCTTCTGGCGGGCTATCGATTCGCTATAGGCTTGAGCCTGCGCCCGTTCGCGGTAGCGCAAAAAGGTTTCGATGGCGATCATGCTCAGGGCCAGGAGGAACGCCGTTGGGCCATTCAACGCGCGTGTCATTTGCAGCCAGGCCGCCGTGACCGTGAACAGCCCGCACCACATCCCCTGCCGGAGCAGCGTCCCACCCGTCACCGGGTAGCGGCGGCTGAAGCGCTGGTTCAGATACCAGATGAAGGGCAGCGCCGTGCCTGTGATCGCCATGTAGAGCAGGATAAAGAACAGCCAGCGCTGCAAAGCCAGCGGCGGCGAGCCGTCCACCAGCCGATAGAGCAGCGCCCAGCCAATCCCGGCCATGATCCCGGCGGCGACCAGCACGCCGTTGCGATCCGCTTGCAGTCGTTTGCGCGGCGAGGGTTTGGGGGCAGGTGTGGATATGGTGGTCGTTGCCATGCAGCCCATTATAGCGGGCGCGCCATCCGTCGGCAAAAGCACCCGCCTGTGGTGAAGTCCTGCCGGATTGGCCCGGCAGGACTTTAGCGCCGGGCAAAATCTGGCGCTTCAGACTGAAATTGAGGACAATAGCAAATCATTTTGCCCGCCCTCAGACTACGGATATACACAGATGGTCTTCAGCCCTCTATTTGTCACAGCGGCGCTTGTTCTGTTGCTCACGCCGGGGCCAGCCGTTTTGTACATCGTAGCGCGCAGCATGAACCAGGGCCGCAGGGCCGGACTCGTCTCCGTCCTCGGCGTCGAGTTGGGCAATTCCGTCCACGTGGTCGCGGCAACTCTCGGCCTGTCCGCAATTCTGCTCACGTCGGCGCTGGCCTTCAACGTCATCAAATATGTCGGGGCCGTGTACCTGGTCTATATCGGCATCCGCACGCTGCTGACGCCTGTCAAAACGGAGGTTGACCCCGGCGAGGTGCAGAAGAGCCTTCGCCGGACGTTCACGCAGGGCTTTGTCGTGGCGGCCCTGAACCCGAAGACCGCCCTGTTTTTCCTGGCCTTCTTGCCGCAGTTTGTGGACTACAGCAGAGGCAATCCTTCCGTGCAGTTCCTGGCACTGGGGCTTCTCTTCGTGGCAATGGCGATCACGACGGACAGTCTGTATGCCCTGCTTTCCGGCACGGCAGGCAACTGGCTGCGGCGCAATGCCTGGTTTCTGGCCTTCCAGCGCTATTTTTCGGGCATGATCTACATCGGCCTGGGCGTATCAGCGGCGCTGACGGGCGGGGACAGGAAATAGCGCGCCTGACACTAACAGTCAGGAAGCGCTACGGTATTCCCTTGTCTCTCTCGTCGCTAACCGATTGTCTCTGTGATATGGCTATTTGTCATGGCACAATCGATCTGACGTGCAATTGAGCCAATTGTCTGGCCTTCAAATGATGTCTGTGCTTCCGCAGCCAACGCGCCGTGCCGAGTTCTGGGCTGGCGTCAAGGACACTTTTCCCCTGGTCGTCGGGGCGATCCCCTTCGGCCTTATCTTCGGAGCGGCTGCCAGCGCCAACGGCCTATCCTTTGCCGGGGCGATGGGTATGTCGCTCTTTGTCTTCGCCGGGTCGGCGCAGTTCATCGCGTCGGGGCTGATCGCAGGCGGGGCAAGCATGGCAGTCATTATCCTGACCACCTTCATCGTCAACCTGCGCCATGCCCTCTACTCGGCCTCGCTTGCGCCCTACATGAAACATCTGCCGCAGCACTGGCTTGCGCCGCTCGGCTTCTGGCTGACGGACGAGTCGTTCGCGGTGGTCATTGCCCGCTACACCCGCACTGACGACTCGCCCTACAAGCACTGGTACTTCCTGGGTTCGGCGGTGTTCATGTACGTCAACTGGAATCTCTGCACCTACGTGGGGCTGCGGGCCGGGCAGATCATTCCCAACGCCCGCGACCTGGGCCTGGATTTCGCAATGGTCGTGACCTTCATCGGGATCGTCGTGCCGCTCGTCAAGAGCCGCGCCGTGCTGGCCTGTGTGCTCGTGGCCGGACTGACGGCAGTGCTGGCGAATCCGCTGCCGAACAAATTGGGACTGATGATCGCGGCACTGCTCGGCGTGGCCGCCGGGGTCGTCACGGAGGCTTACTTTCCGCAGCCAGCCCAGGACAAGCCGTCAACACCTGCCGAAGGTGAAGCGGTGGAGGCGATGTGAACGAAGCGCTGCTCGTGGCGGGCATGGCCCTGGTCACATTTGCGATCCGTTATCCCGTGCTGGCTCTGTTGGGGAAAATCCCGCTGCCGGAGCCGGTCTTCCGTGCGTTGCGGTACGTCCCGGCGGCGGTGCTGACCGCGATCATCATCCCGGCAGTAGTCATCGGTCAGGACAGCCACCTCGACTTGCGGTTGACAAACGCTTATCTGGTCGCCGGACTGGTGTCCGCGCCGGTGGCATGGCGCACCCGGAGCCTGCTCTTGACCATTATTCTCGGCATGTTGGCGCTGTGGGGCTGGCGCTGGCTGCTCACCCTGCTTGGCTAAGACAACAGCCGTACATCATTTGTAAATCTCTGTGTCGTAGCGTGGGGAAGCCATCGCCGTCACAGCACCCTCTGATTCTCCCTCCCTGCTTGCGGAGAGGGGGTCAGAGGGTGTGAGGTAAACTACCCGCGCTTCCACTGCGCGCGGTAGGTTTTCTTGTCGGCCATGCCGCCGTTTACGTATACGACTATCGCGTCCATCGGGGCGGTAGCGACAAACAGCTTTGAGTCGGGCCTGGCGCAGTTCACAAAGAGCACCCCGGCGGCCTTCACCAGGTCTTTGATCTTGGAGGCTTCCTTCGCAACGATGTCCATTGCCCTGTTCACGTCTTCCAGCAGCTTCGGCCCGGCCACGCCACACACCTGCACCTGAAGCGTGTCGCCCAATGCGGTCTGTACGACAGCCGCCTTCGGCTCGGCAAATTTGTTCGCCGCAAACAGATCGTTGATGGCCTGGATGGCGCTGTTCACGTCGGCGGCGGGCGCGACAGTCACGACGGTTCCCGGCGTCACCGGGATGGTCGGGGCCTCCGCCGCCTGGTTGAGCAGGCGCGGCAGCAGCGCGTAGGTGACACCGCCGCCCACCACGACCACGATCACCAGAAACAGCGCGGCCAGCACTGCCGGGTTGGGCCGGCTGTTGAAGCGCCGCTCCGCTTCCAGAGGATCGAGGGGCGCTTTGACGGCTTTAGCAGCTTTGGCTGCCTCTCGTTCCAGTTTGGCCTGCTGTTTGGCGCGTTCGCGTTCGGCCTTTTCCCGTTCTTTGGCCGCCTTGTCGCGCTTCGCCTTGCGGGAGTCGGCTTTCTTCTGCTCTTCTCCCAGCGCATCGGCGACGAAACCCGGTTCGCTGCCTGCAAACGGATCGACGAACAGGTCGTCGGTTGGTGCTTCGACTGGCTCGTTCATGTCGAACGAGCTAAAGTCACTCGTGGTGTCGCTGCTCAGGAATGACAGGTCTTCCGCACCGGAAGGAACGGGACTCTGGCCGAGCAGTTCATCGAGTTCGGATGAAGATACCGTCGATGGCGCCGAGGGCGGCTCCGGCGTGTCGCCAAAGAGATTGTCGAGTGAAGTATCCTGCGGGAAAGGTTCCGGCGCTTCACCAAAAGTATCCAGCGATGCTTCCTGCTCAAGCTCGTTCAGCAATTGGCGCGCTTCCGCGTGGTCCGGGCGGAGGCGCAATACATTTTCTAGCGGTTCGCGGGCGTCCTGCGGCTCGCTCACGGCGTGTGCCATCAACCACCAGGCATCGGCGTTATCCGGTTCTGCGGCGACAATCGGCTTCAGAATAGCGATGGCCCGGTCTAGATCATCTTGCTGGATCAAGCGGTAGGCTTGTTCAAGTTGGCTGCGAGTCGCATCGGTCATCGATCTTCCACCCTGGTGTCCAGCGCTTGTCAGATTTTATGTGCATTATAGCCTTTTGTCGGGTTGCTGCAAACGCACCCATTGTAAATTTTGCTAACCTTCCTTTCACCCATTTTTAACTATAATCATGATATGCTCAGGCCGGATATGGAAGGAAATGTTTGAATGTAACTTGTAGGGAAGGAGTGCTTATGGAGTTACGTAATCAAACCCGGACAGGCTTTACCATCGCCGACGCATTGGGCATGTACCGGCGGTTGCGTGAACGGGGACAGACCAGCGTCCTGGCGCGCCTGAGCGTCGAGGCACGCTGCGCTGAACTGCCGCCTCATCTGCGCCGCAAGGTCAGCCAGTTGCTGCGCGACATGGAAGCCCCAACGGCCTAGGTTCTGAGACCCGGACGTAAACTAATGTTCTAAAAGCGAACGGTTGGAACGGGCGAGAATACGTTTAACAAAGGGTGGTAAATCACCGAACTCGTCGAGATGGCCCTGTAAAAGGGCGTCGGTGGCGAGCCGACCCGGCAAGCGCCGCAGACCACGTGCGTCGTTGGGCTAGACCACGCCCAGTACCTCGGCCCTTGAGCGGCGCAACGGCACAGCCCGCCGCATGAATGCCCATCGGGTTCGCCGCTCCCTGGCCTTTGCCCGCCGCGACGAGACTAAAGTCGCCCTCGGTTGGTGGGGCTTGACGGTCCACAACTGGTGCCGTCCCCATCGTTCGCTGCACCTGGCCTTGAGTGAACCACAGGCTAAAAAATCATGCCCCAAACGCCTGCAATGGCGCTGAGGCTTACCGACCATGCGTGGCTTATCCGCGACCTGCTCTTGACACAAGTGTTCCGTCAGCAGGTGCGAGATAATCTCACATGACTACCGAAAGACTTTCGAGGAAGCTTTACACAAATGAAAGGAAAATTCGCTCTAGTCACCCTGATTATCGTTACACTGCTGCTCTCCTTCGTCGGCTCCAGCACCATTCCCGCATGGGCCCAGTCGGGCTTCAAAGGCTATAATGTCCTGATCCTGGTCAACGGCAAGAATGCTGCTCAAATCAAGGCGGAACTGCTGGCTAAAGGCGTCCCGGAAAATGCCGCCAACAGTGCAGTGGGTCGGATTCAGAGTCGGCAACAGGCCACGCAGAAAGGGACAGTCAGCCCGTTAGTCATCAACCAGATTAACACGATGCTGTCCTGCTACGCGGGTGAAGAAGCCGAAGCCGCATTCTATACCGGCCCTTCACTTGTTAACTCAAAGTTCTACGCCACCGGCCCCTACCCAATCCTCGCACAGACCGGCACCTGTCCCGCCAATCAAGCTCCTTGCTTCTGGTATCACCTGGCAGGCGGCGATCCACAAACCGCGATCTATCAGCATAATGCCATCGTCTTCGACACCTATATCTACTACGACTACAACCCCCCATGGTTCTACGGCGCCCGCTGCATTTAACCATACCAATCCCCGCGATACGATATACGCCACCACACCCGATGTAGTTTCAACGTCTCAATAGCTGGCACAAGGGCCCCAGATCGGCTAGAATCTGGGGCATACAAAAAGGGCTTGGGAGGCACACGGAGTGACGGACCTTGAGGTTCTCTCAATATTTTTGCACTTCATCACGATGTCAATTGATAACGCAGATATCCGTCCGATCTGGAACGACGTGAGAAACGCAATCGAAACTATCCACGATAAACACGAGGACGTTCTAACCAGGACCCTCGACTGGCAAATTGACACAACCCGAACTCAAATTACCCTCACCATCGAACTGGACAACGGCGGCAGCAAAAACACAAATCTTTTGCTACGCTTACCATCGAATTAAAACACGAACTCCCAACCTGTTCCGAAAAAACACGTGGCTCAAGTCGTTAAAGTGAGCAGAGTCACGAGTGCGGCAATGAAAGGGGCCGCGATACGTTTCAGATTGACGCCGAACGCATCTATCGCAACACGGCCTAGTCTTATTGCGCTCACTTGTATTGTCTCCCTGCCAGCGTCTCTGGCAGGGTTTCCCACCACTGACCAATTCTATTGCAGGGCCTGGGCCAGGTCTTCGATCAGATCGTCCGGGTGTTCGAGGCCGACGGAAAGGCGCAGCAGATTCTCCGGCGTGCGCGTGGCCGGCCCCTCAATCGAGGCCCGGTGCTCGATCAGGCTTTCCGTCGCGCCCAGGCTGGTCGCCCGCGTGAACAACCGTACCTTCGCTGCCACCGCAAACGCCTGATCGCGCCCGCCCCGCACCTGGAAGGACAGCATTCCACCCGGCAGCGCCATCTGCCGGGCAGCAATCGCTCGTCCCGGATGGTCGTCCAGCCCTGGATAGTGAACCGCTTCGACGGCAGAATGATTGTGCAGGAACTGCGCGACGCGCTGCGCATTTTCGGCGTGAGCGCGCATCCGGTAGGGCAGGGTGCGGATGCCGCGCAACACCAGCCAGCAGTCGAAGGGCGATGGGACAGCGCCCCCCGCCATCTGGTTCTGCCGGATGCGCTGCGAAAAGTCGTCCGCCGTGCGCGTGATGACCATTCCGCCCAGCACGTCGCCGTGCCCGCCCAGGTACTTTGTCGTCGAGTGCACGCTGACGTCCACGCCAAAGTCAAACGGGCGCTGTAACACAGGCGTTGCCCAGGTGTTATCACAGGCACAGATCGCCCCACTCTCATGGGCCAGGCCGGCGATCTGCGCCAGGTCAGTGATCTTGAGCAGCGGGTTGGAGGGTGTCTCGACCCAGATCAGCTTGGTGTTCGCCTGTAACGCTCCTCGCACCGCCGCCGGGTCGGTCATGTCCACAAATGTGGCCTGCAAACCCCACCGCGCGAAAACGTCCCGCAGCAGGTTCGCTGTGCCGTGATAGCAGTCACTTGGCGCAAGGACGTGATCGCCCGGCGCAAGCGCCTGGAAAACGCTGGCCGTCGCTGCCGAGCCGGACGAAAAAGCGATTGCGGCAGCGCCGCCCTCCAGCGCGCACAGGCTTTCTTCCAGGGCTTCACGGTTCGGGTTGCCGCTGCGCGTATAGATATAGCCGCGCGGGTAGCTGCCATCCGCCGCGCGCTCGTAGGTCGTGGACAGGACGATAGGCGGGATGACTGCACCCGTGCCTTCGTCGGGGCGCTGTCCGGCATGGACGGCCAGGGTTTCAATTCTCATCGTGAAATTTCTCCAAAAGGCAATTCGTGCTAAAGTCACCATGTGGCGCCCCTATTGTACAACCATGCTCTGTACAACCATGCGCCGCACGGAAATAAAGGCCATGACCGATAATCACAACAGTCGCAACATCCTGGTTGTGGATGACTCACGCGAAGTGGCAGAGCGCATTGCACTCATTCTCAACAGGAGCGGCTATCTGACCACCATCGCCACTGAAGGCGGTGAGGCATTATCGATTGCCCGCGACACGCTGCCCGATCTCGCCCTGGTCGGCCTGACCGTGCCCGGCCTGGACGGGTACGAAGTCTGCCAGCAGATGCGAAGCGACGAGCGCCTCAAGGACGTTCCCGTCATCATCATGAGCGCCGCCAGCGGAGCCGATCACTTTGAGAAGGCGCTCGAAGCCGGGGCGGGTGATTTTATGGCACTGCCCGTCCAGGATGGCGAACTGCTGGCGCGCGTCGAACGGCAGCTGCAGATGGCCCGGCTGCGCCGCGAAAACCGAACCCTCCGGGAACGCGAGCATGATCGCGTCCTGGAACTAAATAGCATGAAAGATCGTTTTGTGCGCAGCCTGTCCCACGATCTTAAAAATGCCGTTGGCATCGTGCTCGGTTATGCCGAAATGCTGGTCGAGGAGAGCAGCGGCGCCGCTCCACAGGTTCAGTATTATGCCGGGCGCATCCAGCGCGGCGCCAAGCAGCTCATCTCATTGGTCAACAGCCTGGTAGACCTGGCCCGCATTGAAGAGAGTATTGGCTTCAACCTGGAACCGGTCTCGCTGCCCGTGGCCTTGCGGGGTTGCCTCGAAGAAGCGCAGCTTCGGGTCGCAGATAAACAGATCGAACTGGTGATCGCGCCGATCCCCGAAGTTACGTTCCTGATGGACGCGGCGCGGCTTAATCAGGCCGTCGGCAACCTGCTGTCCAACGCCATCAAATATACGCCTGCCGGTGGCCGTGTTGAGTTCCGGGTACAGGTCAAGGGCGACCAGGTCGTCATCCAGGTAGCAGATACCGGCCTGGGCATTCCTCCCGACGACATTCCGCAGCTATTCAAGAAGTTTTACCGGGTCAATCAGCGGGAACATATCAGCCAGGAGGGGGCGGGCCTGGGTTTATACATCACCAGGGCCATCATTGAACGACACAATGGCCGCGTTTCGGTGGAGAGCCAGCCGGGAAGCGGCAGTGTCTTCACCATTAGTTTGCCTATCAGCGGCTAATCCGTGTCTTCCTCCGGGTCGCCAGCGTGCTCTCGAATGGCGTCCTGGCAGTCCTGGCACAGGCCGTACAGTTCCAGGAGATGGCCCTCGACGTGGACGCCATATTCCCTCTCCAGGCTGCTGATCAGCGCCCCCAGGCGGCAGTCGTCAAACTCGATCAGCTTGTCGCAGTTCGTACAGATGATGTGATGGTGGTGGCCGCCCGGCATAAGCATATAGTGGACTGTTGAACCGCCCTGCACGCTCGTCCACACGATGCCCAGCTTGATCATCAAATCCAGCGTGCGAAACACGCTGGCCCGCCCGATGGATGGGTCGCGCTGTTCGACCAGCGACAGCAGTTCTGCGGACGTGATGTGCCCGCCGCTTTTTTCCAGGATGTCCAGGATGGTCAGGCGCGGGCCGGTCATCTTGTAGCCGGCGTTGCGCAGGGCCTGGACGCTCGTTGATATTCTCCCGCTCATCTCCACAGTCCCGAAAGCGATCCGTCTTGCCAAGCGCCATCCTGTATTGTAACACGATCTCCACGACGGTCTCGTGAAAGGTCCTTTGCCGCCTTGCCCGCTGCCGCCGGGTAGTGCAGAGGTCAGAAGGTTGGTAATTTCCCTGTTTTGGCTTGGATTCAGCGCCAAGCTACGTTAGAATTGCCGAAGGCTTGCCCGGCAACGTAAAGACAGCACAGACAGGGTCACCTGTGGGGGCCAAGCGTTGGTCTTTAATACCTCCGGGAAGGACACATAATTCATGGTAGACATAATCAAAGTTTCTGCCCGCTCACGCTCTACAGCGGTTGCGGGGGCCATCGCGGGGGTCGTCCGCGAACACCGCCGCGCCGAAATTCAGGCGATTGGTGCAGGGGCCGTCAACCAGGCTATCAAAGCTGCGGCCATCGCCAGGGGCTACCTTGCCGATGACGGTATGGACGTGATTTGTATCCCCTATTTCACCGAAGTCACCATCGAAGAACAGGAACGTACAGCGCTACGCCTGATTGTTGAACCGCGCGTTATGGAATAGACCACCCGATGCGCGTCGATCTGCATCTGCACAGCACGGCCTCCGACGGCGTATATTCGCCCGCCGAGGTCGTGCAGATCGCCCTGACCAACCAGTTGGACGTCATTGCTCTGACCGACCACGATACGGTGAGTGGTATTCGGCCTGCCCAGGCAGCGGCGGCTACGACGGGCCTGCAAGTGCTGGCCGGAGTCGAATTGAGTTCGGAAGATGAGCATACAGATCGGCACGTCCTCGGCTATCTGATCGACGTGGATCATGCGCCGCTGCAAGCCCTGCTATCCGAACTGCGCGACTCGCGGACGAATCGCGCGGCCCGTATGGTGCAGAAACTTGCCGACCTGGGCATCCCGATTTCGATGGAGCGGGTGCTGGCCCTGGCCGATGACGGCGCGGTGGGTCGCCCACACGTCGCGCGTGCCCTCGTGGAAGGCGGCTATGTATCTTCCATCCAGGAGGCTTTCGATCAATACCTTGCCAACGATGGCCCGGCCTACGTGCCGCATTACCGCCTGGAACCGCAGCGCGCCATCAGCATGATCCACGCGGCGGGCGGCGTGGCTGTCCTGGCGCACCCCGGCCACTATGAAGATTATCGTGCCGTGATTGCTGCGCTTGTGCCGCTGGGCCTGGATGGAATCGAGGTCTACTACCCCGATCATACGCCCGCAGTGGTCGAGGATTTGACCGTGCTGGCCCGCCAGTACAGGCTGGTCATGACGGTGGGCAGCGATTTTCACCGCCGCGAGGGGGATGGCTCGGCGCGCATCGGTTCGGTACGCACGCCGCCCGACGCTAACATTGTCGAGGCGCTGCGCGAACGGGCCAGAACCTACCAATCCACCGCCTGAGTCTGGTCAATTAAGGGCCAGTGCCAGTCGGTTGCAGCGTTGGCAGCCCGAAGTTCTCCTCACGCATCAGCGGTGACACGTCACGGGGCAGCGGATCAGCCGGGATCGCCTTTTGCCACACGTCGTTCAGCGCAGCTACATAGCTCGAATTAACCTTATCCGACTGCCATGCGCTGAAGGCCTGGCTTTCCGCCCGGTCAATCTCTTCGGGTTTTGGTAAGTTAACTTTGCGGTCATCGACCTGGATCACCTCGAAACCGCGCCCGGTGGCAATCGGCCCGTACAGGCCGTTCTCGTTGCCGTTGATGGCCTGCGCCACTGCGTCGCCCAGGCTGGCCGGATCGACGTAGCCCAGGTCGCCCCGAATCCCGGCATTCTTGTCGAGCGAGTACAGGCAGGCCAGCCGTTCAAAGTCCTCGCCCTGCTGTGCGCGGCTTTTCAGATCGTTCGCCGCCGATTCGGTGGCAACCAGGATGCTCTGGACGTCGGCCTGAGTATCGCCGTCGGCATTTTTGCGCAGGTCTTTGATGCGGAGAATGTACCAGCCGAGCGGGCTTTGCAGCGGCCCAACGATCTCGCCAGCGTTGGCCTTGAAGACCGCATCGAGATTTTTCAACCCCGGCACAAACTGACCGCGCGTCACGTAGCCCATGTCGCTGCTGCCTCGTTCCGTTGAGTATTGGCAGACCACGCTGCGGAAATCGTCGCCCTTTTTGATCTGGGCAAGGGCTGCCTGGGCGTCGGCCAGCGTTTTGGCGATGATACGCCGCACCTTGACTTGTTGGATCGTGAGCGGCCCCATCCGTTCTTTAGCAATGATCGGGCGCAGATCCAGACCCATCACGTACACCTCAAAGATATGCCCAATCGCCGCGCGCGATAGGCCAGAATAGGACATGGCCGTCGTGATGTAGGCTTCCTGGGCGGTTTTCAGGGCCGCATCCACGTCCGGCGCTCGTTGCAGGTCCAGGTAGCGCACCCAGTAATCGCGCACGTCTTTCGGGTTCACCTTCAGCCCACGCAAATGGTATTCCTGCCGGATGATGGACTCGCGCACCATGATGTCGTACACCTGATGCCCAAAGGCGTTGGAGTTCGCCAGCGTGTTGAAGATACTGGCTACAGCGTCGGCTGTCGGGTTTTCGCCGGGGGTCGCCAGGTTCACCTTGTCCAACCCCACCCGCTCAATGAGGCGGCGCGCGTTGTCCAGCGCCGCAAAACGCTCGTAGCGCACCCGCTGGCGGAACTGCCCAAGCGTGATCATCTCGTCACCGACTCGCACAATCGGCTGGTCGAGGTGCAGCGCCGGGTCATCTGTCGGGCGGATGTATGGCGTCGGTGTCAGGGTAGGCGTTCCGGTTGGCCCACTGTGGGTTGGTGATCGGGCGGCTGTCGGGGCAGCGCTGGTGTACTGAATCACTTCAGGCGTGGCCGCTGGCGTACAGGCCACCAGGAGCAGCAGCAGAAAGACAACGATCCGTTTGTTCATCACAGTGGGCCATCACCGGCAAACACATTTACATTACTGAATGCTCAATTATATCTATTCGTCGAACGATTCCCTGTGGGAATGGAGGCAGAATCTCCTTCGCCGCTTCGCAGTGTGGGGCACGAGGTAAATGCTATCAGGGCCGTGTCGCCGTTTGCTGCACGCTTTGTGTAAGGACGACCTGCCACGCCTCGCCCGGAGACAGCCGCACATTCCAGAGATGTAGAAAGACCGTTCCCTGGTAGCCACGCTCGAAGCCCGATTCGGAGCAGGTGATCGTTTCCAGCGGGAACTGCCACAGGAAACACGGTTTGCTGATCTGCGTGTGCAGCGTGATGTTCCGCAGATTGGAGTCTGCCTCGTGCGACGTGACCGCTTCGATCTCGCACAGGTCGGCCAACGACCCGCGTTTTGTACTGCGGTTGGTGCGCAGCGAGCAGTATTGGAGGTCTTGCCCGGCGTCGAAGCCCACCACCGTTTCAATGCCGAACCGCACGTCCACAGGCATGTCAGCTTCGTTCACCAGCGTATATGTCACCGAGAGGGACGGTTCGCTGTGAACGATGTTGAAGGCTTTGACGATGCTCAACGGTTGAAGCACCTCGCCCACCCAGACGTGGCCCTGCCGCCGCAAATGGATGTACGCCTCCGTGCCCGTGCAGGCCGCCTCCACAATCTCGTAGGGCTGGTTGACAAAATCACCCTGTTCCGCATATTGCGCCCGGTAAAACTCGTAGAGCGTGGTCGATGGCCCGATGAAATGATCCAGGAACGATGCCCGCCGGTGCCAGTCGTAGATGAGCAGTTTCTCGAGGCCCGGTTCTTTGGCACGGATAGCATGGTTCTGACCGCTTTCCAGATCCGATCCTTGCAGCGACATCGGCGTGATGATTGTATTGTCGGCGGCGGCGTTGACCAGATCGATGTGATAGCCTTCCTTGCGGCGCGTCATGACGTTGTACAGGTTGTACTGCGCCGGACGAAAGTCGAGTTCGAGCAGCGCGCCGCCGAGGGCCGGGCTGCAAACCGCATTCAGCGGCGACCCGGTTACGACGATGTCTTCCCGGCTATCGCGGTCAAAGTCCATTCGGGTGAGCGTCAGCGGGATGTCGTCGCCATCTGCGGCGTTCTCCGCTGCGATCAGGTAGGCGTAGCTTGCCACGCGAAAATTGAACAGGTAAATGCCGCCATAGACACCGTGCCAGTACGGATCGTTGCCCTGGGCCGCCCACAGCAGATCGAGGGCCTGATCGCGCTTGCGGCCCCGGCGCATGGCATGAACCTTCTGGCTGACCAGCAGCACGCGCTTATGCAGGTGATTGATCTCGTCGTACTTGACCATGAAGTTGCGCCACAACCCACCGCGCAGAAAGCGCGTAATATCACTGCGGTGCTCCACTTCCAGCGTGTGGTGCAGCGCGCTCAGTTGGTGCGACACGTCGGCAGGCAGGCTCCAGATGCCCATCTCCATATAGGAGACGGCGGGCAAGTAAACGCGGCCCAATGCCGGGTAGCGGGCCAGATATTCACCCGGCGTGGCCGTTTGCAGCCAGTCGGCGTTCTTCTCGATAGCGCTCAGAAGGCTGTCCATATATTTCCCATCGCCCCAACAGTGCTCGTAAGTGCCGCGCCACGTGCCAAACTTCTCGCCGTCGTCGCCCAGGAGTGCTACTTTGGGCTGGTAGGTGGACAGCGACTGATCGGCTTCGTCGCGCAGCCATTCGATCAGCGTGTCAATGGGTTGCCAGGGGATGGCACTGCGCAGATAGGACAGCGTCGGAAACACAGCCAGGGCGTGGCCCTGGTCTTCCGTGATATAATAGCCGAACAGGTCCGTGCTCCGGTCCAGGCCAACGCTCTCAAAGTGCGTGTCATCGACAATGACGTACCGGATACCTGCCTGCGCAATGGGCCGCGCCAGGTGTGGCTCCCAGACCCGCTCGGCCAGCCACATCCCATTGGCGTCGGCGTTCAACGTTGCCTTCAGTTCGGCGGTCATCTTCTGAATTTGCCCGATCTGGTCTTCTTCGGGCAGCGCGCTCAGAATCGGCTCGAAGTACCCACCGGAGAGCATTTCCACCTGTTTGCGCTGGATCAGCACGTGCAGGCGCTCCACGACCTCTGCGTGGTGCTGTTTCAACCAGTCCAGCAGCGGCCCGCTGTAATGCATCCCAATCTTGATGCGGGGGTGGCGTTCCAGGAGTTCGATCAGGGGCAGATAACTGACGTTCGTGCTATGCTCGCTGATATAGTCAAACTGGCCGACAGGCTGGTGATTATGAAAGACGAGCATCAGGAAGATTGGTGCAGTCATCGCGTCCCCCCCCGCTGGATGGCTTGACCCAGGGAAGAATTATAACAGGCCCACCCAAATTTGAACCTGGCTCAACAGGCGCTTGCGCGGCGGCCTGTTCACGTTATTCTTAGAGAAAACAGAGGCTAGGCGCGCTTAATGATACCCACTACACGTGTTTTGTTTCTTCTTGCGCTGATCGTCGGGATGCTGACTGCCCGGCTTTGGCCGACATATGCACAGCAGGATCAAAGCACGACATTGACTCTGCTTCAACCTGTGACGGGCGAGATCAACGATTCACAGGTGGAACAGCGCTGGACGTTCACCGCCAGCAAGGGCCAACGCCTTTCCATGCGAATGCAGGCCACTTCCGGCGACCTGGAACCGTCTATCGAGCTGTTGGATGCGGCTGGAAAGTTGCTGGCCTCCAGCGGCAGTGGCAGCTACCGCAACGCCACGATTGACGCCTTCGTGATTCCGGATGCGGGCACGTATGCCGTCCGCGTCACACGCGCCAAAACCGACAAGCCCACCTCCGGCGGCTACTCGCTGTCACTGCTGCCCGGCTTCAGCTTCCTGCTCATCAATGACCCGACGGGAGCACGTTCGCCTATGCGTGTCTGGCGCGAACCGAACGCCCTGGCACAGTTCAGTGAGGGCAAACTGCGCCTGCAATTGACTGCCGACAACTCTTATACCTTCACGACGGCAGACAAGATCGGCGTTTTCAAAGACCTCTACATGCAGGCCGAAATGCAGGCCGAGCCGATTTCTGGCTATTGGGAAGGCGGCCTGCTGCTGCGCGGAACGCGCCGCAACAACGCATTGGAGTTCTATCTGTTTTTCATCAACAGCGATAACAAGTGGCGCCTGGCCTATGGCAGGCCCGGCGGCATGACGCCTATCCACGATTGGACGGCGCTGCCCGGCACGCTGCAAGCCACCTCCACGCTGGGCGCGATGCTCAAGGGTCATCACTTCATCCTGTTCTACAACGGCCAACCGCTGTCCGAACTGGACGATGAGACGTTGGGTGAGGCGGGCGTCTTTGGCGTGGCGATTGGCACAGGCCGTTCGCCGAGCAATTCCACGAGTGTCCTGTTCGACAACATCGTCGTCACCTTGCCCACCGATGAGGCGGCCAGCGTGCCGATCATCGTTCCGCCCAGGCTGACGCACTGGCAACAAACCGCCCTGTCCATCCTCGAAGAATTGCTGGCGGCGCGCATCATTCCCAGCATTGGCAAGCCCGGTCTGGACGTAGCCGATGCCTTTGTCACCAACAACACCGCCAAAGGTATCGTCGTTCAGCCGCTGGCCCGCAGCATCAGTTTCACCGACCTGGTTTACACGGCGGACGTATCCTGGGAATCCAACAACGAAAACATCGCCTGTGGCATGGAATTTCGTGCCGCCGATGACAAAAACTTCTCGATTGTTTACCTGGATCGCAAGGGCGGTTTCGGCATTCTCCAGAGGAGCGAGAAAGACGGTGACATCGTTTCGATGTACAACCTGTCCGACGCCATCAAAAAGGATAACCGTGCCACCAACCGCGTCACGATTATCGCCATCGGCAACAGCCTGATGGTCTACATCAACGGTGGGCTGGTCGCCAATGTGAACGGCAAACAGGTGGCCGGAAGCACTTTCATCGCCGCCTACAACTACGAACGGGCCTCCAGCGTCTGCCAGTTCAAAAACGTCTGGCTGCGTGCCTTTGACCGGTGACCATTTATGACAGATGACAAAAGACGGCGTATGGCTCACCGATCACGTCCCGCCAGAGTATTTGCGCCAGCTATAAACCTCCCACTTGCCTCCAACCAGTAGGGGAACCAAGCGGGATATAGCGCCCACCGGTTCCCTTCTACTGTGCAGCGGAGAGGGGGGGCGAAGGGTGAGGCAAATCACGCATCAAGGATGGACACACATGGTCCTCAACCCCGCCCGTCGCATCACGCTACGCCCCTGGATGGTTGTGCTGGTGCTCTGTACGATCTATCTCGCTGTCATCTTGATCCACTACAACCGGGGCGTAATGGAGCTTGTTTTCCCGACTCCCTCCGGCGATAAAGGTTACGACGGCCAGTTCACTTATTACATCGCGCTCGACCCGGCCAATGCTGTCCCTCGTCTTGACGTGCCCGCCTACCGCTACCAGCGCATTTTACATCCCGCCCTGGCACGTCTGCTCTCACTCGGACAGGAGCCGCTTGTGTCCTGGACCATGCTGTCGATCAATCTGGCAGCGCTGGCGATAGGCACGGCGGCCTTCGAGCAACTGCTGATTGCAGAGCGCGTGAGCCGCTGGTACGCGCTCGTCTACGGACTGTTCGGCGGAGTCTTTTTCGCCGTCCGCGTCAGCACGAGCGAACCACTGGCCTATGGGCTGGCGATCCTGGCGATCCTGGCCGGGCAGCGCAACCACCTGACGTGGCAGACTGTCTGGCTGGCGCTGGCAGCTTTGGCAAAAGAGACAACCCTCTTTTTTGTAGCCGGCTACCTGGTCTACTACGTCCTCGAATGGCGCTGGCGCGACTTGATCCGCCTGGCCCTGATCGGTCTCGCGCCGTTCGTCCTCTGGCAGGCGATCTTAACCCTGTGGCTGGGGCAGCCGGGCCTCGGCTCAGGCGGCGCGATGGCAACCCCCTTTGAGATTATCCCTTTCAACGGTATCTGGCGGCTGTCGGAGTTCGGCCTGTCTGCCCTGCTGGTCTTCGGGCTGCTGCCGATCCTGAGTGTGCTGCTGCCGACATTGTGGGCACTGTGGCGCGGCCTGCGCGACCTGTTTCAGCGGCACTGGCATCCCTACGTCTTCCTCATGCTGGCGAATGCCGCGATCATGCCCTTCGTCCCCTTTTCTACTTACCGGGAGCCGTTGGGCATTGCCCGCTTTGCCACCGGACTGGTGATCGGCGTGGTGCTGTATGCCGCGCTGCGCAAGTCGCGCCGTGCTCTGCGCTACTCCACCCTCTGGATACTGTTCGGCGCACGCCTGTTAGGTTGAGGCCAGTCTCATCAGTATCGCCGATTCTAATTTTGTCCTAGAATCTGGTCCTAAAATTGCCTGCGGGTGGCACAGCATCCCCCTAACTTTTAGGTAGTGGCGTAGTCGTGCATTCAAACGAAAATACTGCTCAGGTGACTCTCTGTAGATGAGGAGTATCGTAAGCCATCATGACCATCGAGACACTAACGAAACCCACCACCCCCTCCCCGCCCGGCAGTGTGACAGGCAGCAAAACGCCCTGGTGGTCACAGGCAACCCATGAAGTTCTTAGCGCACTGGACACAGACAAAATCGGCGGCCTGAGCCGCAGTGAAGCGCAGGCCCGCCTTCAGAAATATGGCCCCAATGGGCTGCCCGAAGAGGCCGAGCCGGGTGTCTGGGCCAGCCTGCTGGAAACGTTCAAAGACCCGCTGGCCCTCATCCTGACGGGCGCAGCCATCCTCAGCGCGGCCATTGGCATCCTGAATGGCGAGACCCAGGAACTACAGCAAGCCTTGTGGATCATGGGCATTGTCGTCTTCATGACTCTGGTCAGCTATTTCACGGATCGCTCGGCGGGCAACGAACTCGCCAAACTCAAAGATTTGCAGAAAGCCTTTGCCGGGGTCATCCGCGAATGCCAGCAGTTCCAGGTTGAGTCCAAAGAAGTGGTTCCCGGCGATCTGATCTTCTTGATCCAGGGATCGAAAGTCCCCGCCGACGCCCGCGTTGTCGAAGCGACCAATGCAACGGTCAACGAGGCGCTGCTGACCGGGGAACCCTTCGACGTATCGAAATCGCCCGAAGCGCTGCCGCCGGATACCCCGTTGAGCAAACGCGCCAACATGGTCTACGCCGGGACGTTCGTCACCGGCGGCAACATCACGGCAGTCGTGACCGGGACAGGTGTCAACACCGAACTTGGCAAAATCTACGAGGAACTGCGCACGACAGAGGAAACGGCTACCCCCTTGCAGCGCCAGTTGGAGCGCCTGGGGAAGCTCTTGCTGGCCGGGACACTGGTCGTCTGTGTGCTGGTCGTCATGGTCTATATCTTGGTACAGCATTACGAGATCGTCGATGCACTGGTCGTGGCAGTGGCGCTGGCAATCGCCTTTATTCCCGAAGCATTGGGTGCAATCATTACCATCGCGCTGGCGCTCGGCGTGCGCGAAATGGTGCAGAAGAAAGCCATTATCCGCCACCTGCGTGCCGCCGAAGCGCTCGGCTCGGTCAGTGTGGTCTGCACCGACAAAACCGGAACCGTCACCTTTGGCCGCATGACGGCCACTCATATCTGGACGCCCGATTCGGGTGAAGTCCGCACAGAGACAGCCAACTTTAAGAGTCCTGAACTCGAAAAGTTGATGGATGTGATCCGCCTGTGCAACAACCTGGCCGATCCGTCCGAGATGGCCCTGGGCAGGCTGGCCGAACTGGCAGGTTTCAACATGACCTCCGAAGACAAAGCCAATCGTGAAACGGAGATTCCTTTCAACAGCGCCCGCAAGATGATGAGCACGGTCAACGTCCACGAAAATGGCAACCGGGTGATGCGCACCAAAGGCGCAACAGATCGGCTGCTGGCTCGCTGCAAATACATCTTCAAAGAAGGCATCCTGATGCCACTGACGGATGCGGACAGAGACATCATTGCCGAGCAGCTTCTGCGTTTTGAACACGAAGGCTACCGTGTCCTGGCCTTTGCTGACCGTGATCTGAGCGACGTGGAGGGCGAGATCAGCCACGTCCACGAGAACGAGCTAACGTTTATCGGGCTGGTTGCGCTTTCCGACCCGGCCCGGCCCGAAGTGCGCGGGACTGTTGAGCAGCTCCGGCGCGCAGGTATTACGCCCAAAATGATCACCGGCGACAGCCCGGTGACAGCGCTCTCCATTGCGCGTGACGTGGGCCTCGTGCCGCAGAACGCTACGCTTCAGGCCGTGATCGATGGGCCGGAGCTTCAGCGTATCACGGCCAACGGTGGCGTTGAGGCCCTCCCGCCCGCCGAACTGGAACGCATCGCCAAGACGAACGTCTTCGCCCGTGTGACGCCGAGCGATAAAGTGACCATTGTCAGAGCCTTGCAGCGCAGCGGGGCGCTGGTCGCCATGACGGGCGACGGTGTGAACGACGCGCCCAGCTTGAAGCAGGCCGATGTGGGTATTGCCATGCAATCCGGCACCGACCTCGCCAAAGACGTGAGCGACGTGATACTGACCGGTACTTACGAGGCCATTGCCAGCGCCGTGCAGGTTGGGCGCACCATCCTGTACCGCGCCCGCCTGTATATTCATGCCCTGCTCAGTACCAATGCCTCGGAGGTGCTGACTTTCATCGTTGCGGCAGTGCTCGGCTGGCCTGTCCCGCTGACGGCTATCCAACTGCTGGTCATCAACCTTCTGGGCGACTCGTGGTTGAGCATCGCGCTGGCTACCGAAAAAGAGGAAGCCGACGTGATGGACAGGCCGCCGCGTCCGGCGGGGGAAGGGGTCATTACGCCCTACATGTGGTTCAGCATCGGTGTGCAGAGCATTGTGGCAACGTTTGTGATGGCCATGGCTTTCCTCGTCGCGCGCGGCGCAACGCGCGAGATGGGGCTGGCTGACCTGTCACCGCAGGCGTTGTCCATCCAGCAGACGGCCATTTTCACCGCATTCATGGTGCAGAAGATTCTGCGCAGCGCATTCACGGCCCGCAGCCTGAATTACAATCTGTGGGAGATCGGCTTTTTCTCGAACAAGTGGAGCCTGTACGCGGCGGCGCTCACCATCGTCATTGCCTTCGTGGCGATCTACATTCTGCCCGTCGGCATGACTCCCGTCCCGAACACCATTCTGCCCACCCTGATCGGCCTGGGGCTGATCCCGCCGCTTGTCGAGGAAATCGTCAAGTTCATCCGCAAGCAGACCCGCCAGAAAATAACCACCCTGCGCAGCGTGCCGGAAGCGTAAGCCTCACCCCCAGCCCCTCTCCACTCTGGTGGAGAGGGGTGTCCTGGTTTGTGGGGTTTTTCCCCCTTTCTGCTTGCGGAGAGGGGGTTGGGGGTGAGGTCAACCTTTTTCATATGAGGTCTATGGCACGATGCTAACCGTGACAATCAGCCGGCAGTCAGTGTTCAGGCAGCCGATAGCCGCGCCGCTCAGGTCACTCGGATCGTAGACGATGGACAACGCCTTTCCAGAAACGAGCGCGCTGGTCAATACCGTCAGGACACGCTGCGCGGTGGCTGCATCAGCCGTCCCGGTGGCGAAGTACAGAATGCCATTGGTAGGCGAGGCGCACTTCACATGAATGCGCGGTGCTTTGACAAATACAGCGACTTCCGCAGGCACGCATTTCGCCGTCTCCGACTGGCCCGTCGAGGCAGATGCTTCCGCAGGCGGTAACGCAGTATTGGTTGGCGGAACTGGGGTCGCACTCGGCGCTGTGCCACCGCCCGATGAACTGGTCGTTGGCGTGACGACCACAGTCGCTGCCGTCGTCGCCGCACTAGTGGCCGCCGAGGTCACTGCTGGCGTCGCTGCCATCGTTGGCGCTGATGTAGCCGCTGAGGTCGAGGCTGGCGTGCCCTGCGCCAACGGCCTGGCATTTGTGCTGGCAAAAGTCCCGATGAGTAAGAAGCCCGCAACGAGAATGAAGCCGCTCCACTTCACGAAGCTGGGTCGAGAGTTCATCATTCGCTCCTCCTCCACTCACCCAATTTGCAACTGTGGAGGTATACCTCGCCTTCACAGGCGTCATGCGGATTTCTAAAGTAATTCCAATCGTTCTCAGAGCATTCATTCATCTTCTATTCGCTGCGCTATAATCACCCAATCGACAATTGGACAACTTGCAGGCAATCGTGCCAGACCAAAAGCTGCATCGCATCGTATTTCAACCTTCCGGCAGGCAGGGCTATGTTCCAGACGGTATCACCGTTCTTGACGCGGCCCGGCAGTTAGGTGTTGGCATCGAGGGCATCTGCGGCGGGCGGCAAACGTGCGACGACATCCTGGCGACGGGCATCTGCGGCTCCGGGATCATCAGCGCGGATGGCCGCTTCGGGGAGCGCGAACATCCGCTTATCCACTTCAACGGGCGAAAGGGAGTTTACACACTCGCTCCGGCCACACAGAGCGCGACGGGATCGCCCATCGTCGTGACTCAGGACGACGTGCGCGCCATCCAACTGGCGAAGGCGGCGCTGTACGCCGGGGTCACGCTTCTGCTCGATCATCATGGCAGCCGCGCGGTGGAACGGATTCTGCTGGCCGGCGCGTTCGGCAGCTACATTGATCCTAAATACGCCATGATCCTGGGTCTGATCCCGGATTGCGGCCTGAGCCGGGTTATGTCGGTGGGCAACGCGGCTGGCGACGGCGCGGATCGCCCTGTTGCACCAGAAGCAGCGCCTCGAAGCCGAAGACATTGCCCGGCATATCCGCTACGTCGAAACAGCCACCGATCCGGGCTTCCAGGACGCATTTGTCGAAGCGATCCACATTCCGCACATGAAAGACCCTTTCCCGCACCTGTCCGGCATCTTGCCCGCCTCGGCGGAACCGAAATCGACGCGCCGCCGGGTGCGCGCAGAGTGAGCAGGCCATGATCGCGCCGGAGATCGAGCACTTTACCGCTTCGGCACGGGCCTACTGCGATTTTATGGAGGCCGCTCACCAGTATGCTCTGGCGGACCGGTTGGTGATGTTTGCCTCATTGCTGGCCGATCTATACGCGACGGCGCTGCGCCTGCCAGACGTAGCACGCTCAGACCGGGAAGCGCCCGCCGTGCCCGACAGCATCCCGCACTGGGCCGGGCTGGGAGACCTGACGCTCTACTGGGAAGTGTCCGACCCCTACGAATGGGAAGCGCCCGTGTGTGGTTCTCTGTCGGACGATCTGCGGGATGTGTACCAGGACTTGAAACGCGGCCTGTTGATCCTGGAACGGGGCGACGCAAACAGCCTGGACGACGCGGTTTGGGAATGGCGCAGTCAATTTGTCGCGCATTGGGGCGAGCACGCCGTCGATGCCCTCCGTGCTCTGCACCGCGCCATGCGCCGCGAAGCCGACGGGCAGTGATCCCGTCAGATCGACCCCTACCTATGGAGAGGCAAGTCGTTGCGTGTCGGTTCCCCCTCTCTGTGCAGCGGCTGAGGGGTCAGGGGGTGAGGTATTGAGGTACACTATGCCCCATGTGCAGAGCCGCCTGTTGATCGAGGCGCTGGAAGCCTCTCCCGCCGACGTTCGCCGCCTGCTGCGCCCACTGCCTTCCGAAGCGCTGGCCTGGAAGGACGGCGACCACTGGTCGATTGCCGAGATCGTAATGCACCTTGCCAACATCGACACGATCTTTGGGCCGCGTTTCCGCTGCATTGTGGAGCAGGATCGGCCCACATTCACGCCCGTCGATCCCGCCTCGACGCTGACGACGCCTGGCTCGCTCGAAGATAACCTGGCTCGTTGGCAGGTGGAGCGGACGAGGATTTGCGCCTGGTTGAGCAGTCTGCAACCCGGCGATTGGAACCGGCGCGCCATCCACACCACGCGCGGCCTGATCACGCTGCGCTCCGAAGTACACATGATCGTCAACCACGACACCGAACACCTGGCTCAGATCACGGAACTGCGCCGGGTATGGGAAGAAGGACACAAACACCGATGAGCAAACTACACGATCTCTTGAATGCGCAGCCCGTTATCCTGGCCGATGGCGCGATGGGCACGATGTTGTTCGCAGCAGGTCTGGAATCGGGTGCGTCGCCCGAACTGTGGAATGTGAACTACCCGGAGCGTGTGGAGGCCCTCCACCGCGCCTACGTGGAGGCCGGGGCGCAGTTGATCCTGACCAATACCTTTGGCGGGACGCGCTTTCGGCTGGCGATGCACGGCCTGGAATCGCGCGTGCGCGAACTCAATGTGGCGGCGGCACAGATTGCCCGGCGTGCCGTCGAAGGCGCACCGCACACTGTCCTGGTTGGCGGGGACATTGGCCCAACGGGCCAACTGTTAGAGCCGCTCGGCACGCTGGCCTTCGAGGACGCCGTGCAGGGCTTCGCGGAGCAGGCTGCCGCCCTGCGCGATGGCGGTGTCGATTACTTCCAGGTGGAGACGATGAGCGACCTGCGCGAGGTGGAAGCCGCCATTCAGGGCATTCGCAGTGTATCCGATCTGCCGGTGGTTGCCACGCTGTCCTTCGACACCAACCGCCGCACCATGATGGGCATTCGCCCTGCCGATGCAGCGAAGCGCCTGCCAGAACTGGGTGCGGACGTGATCGGCGCGAATTGCGGCAGCGGCGTGGACGATCTGCTGTGGGTGATCGAGCAAATGCACGCCGCCGCACCCGGCGCGATCCTGATCGCCAAGAGCAACGCCGGAGTCCCTGAATATAAGGCGGGTGGTGGCCTGACGTACAGCGGCACGCCCGAAGTTATGGCCGGATATGCCGCCACAGCCCGGAATCTCGGCGCGCGGATCATCGGCGCGTGCTGCGGCAGTACGCCCACGCATATCCGGGCGATGGCCGAGGCGCTGGAACTTTACACGCCAGCACGTTGAGTTTTTTCGAGACGATCTGATGGACCTGCTGGTCGTTGATGGGATCGATATTTCACATTTTCGCTTGGTGGAACTCACCAGGCTGGCAGATCAAGCCAGGCCGTTTTACGATTGGGTTGAATCCCAGTTCCAGCTTGCGCTGTCCAGGTCATCAACACTGGATGACTTGCTGAGAAATGCCACCGGGCCGGAAATCCGACTTGCAATTGAACGTTGTTACAATGCGACCAGAACGGCTGACCTACCGGTTCTTTTTGATGGCGTGGGGCGGACATACGTTCACTCGAAAGCGTGTTACTACTTTTTCGCATGGCTCATACGAGATGCGCCGCAGCAGCGACTTGGCCCCTTGATTCAGAAAATCGTCCGAAATTCTGGCAAGACCCGTACCGAGGTTGAGATCAGTGTGCTGGCTTCCTTGATTCACACATACCGCTCAAACGTGAAGACCTTTTCCTGGGAGGCTGTGCGCGAAGTCATTATTGATCGACTCGAAGGATCGAGAAGAAGCATCAAAGGACATGAAAAGGAGAGCGTCGCCCGGACCGCCCTGTTGATGGCCTTTCAAGAATATTTCGCCGAAAATAGTGACTACGGAATTTATGCCGGTATTGAAATTCCCGGTGGACAGGTCATGATTGGCAACGAAAGTTACGACGTGAGCGCAAACCTTCTTGACTTTCAGGGAAGGCGTATTCGGAGAATACTCATGCCTATCAAAACTCGTGAAACTGAGGGTGGTGGGCACTCCCATCTATTCAGCAGAGATATACTTTCGGCAATCAATACGGCAAAGTATGACAACCCCGATGACTATGTGGTTGTCGTAATAGTGGCAAAAAACTGGTCACGTCGAGAATTCGAGACGATTCGGAATCTGGTCGATCACATTGCAATTCTTGATCTCGCGCCAAGTGAGTTTAGCAGTTTCAGTGACGTAGAGCAGGCGCGTCTCAACAACTTCGTTGCCGGTGTTCTTAAAGGCTCGTTGGTACCGAAAACACTTCTGAATGAATAGCAGGCGGGAGCAAATACCGTATTGATGCGCATGAACGAGTCAAAAAACTCCCATTCGGAAGAATATACGCCAGGCTCGTCACTTGCAGACAAAGTTCTGGTTGGTGATAGCTGGGCACTCTCCAGATTGCTGCCTGCAGGATTTGCGCAATCCATTGTTACAAGCCCGCCCTATTTCGGTCATCGTGAATATGCTCGATCTCACGAATTGCAGGAGTTTGAACTAGGACGCGAAAGCAGCCCAAAGATTTACGTCCAAAAGTTAATCAACCTCTTTGAAGCATTGAAGCCCACCCTGAAATCGAATGGCACACTGTGGCTCAACCTGGGGGACACCTACCGAGATGGTCAACTGTTGGGGATTCCGTGGCGTGTTGCTTTGGGCTTACAAGACGCGGGCTGGTTGCTTCGCAGTGAAATCATCTGGCACAAGACGAATGCCATGCCGTCATCCGTAAAAAACAGACCCTCCACAGCACATGAACATATTTTCCTTTTTGCGACTTCATCCGATTATTACTATGATGCAGATGCCATAAGGGAACCACACATCACGTTCACTGAGCATTCTCAGATGAAAGGCGGGCGAAATCATTTTGGCAAGAGGCACGGTACACCCGAAGCTGGAAAGAACAGCGGTAATCCGAATCTTCATACCGGACGCTGGGATCAGGCGTTCCATCCGTTAGGCCGGAATAAGCGAACTGTCTGGAACATCGCGTTGGGTAAGTTCCGAGGCGCTCATTTTGCCGTTTTTCCGGAGGAGCTTGTCGAGTATTGTATATTGGCAGGCACTTCAAGGGATGATCTGGTTTTGGACCCTTTCATGGGTTCTGGGACGACAGCAGTGGTAGCTCGCAGGCTTGGGCGACGCTTTTTGGGTATAGAACTCGTGCCGGAATACGCCGAGATGGCGATGAAACGAGTTGGGCAAACCCCAAAGACGCTTTTCTAGGATGTGCGACAGTTGAAAGCGGATACAAACAGAGTCCTGCTCCTGGCTTGTGGCGCTTTGGCCCGCGAGGTCATCGCGCTGCGAGATCGCTACGGCTGGGATGCCGACGTGTGCTGCGTCCCGGCCCTGCTGCACAACACACCGGATCGCATCCCGCCCGCCATCGAGAAGCGCATCCGCGCCCTGCGCAGTCAATACCAGTGCGTCGTCGTCGTGTACGGGGACTGTGGAACCAGCGGCGCGCTGGACGACGCGCTGGATCGGCTTGGCGTCGAGCGGATCGCCGGGCCGCACTGTTACGAGCAGTATGGCAGCATACGCTACGACCAGATCGTGCGCGACGTGCCCGGAACCTACTTCCTGACCGATTTCCTGGCCCGCCACTTTGACCAACTGGTATGGCGTGGCCTGGGCCTGGATCGCCATCCACAGCTCCGTGATGACTACTTTGCCCATTACGAGCAGATGGTGTACTTCGCGCAAACCCGCGACGACGACCTCTTGCAGTGCGCGTCCCGCGCCGCCGCCCGGCTGAACCTGCCGCTGCGCGTGGAATATATCGGCTACGGCGCGCTTGAAACACGGCTTGTCGCCTTAATGGCCCGTCACAGCGCTTAGTGTTTTGGCAATTTTCCAAACGATACGGGATACTGGAAGTGTTGCCCTTTAGGTCAGGGGTGCTATGTCTACACTTCCCATTCTTGTTGTTGAAGACGATGCGGGCCAACTCGCACTGTTTGCGATCATGCTGCGCAGCCTTCCGTACCGCATCCTGACAGCGGCAGATGGGCAAAGAGCGCTGGACATCCTCGAAGAGGAAACGCCCATCCTGATCGTATTGGATATTGCTATGCCACAGATCAATGGCATCACTATTTTGAACGCTGTCCGTGCCAATCCGCGCTTCGACGCAACCAAAATCTTGATCGTCACTGCCTCCGTAACACCCATCCCGCCCGAAAAGGCTAGTCGGGCGGACAAAGTGCTGCCAAAACCGGTCAGCAAGCAGCAGTTGCTCCACGTCATCGGCGAATTACTAGGCCAACCTGGCTGAGGGCAATCCTATGGTGAAAGCTATCGTCGTCGATCCAGATGTGCCGGGCCGCCTGGCAGTCAAGGAGATCGTGCCCGCCGCGCTCAGGCCGAACGAGGCACTGGTACAGGTCGCTGCCGTCTCGCTCAATCGCGGCGAAGTGCGCCGTGCACAGCGGGAAGAGGCGGGCTTCTGCCCCGGTTGGGACCTGGCGGGAACGGTGAGCCAGCCTGCGGCGGATGGCTCCGGGCCGGAAGCCGGGGCGCGCGTGGTCGGTTTACTGGGATCGGGGGCGTGGGCAGAACAGGTTGCTGTGCCAACCGACGCCCTTGCCGAGCTGCCTCCTGAAGTCTCATTCGCGCAGGCCGCCACCCTGCCCGTCGCTGCGCTGACCGCGCTCCACGCGCTGTATAAGGGCGGCACGCTGCTTGGCCGTTCCGTGCTGGTCACGGGCGCATCCGGCGGCGTCGGGGATTTCACGGTGCAGTTGGCCCGTCACGCGGGCGCGCGGGTGGTGGCCGCCATTCGCCAGCGGAGCCGGGAAGCGCTGGTGCGTGAGGCCGGGGCGCACGAAGTGGTCATCAGCGAGGATGCGGCGGAGGCGGCAGCGTTTGGCCCTTATCATCTGGTGATTGATGGCGTGGGCGGCAAAGTCCTGGGCAACGTGCTCTCAATGCTGGCTCCTGGCGGGGTAGCCGTTGCCTATGGTGCAACCCCCGATGCCGAAGTGACCTTCGATTTGCGCCATTTCTTCATCACCGGTGGCCTGACGTTGTACGGACTGTACCTGTTCTACGAGGTGCGCTTTGAGTCGGCGTCGGTGGGTTTGGCGCGGCTGGTGCGGCTGGTGGCCGAGGGCAGCCTGCGCCCGCACATCGGGGTCGAAGCTGACTGGTCAGAAATCGGCAGGGTCAGCCAGCAGTTGCTCAACCGCGAATTTGCCGGGAAAGCCGTTCTGCACCTCACCTGACCTTGCCCCAACCGCCGCCGACGAAAACAGGTTCTTGAACACTTCCAGGCTGATCGTGTCTGCGGGCAATGGAGTATCTTTCCCCGCCATGCTTTGCCTCGCCCTGGCTCCCCTCTCTGCTTGTGGAGAGAGGTCGGGGTGAGGTTCGTCCTGGTCAACTGTGACATTCCCTGTCACATCGCCCGCCTATACTCCGGCGTAACTCAGCCTTTCGTCGCAGCCGACGACACTGTTAAAATCGCCGGGAGTATAATGAGCATGGCTACGCAAACCAGAACGGCAAAAGCGATGTACAACAACTTCTACCAGATGCGCGGTGGCGACCCACGCCGCCGACAGACGCCCGACTACCGCTACCACCTGACCCACGATCTGCTCGTCAACCTGCATCGCGGCGAGTGCTGCGCGGTGGTCGGTGTCGGAAGCTGTGGCAAGTCCCGCCTCCTGCGGCATCTGTCGCGCCCCGAAACGCTCGAATACCATCTGGCCGAGGGCGCTTATGAGCACCTGATCGTGCTGGTCGAGTGCAACGCCTGGACGGGCGATTCGATCTGGGCGGCCTACGAGGGCATAGCACGCAGCCTGGACGACTTCATGCAGAATTCCGGGCATCCGGCGGTGCAGAGTATGCGCCGCGAACTGGAAGGGCTGTACAAGGCCGTCGTTGATGAGCGCGATCTGGCTCCCAAGCACCTGATGACGGCGCTGGGCATCATCTTGAAGGGAACGCGCCTCAAGCTGACGTTGTGCTTTGACGAATTTGATTTCGTCTTCGAGCGTTTCGAGACGCAGTTATTCCGCAACCTGCGGGCCATGCGCAACGCCCACAAATACCAGTTGACCTATCTGGTGGCCGTGCGCAAGCAGCTACCCTATGGCCGCCCGGAGGAAGACTGGCCGGATGTCGAGGAATTTTACGAACTGTTCTCGGACAACACCTTTGCCATCGGCCCCTACGACGAAAAAGACGCCACCGAGATGATCATCGACCTGGAAAGCCGCTACGAATTCCCGCTGCGTTCGCGCAGCCGCGAATGGCTGATCGCCGTCACAGGCGGCCATCCGGGGCTGATCGGCGCGTCGTTCCGCCATCTTGAGCAGGGTCGGCTTCAGCCAGCTACCTTGAAGGAGATGACGCAAGCGCTGGTCAACGAGGCGACCACCTGGAAAGAGTGCCGCAAAATCTGGGACCCGATGCGCAGCCAGGAGCGTGCCGTCCTCAAGCGCGTGGCGACCAATTCACGCCTCAGCCGGGATGATCAAGCTGCGCTGCAAGAGATCAAGGCCAAAGGGCTGGTGCGAGAGGTCAATGATCGCGGCCAGGTGGCGATCTTCAGCCCGATCTTCCAGGAGTTCTTGCGGCATGTCGAGGAGTAAGGGCCTGCCTCGTTGTGACCACGCAAGGGCGCTACTGTGATGCTCGAGCCAGCCACGCCCTGAACAGCGCCGTCAGCCGCACCTCGCCCTGTGCATCCGTATATGCAACGTCGTCGAAGCGCGCCCGCGCCTGCGGTGACTCTGCCCACAGCGACGGCGGAAGCGGGCTATCCTGCGCCACCAGATCGAGCAGAATGGCCCGCACTTTGTCGCTGAAACGCTCAACCCTGATCCCGGTTTTGTCCGTGCCGCCGTTCCACAGCAAACGGTAGGTCGGCTCCCAATCGTCCAGTGCCCGCCGCAACGCCCGTTCCACGTGTGCCAGCGTGATCGACTCGGCGTCTTGTTCGAGCATGGTCTGGACGGCGTAGCGCGTCAAACGCTGCACTTCCAGCGGCAGGGCGTTGCTCTCTGCTATGATGCGCGTCACAGCCTCGTCCTCGAAACGGTAGATGTGGGCCACCGGCTGCCGGATCAGCCGCCCGGCTTCGTCCGTGCTCAATGGGCCGAGCGGAATCACCGTGGAGGTCGGGCCGAATGCGCTGTCGGGAATATGCGTTCCGGCAGCGATCAACTTGAGCGGGTTGCCGATGGCGCGCAGCATGGCGTCGAACGCTTCGACAAAGGCCGCATCGTAACCGGATGAGCCGCTGAACCAGACGTGAGCATTGTCCAGACAGAGCACCAACCGCGTTTGCCGTCCTGCGGCATTGGGCAGCGCCAGGACTTCGGTGATGTCTTCCCGGAAGTCTTCGACGGCGTAGCCTGTCTGCCGTTTGTGATAGCGCAAATCGGTGCGCGTCCGGTGATCGGGCACGTCACGCAGGATCGTATCCATAAGCGTGGCGTAGAACACGTCCGCTGTGATACCCTGCAAACTCAACCCGACGGGCCAGTACCAGTAGGCCGGGTCGGTCACTTTTTGCTCGCGCAGGCGGCGCTCGATCTGGCGCAGCAGCGACGTTTTGCCGATGCGCCGGCCCCCGTCGATCAGCACGGTATCGCCGCCCGTCATGCCGGCGCCGATCACACGCGCCAGCGCCTCGGTGCGCCCGAAAAAGCGCAGCGGATCTTCAATCGGCGGCCCGACCACGTAGGGGTTGAAACGTATGTCGCGGGCGTGCTCGGCGCTCAGGCGGTGCGCGGCGTTGAGCAGGCGTGCGGTGGCCCGATCCGCACCCGCGATGAACAACACCACCAGCAGCGTGGCGATGAGATGTGCAGCAGTGAGCAGCGTGCGAAGCGCATTGGCCTGCCCGTAGGCGTGCGCCGCTGGTTCCTGCACGACGATTGTCCAGGTTTGCCCGCTGCTCGTCAGCGGCCCATGAATGACGCGCGTGCTGATGATCGTGTCGTGATAGCGCTGGACGGTGGTATCCCATTCTTCCAGTTGCAGATCGGCGTAGCAGGTACGAGACGGATCGCCGCTCCACGTCCTGTAAGTTTCGGCGCGGCGTGTGTCGTCGGAGGTCGCCAGCAGGCACTTGTCAGTGTCCAACAAAAACGTCTGCTGGTCGTCGGACGGCACAAAATACTGTGCAAAGAAATCGTCCAGGTTCAGGACGGCGGTCACGTAGCCCTGCACCGAACCGTTGGCGCTCACCGGCACGGCCAGCCGCACCACCGGCTGCTGGTACGATTCCACCGCCGAGATGCGTGTGTCGCGGCTGATCGGGAAGACGTAGGCTTGCCCGACGGCAGTTGCATGCAGCGCTTCGGGATCAGCACTGAACGGTAGCCCCTCGCCCGGCGAGACGATCAGGCCGCCACTGCCCCGCATGGCACGTGCTGTCTCTTTGCCACTGGCGTCCAAGAAGCCGATCTCGACGTAGTACGCGCCCGGCTCGTGCAGCCGCGCGGTCAGTTCAGGGACAAAAACCGCCTGGGCTTCCGCTGCGCAGCCCGACGCCGCACATGACTTGATCGCGTCACTGTTGGCGAGTGTCAACAGGTATAAGGTCTGCTTGCTGAAAAACTCGTCGAAGGCACTGCCCAGGTCGGCCAACTCCGCTTGATGCTGCGCCCGCAGGTTTTCCGTCGTGATGGCGTAAAAGCGCGAACTGATCAGCACGTTGGCGGGCAGCAGGACGACCAGCAGCGCACCCAGCACCGGGATCAGCACCTTCCACAGCGACGGCAGGTTGTTCCACAGCCGGGAGAGCGTTTCGGATAAGGTAGGATGAACGCTGGCAGTCATGGTAATAGACTATTCCGTATTCACCTTAGCCCTGGTATCGGCCCAGAGAGTTGCCAGGAGGTCGAGCAAACGTGATGCCCACCAGGAATGATAACATCGGATTCGCCAGATGGTCATTCCTGAGCGCTTCCCTGATACAATGGATTTTGGCTTTGTTCGGACGAACAATGAAGGGGGTCGCGCAATGTTAACCGAACAGAACAAGGCAATTGTGCGCCGCTATTATGAAGAGATGCTGAATCAACGCCGATTTGCCATCGCCGATGAAATCTTTGCAAGGGACTTTAAACCTTTTCCTGACTGGCCGCCACCCTATGGGCCTGAAAGCATCAAACAGATGCTTATATTTCTCACCACTGTTTTTCCTGATCTTCGCGTAACCGTTGATGATGAGTTGGCGGAGGACGACAAAGTTGCGACTCTTGTCACGATGTACGGCACTCACACAAATGCAATTGACTATATTCAGGGCTTTGGGGCTATTCCGCCGACAGGCAGGCTATTTGAGGTACCTGAATTTGTCCTGTGGCAAGTTATTGACGGCAAGATTGTCGAACGCAAAACTGTGCTTGATTTTTTGCCCATAGAATTCGGCGCAGGGGGCACCGGGCTAAAGCCCGGTGGGGAATGCGCCCCGTCTCCTTTGTCTTGACAACGAATACTTGCACAAGCGAACAACGTGTGATATAATTCGCTTATGATGACTGAACAAACAAAGCACGCGCACTACGACATCAACTACCACCTGGTGTGGTGTCCGAAATTTCGCCGTCCAGTGCTGGAAGGCGCTGTCGGCCAGCGGCTTGCCGAACTGATTCCGCCAGAAGTGGAGCGCATG
>JAJPHV010000020.1 GCA_021325095.1 Chloroflexota bacterium | reverse complement strand
GGGCGAGTAGCCTGTTGCAGCCCTCATCCCCTGGCCCCTTCCCCCGCCAGGGGAAGGGGAAAAGCCCCTCGCTCTGCGGGAGAGGGGTTGGGGGTGAGGGCTTATCTCAGAAGTATTGTTTCTAGCGGCGGTTCTGCGCGTTGGCGATGAAGTCATACGGGTAGGGCAGCGGTGTCTCGCTGACTTTGGTGAGCCGCTCCATGTGCTCTTCCGCCAATTTCCAACCCGATGCACAGAGATTGTCCTCAAGCTGTTCCATCGTCCGTGCGCCGATGATCGGGGCCGTCACGCCGGGCCGGTTCATCACCCAGTTGAGCGCCACCTGCGCCGGTGATTTCCCGACTTCTTTCGCCACCTCAAGCAGCGTGTCGATCACTTTCCAGGTGGCTTCGGTGTTGTAGCGGCTCCACGACTCGCTCCACCCCTGCTCTTCGGCGGTCTTGATGCGCGTACCTTCCGGTGGCGCGGCCATGCCCCGGCGGAACTTCCCGCTCAACCACCCACCCCGCAGCGGACTCCAGGGGATGATGCCCAGCCCTTCGTTCAGGCACAGCGAAACCAGTTCCCATTCCAGTGAGCGATCCAGCAGGTTGTAAAGCGGCTGCAAGCACGTGAAGGCCTCCCAACCCATATTTCGGGAAATGTCGATGGCTTTCTGCAAGTGCCAGCCGCCGTAGTTGCTGGCCCCGATATAGCGCACCTTACCGCTGCGCACGATGTCATTCAGCGTGCTCAACGTTTCGACGAGCGGCGTGGCGCGATCCCAGCAGTGAACCTGGTACAGATCGATGTAGTCTGTGCCCAATCGCCGTAAGCTGGCCTCGATCTGAGCCAGGATGTGCTTTCGGCTGAGGCCCACGTCGTTGGGGCCAGCGCCCATCGGGAAGCGTACTTTGGTGGCGATCACGAAGTCGTCGCGGCGTTTGCCCTTCAGCCAGCGCCCGACGATCTCCTCCGAGACGCCCTGGCTGTAAACGTTGGCCGTGTCGATGAAGTTGCCACCAGCTTCCACAAAACGATCCAGCATTTTGATGCTGGTCTCCTCGGTGGCCTCGCGGCCAAAGGTCATTGCACCCAGACAGAGTTCGCTGACCTTCAAGCCTGTTCTGCCTAAGAAGCGAAATTCCATGTTTATCTCTCCTGACACGTTAATGAAGCGCTTTTTGGGTCCCCAGGCGGTTCCCCCACCCGGTTGGACAGTGCCTCGCAGTCTACCACTTAGAGCGCGCTCTAAGTCAAGTCGAATCTGCGCACTTCGCCCCGATTCGTTCCGACACAGCGTGCGACGTCTTCTTCAACATCGAAACAACAACGGAAGCAGGACAGTTCTTCGGGTCTTTCTCTTGATCTGCTTTCCCTTCACAGGTTATCGTTCTCCTCGTTCAAGTACGGAGGAGCCAGCACGAGTGTCCCGCGTTCGGCGTATGCTGCCCATCTTTTTCCTTGTTCTGATCGCCGCGATCAGCCTGCTTGCGCCCTGGATCGCGCCGCACGATCCGCTTGATGCTGTGACGGGTCAGGAGTTACGCCCGCCCTCGGCCCAGTTCTGGCTGGGGACAGACTTGCTGGGGCGCGACGTTTACAGCCGCGTGTTGTTCGGCGGGCGGCGGACGCTAACCATCGCACTGCTGGCGCTGGCGCTGGCTGTGGGGCCAGGGCTGCTGATCGGCACGCTGGCCGGCTACGTCGGTGGCTGGTTCGATCAGGCCGTCAGCGTAGTGATCGACGCGCTACTGGCTTTCCCCGGCCTGCTCCTGGCTCTGAGTGTGATCGCACTGCTCGGCAGTGGCTCGCTGGCGGTTGGGATCGCGGCAGGCGTGGCCGGGCTGCCAGCCTATGCGCGGGTAGCACGAGCAGCAGCCAGAGACGTGCGCAGCCGGCCCTACGTCGAAGCGGCGCGGGCCATCGGGGCCACGCCCCGCGCTATTCTCGCGGCTCACATTCTGCCCAATATGCTTGGCACGCTGCTGGCTTTTGCCACCGTCACCCTCAGTTGGGCTATCCTGAACGCGGCCACGCTCAACTTCCTGGGTTTTGGCGGCGACCCGGCTGCACCGGAGTGGGGAACCATGCTGGCCGAGGGACGGCAGGCGTTCCGCATCGCACCCTGGGCCGTGATCGCGCCGGGCGTGGCGATCATGCTGACGGTGCTGGCGACCAACCTGGTTGCCGATTCGCTGGCAGGCCGGGAATGAGGCGCACGAATGCTGCCCGTGCGCATCGGCCAATTGCCTATTCTTCCTCGTCCAGCCGCAGCACGGCCATGAAGGCTTCCTGCGGCACTTCGACGTTGCCGATCATCTTCAGGCGCTTCTTGCCCTTCTTCTGCTTCTCGAGCAGTTTTTTCTTGCGCGTGATGTCGCCGCCGTAGCACTTGGCGAGCACGTCCTTGCGGGCGGCTTTCACGTCGGCGCGGCTGATGACGCGCTTGCCGACGGCGGCCTGGATTGGCACCGGGAACATCTGGCGCGGAATGAGTTCTTTGAGCTTGGAAACGAGCCGCTGCCCCTTGTGGTAGGCGTCGTCGCGGTGGACGATCATCGCCAGCGCGTCCACTGGCTGGTTGTTGACCAGCACGTCCAGCTTGACCAGCGCATCGGGCTTGTATGCCTCAAAGGTGTAGTCCAGGCTGGCGTAGCCTTTCGTGATCGACTTCAGGCGGTCATAGAAATCAACGATCAGTTCGGCCAGCGGCAGCGTATAGGTCAGCACCACCCGCGAGCTGTCCAGGTATTCCATGCTGATGTACTGGCCGCGCTTCTTCGTGACCAGTTCCATGATCGGGCCGATGTAGTCGTCGGGGGTGAAGATCGAAATCTTCATCCAGGGTTCGCGCACTTCCTCGATCAGGCTTTCGTCGGGCAATTCGGCGGGGCTGTCAATCGTGATCGTCTCGCCGGAGCGCAGTACCACCTGGTATTCCACGCTCGGCGCAGTTGCCAGGATGTCCAGGCCGTATTCACGTTCCAACCGCTCCTGGACGATATCCATGTGGAACAGGCCCAGGAAACCCACTCGGAAGCCGAAGTTGAGGGCCTGCGACGTTTCCGGCTCGTAAACCAGCGAGGCATCGTTCAGTTGCAGCTTGTCGAGCGCGTCACGCAGGGCGGGGTAGTCTTCACCTTCCACGGGGTAAAAGCCCGCGAAGACCATCGGCTTGACCTGCCGATAGCCGGGCAGCGGTTCAGACGCCCCATCCACCTTCGTGGTGATCGTGTCCCCCACCCGGCACTCGCGCACTGTCTTGAGGCCCGTCGCCACGTAACCGACCTCGCCCGCCTGCAACTGGTCGGTCTCCTTCATGTTCGGGCTGAACACACCGATCTCCACCGGGTCCACCACGATGTTGGTAGACATCAGCCGCAGGCTGTCCTTGCGCCCCATCTTGCCGCTGACAATGCGCACGTAGGCGATCACGCCCTTATAGCTGTCGTAATGGCTGTCGAAGATCAGGGCTTGCAGCGGCGCATCCGGGTCGCCTTTGGGCGGCGGCACACGCTTCACGACGGCGTCCAGCACCGCTTCGACGTTGAAGCCAGTCTTGGCGCTGACCTTGATCATGTCCTGTTTGGCGATGCCGAGCAGGTCTTCCAGTTCCTGGGCGATCTCGTCCGGGCGGGCAGCAGGCAGATCGATCTTGTTGATGACCGGGATGATCTCCAGGTTGTTGTCCAGCGCCAGGTACAGGTTCGCCAGCGTTTGCGCTTCGATCCCCTGGCTGGCGTCTACCACCAGCACCGCGCCCTCGCAGGCTTGCAGCGCCCGGCTGACCTCGTAAGTGAAATCGACGTGACCGGGCGTGTCGATCAGGTTGATCTCGTAGTTCTGCCCATCCTGCGCCGTGTAATTCATGCGCACTGCCGACGCCTTGATCGTGACGCCGCGCTCGCGCTCCAATTCCATGCTGTCCAGCACTTGTTCTTGCATGTCCCGGTCAGAGATCGTGCCGGTCACTTGCAGCAGACGATCCGCCAGCGTGCTCTTGCCGTGATCGATATGGGCGATGATGCAGAAATTTCGGATGTGTGGGACTTCCATTCGCCGCCTGACTGACTTGCGTCAACAAAAGCGTGGGAGAGCGCCTTTCCTCCCACGAACACCGCAAAGTATACCGCAACCGGGCAGGTATTGATAGGACAACAATGTAAAATATCGCGCAGCCACAACATCTAAGTTATTCAATGTGGTTCGCGTTGCCCGATTCGGGGAAATGGATCGGCGAGGTTAATTGTCCTATCTACTCCGGCACGATTGTCCCGGTCTATGTCGCACAGCGGGTGGTTTTGGAAGCCCTCTGTATGAGACAATAGGAAGGCCAATCGGAATGGAGAGAAAAGCGATGCGTCTAGCGATACTACCTGCCCTTGAGCGCACGGTCAATCCGATCATTGTAACCCGCAGCCTGACGCTCAACAGAGGAGACGTATTCCGTTTACCGCGCGCGTGCCGCGATATGTGGGTTGTCTCTGGCCGCGCCTGGGTGACCTTTGACGGGAAAGATATTATCTTGAACAACGGCGAACGCGCGTCGTTCAAGCGCGGCAAGGATGCTGTCGTCGTCACGTCAATGGGCAAAGCGCCGCTTGTGCTGGAAATTCCGGGAGAAAAAACATGACCGTCTATCCTGAAGACCGTATTCTGGAGGAAGTTGCGCAGGAGATACGCAAGCAGGCTGCTGATGGGCGGGAACGGCTGGATATGGACCGGCTGCTGGCAATCTCACATTGGAGCCGCCGCCAGACGGAGCGCCTTTTCCGTGAGAAGTACTTCACCAGCCCGGCGCGCTACTTCCGCGATTGCCAGTGGGATCGCGCCCGCCAGTTGCTCCTGGAAGGCGACGACGTGTTATCGGCCTCCACGAAGGCGGGCTTTACCAGCCCGGGCCGCCTGCACGACGCCGTGCTGGCCCGCTCCGGGATGACGCCCGGTGAACTGCGGCGGCGTGGTGCGGGCGTGCACATCGACTTTGGCTTTTTCCACACGCAGCTTGGGGTCGTGCAGCTTGCGGCCACACGGCGCGGGCTGTGTTCGCTGCGCATCTGCGGCGCGAACCCGTCCGAGGAGCAGTTGGCAGAGAAGATCGCCGAGCTACGCAAGGATTACCCGCACGCCGAATTGTGCGAGGACACGGTGCCGCTGCAACCCTACGCCGATCAACTCGTGGCGTTCCTGGATGAGCGTTCGGCCAACTTCTGTCCGACGCTGGACATCTTGCTTGGCACAACCTTCCAGCGCGAGGTCTGGGCCGAATTACAGCGGATCGAGCCAGGCGAGACCATTTCGTACACCGAACTGGCTGCGCGTCTGGGCCGTCCGGGAGCGGTGCGGGCCGTCGCCTCGGCCTGTGCGGCCAATAATCTGGCAATCGCCATCCCTTGCCACCGCGTGATCCGGCAGGATGGGACGCTGGCCGGCTATCGTTGGGGCGTCGAGTGGAAGCGGCGCTTGCTGGAACTTGAGGCCGAGATGCGGCAGCGCCCGGCGGCGCAACAACCCGTCAGCACGGGCGCTGCGCTGCTCCAACCCGCGATGGACTGACGAGAATCTCCTCTGATTTAACGTGCTTTTGAAGTCCCCTCTCTGCTTGCGGAGAGGGGCTGAGGTTAACCCCTAATTCCCGACGGGCAGCCGCCCCAGGTTGCCAAACACGATCTTCACATTGGGCAGATACACCCAACCCTGCAAACCATCAGCATCCACGAAGACCCAGGCCCGGTTGCGGCTCAGTCGCAAGATTTTGAATTCCTGCCCCTGGTTGATCGCGCCGATTTTGTCGCTGTGCGTCTTGCTCGGCGCGTTCCGCACCAGCGTCTGCACCAGGGCCACGCCGTGCACGTCCACCAGCGCCCCTGGCGGCTCAACCCCGGCCTGCGTGACCGGCAGCTTCGTCCAGTCGCCGTTGTAGAGGTAGATCATCCGGCGGAAGATCCAACCGCGCCTGCCGTCCTTAAGCTGGATCAGGAACCACGTGTTCGCGCCATTGTTGGCAACGACCCCAAACTGTTCGTTACGACGTACCTCGGCAATAGGTGTCGAATTGGTGGAGGGGCCGCTGCGCACGTTTGCCAGATCGACGATGATCACCGCCTTAATAGCGCTGACGGGCAGCCCAGCCGGGCCGGTGGGTGTCGGGATCGCGCTCGTACCGGGCGCTGGCGCTGGCGTCGGCGTCGTTACAGCGCCCACGATGCCGCCGCCGCTCACGGCTGTCCAGCTAAATTGAACGCCCGCATTGCCCACGTTTTCGTAGTAGTCAACGATAATGGTGTGGTTGCCCGCGGTCAGCGGAATGTCGTTCTGGCCGACCTGGAAGCCGTTGACCGCATCGTTCCACATGTTGATGATCAGGTTGCCGTCAATGGCGACCCGGATGCCGTCATCCGCCCCGGCCCGGAAGCGGTACGTGCCCGCCGGGAAGTTGAGGGTGTTTGCCCAGCGCGCGGAGAAGTGATCCGATGGGACAGCCGGGTCGGGCGAACCTGTCTGCCAGTTAAAATTGATGGCGTTGTCGATGCGGGCAACCACCGGGTTGCCGTTGAAATTTTGATTGTTCCAGTAAAAGCCCTGCCAGTTGGAGCCGAATTGTTGGTCTTGCGCCAGCGTCGGGCGGAAAGCGAAGATGCCTGCCATGACCACCAGGGCAACACACAGCGCCATCAACCGCATGTGCTTTATGTTCATTAATTATCCCTTTCTGGCGTAGTTGGTGCACCAGGATGATTGTGGGCCAATGATAACCACGAGCAGTTGAGTGCGCAATGAGCCGTCAGGCAAGCGCCGGGTAGCCAGGCGCTACACCCCATCAGGCTCGATGCCGACCTCGCTGACCACCGCCTGACCATCGTACTGCCTGTCGCCGAGAATGTCCTTGATGTAAATTTCCTGCACCAGAACCAGCACAATGGCCGCCAGTGGCACCGACAGCAGCAGCCCCAAAAATCCGAAAAATATCCCCGCGACGATCTGCGATAACAAAATGACGGCAGGCGGCAAATTCACTTCCTGGCCCATCAGCAGGGGTGTCACCAACTGGCTCTGGATAAACTGCAACACGTAATAGACGACGATGATCAGCCCGATCTTTTCCGGTGTGTTAATGATCGCAACGGCCAGAATTGGAACCAGCGCGACCAGCGGCCCGAAATTCGGAACGAACGAGAACAGCCCGGTGATCGTCCCCAGGACCCCCGCCAGCGGCATCCCGATCACCCACAGCGCCACGCCCGTGCTTACCCCTATCAGCAGCATCAAAACGATCTGGGCTTGCAGGAACTTGCGCAGCACCAGGTCTAGCTTGCTCAGAATCTCCTGCGCGCGCGGGCGGTAGGGGAGCGGAAAGAGCCGAATCAACCCCCGCTGGTGAACGTCAGGGTCGGCGATGAAGTACAGCGCCAGGAAGAGCACGATCAGGACACTCAGCAGCACGCTTGCCAGGCTGCCCACAAATGGAAAGAGTTGGGAGGTAACGTTTGCCAGCCCGCCCAGGAATTGCGTTGAAATCTGGTCGGTCAGGGCCTTGAGGTCGATCCCCTTGAGAAATGGGAACCGGGTATACAGGTTGTCAGCCTGAAGCTCGGTTTGCAGTTGCCGGGCCGCGCCCGGGATGTAATCGACCACCAGCGTCCGAAACTGGTCGAGCAACCCGGGCAGCAGCAGCGCCGTTGCCGCGCCGATCAGCACGATGACCAGGGCCAGGGTGAGCAGCACCGCCATGGGCCGTCGAATGCCGCGCCGTACCATGAAGCGAACGGGCGTGGTCAGCAGCACAGCGAAGATCACAGCGGTGAGCGTCAACATCAGAATGTCGCGGACGAGCCATGTGGCAAGGCTGACTACCACGACGAGCAAGGTGATCAAGACCCATCGCATGACCTGGCTGTTCTGCGTATTGGTAAGTTCGACCATGTTGTGCTTTCTCGCTAGATGCCACCCACTGGGAACCATAACACTGAACCGGGCCAATGGTCACGAATTTGGTGTTCCTCGGACGAAGCCGCCGTTCGACACTTTCCTGTCCGGTTGGCGGGTAACAGATGCGGAGTCAGGGGGCCAGGCGCAGCGCGCGCGCAATGAGCGGCGCCAGTCGTTCCAGCAGGGGTGGCCCCAGGATCAGCCCGCCGATGATGGCCGCCGCGACGGCAGCGAGCAGGGTGGCTGCTGCTGCCACGTCTTTGGCGACGCGAGCCATCGGGTGAATGGTCGGACTGGCAAGGTTGACCACTGCTTCGACGGCGGCGTTGAGAAACTCGGTCATCCAGTTGATGGTGATGATCAGGATCAGGATAGCCCATTCCACCGGCGTCAGCGTCAGCCACAGCCCAACCGCAAAGACGAGGATCGACGCTGCCGCTTGAATACGGACGTTTTTCTGGTAGCGCAGCATGAACAGCCAGCCCGCCAGCGCGTAACGAAAGCTGGCGATGCGGCTCTTGCTGGTGATCGGGCTGTAGCCGTCCGGGTTGGTGGACAGCGTCGCCTTCACGTCGGGGTGAAAGGACAGGCGGCTGAACCAACCGGGACGCTTCTCAGGAATCACCGCCGTCTCCAAACGCAAAGCGCGGCACGTCAAAGCTGATTCCGGCAGCGGCCAGCGCCTCGGCCTGTTCCGCCCACATCGCTTCCTGGTTGTCGGCGTTGTCATGATCGTAGCCCAGCAGATGCAGTGTGCCGTGAATTGCCAGCAGCACCAGGTCGTCGTCCAGGGCGTGCCCGGCCTCCTGTGCCTGCCGCGAGGCATAGGGATAGGCGATGATCAGATCGCCCAGATACGGGGCCTCCTCGTCTTCAATCTCGTCGGGCAGCGGCTCCGCCGGGAAAGACAGAATGTCGGTGGGCGCTTCCACACCGCGAAACTGCGCGTTCAAACGGCGCACTTCGTCATCGCTGGTAATGACGACGGTGATGGCGCTCCCCTCCTCGACTGCGTGCTGCGCCAATACGTAGCGTATGGCCTCGCTCACCCGCTCTGCCGGGAAATCCTCAACGCCGTACCGATCCTGGAACTCTACAGCAAACGTCGTCATGGCCTGATCTCCCCCGATGAGGTGACAGGCGGCAGGGCTGGCGGTTCGGGTACAGGCGTCAGGACGAGCGTCGGGTAGACAATGCGCGGGTGGAAAACGCCCTGTAGCGTCGAGACAAAGACCTCGCGGATCACTTTCAAGTCGTTCATGGTCAGCGGCGTGTTATCGAGCTGGCCCTCGGCCACCCGCGATTCGATGATGCTGACGATGATGTCTTCGATCTCCTGTTTGGTGCGCGGGCGCTTGGCGCGAACAATGCTTTCACTGGCGTCGGCCAGCATCAGAATGCCAGCTTCGCGGGTCGTCGGGCGCGGGCCGGGGTAACAGAAGGCGGGCTTGTCCACTTTGGCCGGGTCAAAATTGACCGCTTCCAGTGCCTTGCCGTAGAAGTACAGCACCGAGAGCGTGCCGTGATGCTGCGAAATGGCGTCGATCAGAGCCGTCGGCAGGCGATATTTGCGCGCCAGTTTCTCCCCTTCCGTCACGTGCCCGATGATGATGTGCGCGCTTTGCTGCGGGTCATTCAGCGCATCATGGGGATTGACGCCCTCGGCCTGGTTTTCGACGAAAAAGTGCGGGTAGGCCATCTTGCCGATGTCGTGGTACAGCGCGGCCACACGCATCAGCAGGGCATTTGCGCCAATCCGTTCGGCGGCCAGTTCGGCCAGGTTGGCAACTTGCAGGCTGTGCTGGTAGGTTCCGGGCGCTTCGCGCAGCAGACGCTGGAGCAGGGGTTGGTTGGGCTGCGAAAGTTCAATCAGCCGGACGTGTGTCGGCAAATTAAAGGCGCTGCTGATCAGATACAGGCCGACCACTGCCAGCCCCGCCGAAAGAAGGCCGTTGAGCAGCCCGGCGACCAGCACTGTCAGGATGCGGACCGGGTCGGCCACGCCTTGCAGCAGTACAAACACCAGACCCACCGTGACGTTCGCCACGCCGATCACCAGCCCGGCCACAAAATAGGCGTTGAGCCGTTCCACGCGATTCAGGCTGAGAATCCCGGCCATGCCGCTGACGGCAACCAGCACCGCAAATTCCAGCGATCCGCCGTTCAGCAGCCCGACGAATACGGCCAGCCCTGCGGTGACGGCAATAGCCGCTTGCGGCCCGGCCACTGCCACGATAAGCAAAGACAGGGCTGCCGTCGGGTACAGGTACGACTGGAACTCACCTGCGGATGCAAAGACGCGAGCGCCCGCCAGGAACACCAGCAGCAGTCCACCGATCAGTACCATCGTGGGCACATCGTGGAACAAGGTGGCGTGGAAGCGCCGCAGGTACACCAGGCCCAGGCTACTGACCAGCGACACCGACAGAAAGCCGCCGGCCAGTGCCTGGGCACGCCGATCCGGGGATTGCAGCAGTTTGAGCTGCGCCAGCGCCTCGACGTCGGCATCAGTCACAATGGTTCCCGCACGCACCACGATCTGGCCCTGCGCAAAGGTGCGCGTCTCCGGCGCCACCGCCGCCGCTGCCGCCTTGCGGGCCTCACGGGTACGTTCTTCGTTGTAGAACGTGTTGGGCTTGATCAGGTCTTTGACGAGCGCCGTGATCAGGCCGGCCTGCTCCTCGTCAATGGTCACGCCCACGCGGTTGGGCAGCGTGGCGTAGACTTCCGGCAGGTTTTCCTCGCGGATCTCGTCGCGCATGGTCCGCTCTAGCAAGCCCATCACCTGTTCGTCCACATCTTTCCAGGCGTCGTCGGGCAGCGTCAGCAGCCGTGTGGCGATGTCCTGGTTCAGGTGCACCGCATTGATGGCGGCCAGATCGGCCCGCTTCTGAGCCAGGCTGGCGAATGTATCGTGGCGAACGTTATTGATGTAATCCAGGACATTGCGGGCAAGCTGTACCTGCTGGCGCAGGATGTTGGGATTGGGCGGATCGTACACGTCGCGGATGGCATCGGCGGCGGCTTGCCGCGCCAGCCGGGTCAGCACTTCGCTTTCGTAGCTGACACTGCGCGGCGCAAGAATATCGGCAGGGGCCACCTGCCCCGCAACCAGGGCCACACTGCCCGATGGCGCAAATGCGCTGTAGGCCACGATAGCGGTGGCGCTGACGATAAAAGCCGCCCCCAGGATGATCAGGATCACCCGGCGACCAATTGGCGATTCGGTGAACGTATTCATGGCTCGCGCATCCTCATCCCTTTGGGTGACGGATGACGCCGCAATCCTGCTATCCGTTCAACAACGATTTCACGACCTCGTTGACGAGCTTGCCGTCAGCCCGGCCCTTCACACGCGGCATCAGCACCTTCATGACGTTGCCCATATCTTTGGCCGTCTTCGCCCCGGATTCTGCGATGGCCTTGCGTGCCTCGTCCTCAAGCTCTGCGCGGCTCAGTTGCTTGGGCAGGTACGACTCGATCAGTTCAAGTTCCATCTGCTCCTTGTCGGCCAGGTCGTTCCGCCCGGCTTTGCGCGCCTCGGCAATGCTGTCCCGGCGCTTCTTGGCCTCGGTCATGAGCACGCCATAGGTCTGCTCCTCGGTGAGCTGCGTGCGGGTGTCGATCTCGACCTGCTTGATAGCCGCCGTGATGAAACGCAGTGCGTCCTTGCGCTGCGTATCGCCGGACTTCATGGCCGCCTTCAGGTCTTCTTGTAGTCTCTCTTTAGGGTGCATCGTTCCGTTATGTCCTTCCTGCTGGAACGATTATAGCCGTTTGGCAGCCAATGAGCGAGGGGCAGAGTTTTGCCGGAGCAGATAGAGGCAGCCCTGACGAACAGAGGCATTTTGACACGTCGCGCGTTACTCTGTATAAACTTTCCGTAAGCTGCTCGAGGCAGCACGTAGAAAGCTAACCACGTATGGCCCGAACCCGGCCACTGTGCCGGGCGCTCGATCCGGCCATTGCCGAGGAATTGCAGGCCTACGTCGAACGGCGGCACAAAGAGATTCTGCCGGGCCGGCGAAGCAGGGAATTAGCCCTCTTTGTCCCCCCGCGAGCGGGGCCGAAAGCTCAACCGGATGGGCGTGCCAAGAAAGCCGTAGTGCTCCCGAATCTGGTTTTCCAGGTAGCGCTCGTAGGAGAAGTGAACCAGTTCCGTGTCGTTGACGTGAAACAGGAACGTCGGCGGGTCAACGCGCACCTGGGTCCCGTAATAGATTTTGAGTCTGCGCCCGGTGCGGCTTGGCGGGGCGTGTTTGAGCATCGCCTCGCGGATCAGGTTGTTCAGCTCGCTGGTCGGGATGCGTGTCAGGCGTTCTTCCTGCACCCGCGCCGCCGTCGGCAGCACCGTATGGATGCGCTGGCCGGTCTTGGCGCTGATGAACAGAATCGGCGCGTAGGCGATGAAGTCAAAACGGTGCTGGATCAACGCTGTGAACTGCTTCATCGTCTCCTCGTCTTTTTCGACGGCGTCCCACTTGTTGACGACGATCACGACGCTGCGGCTGGCGTCTTTGATCATGCCCGCGATGTGCGTATCCTGTGCCGTCACGCCTTCTACGGCGTCGATGATCAGCAGGGCCACGTCGGCCCGTTCGAGCGCCTTGTAGGCGCGGATGACGCTGAACTGCTCGATGCCCGGTTCGATGCTGCCGCGCCGCCGAATGCCCGCCGTATCGATCAGGGTAACAGGCATTCCTTCCCAGGTCAGTTTCGTGTCAATCGAGTCGCGGGTCGTCCCGGCGATGGGGCTGACGATGGCCCGCTCCTCGCCGAGCAGGCGGTTCAAGAGGCTGGATTTGCCCACGTTGGGCCGCCCGACAATAGCAATTTTGAGGCTCTCGTCCTCTTCTTCCAGGTCTTCCTTCGGCGCGTTGCCGAGTGCTTCGACGATGCCATCCAGCAGGTCGCCCGTGCCCGTGCCGTGAATGGCGCTGATCGGGTAGACTTCCTTGCCCACGCCCAGCGCGTAAAACTCCACCGCATCGACGCGGCGCTTTTCGTTATCGGCTTTGTTGGCCGCGATCAGGATCGGCTTTTCGGTCTTGCGCAGAATCTCCGCGATCTCCTCGTCGGCAGCGGTAATGCCCTGCTCGGCATCGACCATCAGCAGCACCAGGTCGGCTTCCTGGACGGCGGTCAGCGCCTGGGCGCGGATTTGCGGGATGAACTCTACGCTGCCCTCGGAGAGCGGCGCAATATCTCGCGCGCCTCGCGGCTCGTAAACTTCGATGCCACCCGTATCCACCACCGTAAACGTCACCCCGCGCCAATCGGCATCGCCCAGGATACGATCTCGCGTCGTTCCAGGGATGTCCGAGGTGACGGACTTGCGTTCGCCGATCAGCCGGTTAAACAGAGTCGATTTGCCCACGTTGGGCCGCCCGACGATTGCCACAATCGGTTTACGCATACGCTCTCATTCGGCCAGACATTCGCATTCTTTACCTCCCCCAATGCATTGCCGTGCAGTTCACTCTCTGCTTGCGGAGAGGGGGTGAAGTCAACTTGTATTGGATTGTACCGCCTGGGCCAGGATACGCCTATGATGGTATCGGCGTTGCAGTTTCGGTGGCGGCACTCGTGGGCGCGGGTGTCCGGGTCGGGCCGGGTGCAGGAGTCGGCGTCGGGTGGCGCGCCACAATCGTCACCTCGGCGCGGGCGTTCGGAATAACGATGTCGCTGCTCTTGATCTCTGGTCGGGCGACAGACGCCCGGAGTGTGACCGGGTTTTTGCCTGCGCTGTAGCCGCTCAGAGGCGCGATGACGCTGATGTCGCTGGCGGTGAGCGTATCCAGCACCGGCTGCGGCCCGTTCACGATCACGTTGACCCGATCTGGCTGGATAGTGATCGCGTAATCGGCGCTGTCCAGGCCCTGCGGCTGCACAGGAATATTATCGAACTCGCGGCTGCCCAGGATCGGCTCGATCTCCACCGTCACGGAGATGTCCACCGCTTCGACCAGCGTAACGCCCGGCGGCAGCGCCAGCTTGACACTCTGCGTAAAGGTCTGGGTCTTGCCCGTCAGGTCGATGGGTTCCGTCGGGATCAGGCCGTTCATGCTTTCAATCGTAGCCCGATCTCCACGCACGCCCACCGTCTTGGGTTCCCAGGTGTAGTTGCGACGCAGGTAGCCGGGTGGCAGTTCGCCCGTTAACCGGGCCACGACGGATAGCTCCGTCACGTCCGGGCGTGGTTGGATGTCCACCGTCACGGTGACCTCGGCAGGCGTCACCGTGACCCCCAACACTTCTTTGTTGTTCGCATCAACCGGAAGCACCGGCACAGTGCGAGAAAAGCCCGTCCGTTGATCTTGCAGGCTGATCCGTGCCTGTGCACCTACCACCTGCTTCACTTTGTTCTCCGGCCCGACGATGCGCGCTTCTTTATCGCTTAACGTGTAGGACGAAGTCAGGCCCGGCGGCGGCTCTGCCGTGCGAATCACATCGATGTTGACCAATTGCTCGAAGCGCCGTGCCAGTTCAACCGTGATCTCGGCAGGCTGGATGTCGGTCACCATCCCCTGCCGAGACGGCGACAGGACGCCCTGCAAGACGACCTTGTGCGTTCCCGGTGCGAGCTTGGTCAGATCGGCGGTAACGGTGATGTCCTCGGCTTCCAGCACGTCCCACACCGAGCGGGGAGCGCGAATGGTCACCAATGCTGTATCCGGCGGGTTATTCACGACCAGCAGCGAGTCGTCTTTCAACAGTTGGATCGGCAGCCGGGCCGGGAAGCGCCGCTGCTCAACCGGGTTCTGCGCGCTGACCGCTGCATACCAGATCACAACGGCCACCGCCAGCGAACTGAGCATCCAGCCCAGATTGTCGAGAATAAACCGGGACACCCCCGGACGAGTCTGCATCAGATCGCTCTTTCACCGGCCATCAGCGAATAGGCTAATCTTATCGCTTCTTGCCGATTGCTTACAATTCACAGCAATTCGCGGTTTGGGCTACGGTAGGGGTGTCCGGCTGACCAGGGCGCGAATGCGGTTGACCAGCGGCGTCCAGGGCATCCGGGCGGCCTGCTGGGCTTCGCCATAGAAAGCGGCCAGGATGGTGCGCAGCCGGGTCGCATCCAGGCGGCGGATCATGCGCCCGCCGTTGGCGACGGAGATTTGCCCGGTTTCTTCGGAGACGACGACGCATACAGCGTCGCTGACCTCGCTGATGCCGAGCGCGGCGCGGTGGCGCGTGCCCATTTTACGATCCGCCAGATTACGCCCCGACGAGAGCGGCAGTACGCAGGCCGCCGCCGCGATCTTTCCGTTGCGCAGAATGGCCGCGCCGTCGTGGAGTTCGGTCTTGGGCCAGAAGATTGTCAACAGAAGCTGCGGGCTGACTTCACTTTCCAGGACGACGCCCGTGTCGATGTACTCCTGGAGGGCCGTCTCGCGTTCCAGGACGATCAGCGCTCCCTGACGGCGCTCCGAGAGGCGGGCCGCTGCCGCACACACGTCGTCGATGATCTTCATGCGCAGAGCGGCCTGAGTGTTGCGCGAGCTGAACACGAAGCCGGCGCGCCCCAACCGTTCCAGCGCACGCCGAAGTTCCGGTTGGAAAATGACCGGGATGGCGACGGCTGCCGCCGTAACCAGATTGCCGAGCAGCCAGCGGAAGCCGACCAGTGGAAAAACAGTGGCGGTGACGCCGACGACGACAAACAGAATCAGGACGCCGCGCAGCAGCGCCACTGCTTGTGTTCCGCGCAGCAGCAGGCTCGTCCCGAAAATGATCGTTGCCACGACCAGGATATCGAGTATCGCAGCCGCGTTGAAGTTCGCTTCGAATGTCCAGCACAGTTCACCACACATCGGCCCGATACTTGTCGCTTCTCTCAGCAGCCAAGCTGCGAGAGCAGGTTCTTATACTGCTCCACGTCCGCTGGCTGCAAACTAATGATCTGCTTGATCGTCGCACAGGCATCTTGATACAGCCCGGCTTGAAGTTGCAATTCTCCCAGTGCGTCGAGTTGAGCGATGGCGTCGGCGTTGCGTTTGGTCTGGCGATACACGGCGGCGAGGCGCGAACGCAGCGCCATGTCATTCGGATGATCTGTCACCATCTGTTCCAGAGTGCTGACGATCATGTCACCACGCTTTTGCTGTGCGTACAGCCGCAGCAGACCGTCCAGTTCTTTCACAGCCTCAAGCGTGTTGTTGAGCCGGTAGTTCAGCTCGACCAACTGGCGGCGCGCCTTTTCGTCGTCAGGCAGGATAGTGCGAATCTGCTCGTAGGTACGGACCGCCTGCCGCATGTCCAGGCGGCTCGTGTCGATGTCCCCGATACGGTGCAGCACCTGGGCGCGCCGTTCAGGAGCCGCGTTGATCCTCTGACCAAGCCGCACCGCTTCCTGGTATGTGGCCCGCGCCTGTTCCAGATCGGCCAGTTCCTGGTATGCCTCGCCCAGCTTAACATACTCGTCCAGCACCTTATCCCACTGCTGTTCTTTTTCTAACAATTCAATCAGGCTCGTCCGCAAATTGATGTCGGTGGGCGCGATGGCGATCACTTCGTTCAGGATTTCCGCCGCGCGCGCCGTTTCGTCACGAGCCAGGAAGCTGTTGGCAACCATGTTGTACTTGGTGATGGCCGCCTGGATGCGCCCCTCCTCCATGAGGATCTGCGCCACACGTTGGTGCAAGGGCAGGAACGTTGGCTCTTGCTCAATACCCCGGAATGCCTCGTCCATCGCCAGTGTCAGCATTCGCTGCTTGATGTACCTGTCGATGCGTGCGATCAGATCCACCGTTTCGGTCTTGCCAACGTAGTCGGCGATCACCTCTTCGCCCTCGGTTGCCAGCCGTTCGGCCAGCGAGCGCCGTGTTTCGGCGATGCGCACTTTCCAGTCCTTGCCGGTCAGCCAGTCCGCAAACTGCTTGTTCATCGCGGTCAAATCGGCTTCCTGGCGGTTACGGGTGCTTCTGAGCAGCGTGTCGTACACGACATTCAGTTCTTTGGCTTCGTCCGCGTTGTTCGCCAGGCCCGTATCGACCAGCCGCAGCGCCGTGATCAGTTGTTCCGCCGCCTGCTGCTGCTTTTTGAGGCCCATCAGCGCCAGCCCCAGGCCGTGCGCTGCGCCGGCCCGGTAATCGGTTTCTTCCTTAACCCGTTCCAGGTACTTCTGCGCGTCTGCCCAGCGTTGCAGTTCGACGTACACCGCACCCATACACAGGTACATGGCCCCGTTGCGCAGCCCGGCAGTTTCGGCCTTCTCAAACGACTCGGCTGCCGACGCATACTCGCCGATCTTCTGCAACTCAATGCCCTGAATCACCTGGGCTGAGGCAGCGCTCAGGTCGCCGCTTAGAACATATTCGGCCAGCACGGCCAGCGCTTTGTCAACCGTCTCGCCCAGCGGCCCTTTCGGGTTCGAGTCGCCCGCTGTCAGTTCTTCTTCCATCGCGCTGAAGTCCTGGGCGCGCGCCGCAGGCTGCGTATCCGGCTCAATGTCCGGGATCATCATCAGGGCATCAGACTGGATGGCCTGGATGCTGTTCAAGACCTGCGGGCTGGTCGGTTCCAGCCGTTTGGCGCGCTCGGCAGCTTGCAGCGCACGCTGCTTATCGCCGCCGCGCTGGAAGTTGAAGGCCAGCGTCAGGTACTCGCGCACCGCGGAACGCTTCTGCCCGGTGCGCTCGTAAGCCTGCGCCAGCAGATAGTGAATCTTGAGCATACCGGGCGTCAGGCGGGTGGCGCGCTCCCAGTTGCCAATCGCTTTGTCCATGTCGCGCTCGGCCATGTAAATGTCGGCCACGCTCACGTAGCGCTGTGCGGCCTCTTGTAGACGCCCCAGGCGCTCCAGAACGTCGGCGCTTTTTTCCAGCGGCACAGGATCGTCGGGCGCTAACTGGATGGCGCGGCTGTAGACCTTCAACGAATCCTCGTAGCGTCCGGCTTGCAGCAGCACCAGCCCCAAACTGTTGTGAGCGGACGGGTCTTCCGGGAATTCCTGAATAGCGCGGGCATAGGCCATGATAGCCTTATCCCACTCCTGATCCCAGGCTGCGCTATGGCCTGCATTCATCGCCTGTTCGTAAACTGCTCGATCACCTGCCATACCGCCCTCTCGATGCTCAATCTATCCCTGGTGATTAGTGGTATTTGTTGCTCATCAACCGCACGAGAATCGCTTTTTGCGCGTGCAGGCGGTTTGCTGCTTGCGGGAAAAGAAGGGACTGCGGCCCGTCAGCCACCTCGTCCGTGATTTCCTCACCCCGGTGTGCCGGTAGGCAGTGCAGCACAACGGTATGCCTTTCGGCCTTCTGCAACAAGTCGGCGTTCACCTGGAAGGGCGGGAAGACCTTGCGGCGTTCCTCCGCTTCCTGCTCCTGACCCATGCTCGTCCACGTATCGGTATAGATGGCATCAGCCCCGGCCACTGCCCGTGCCGGGTCATCGCTGATGTCCAACTCAAGCCCCATGGCTGCCACCGCCTGCACCGTGGCCGTATCCAGTTGGTAGCCGCGTGGGCTGGCGACGCTCATTTTCATCCCCAGGCGCGCCGCCGCCTCGGCCAGCGAGCGCGTGACGTTGTTGCTATCGCCCACGTAAGCGATCTTCAGCCCTCGCAGTTGCCCAAAATGCTCGTACAGCGTCAGCACATCGGCCAGGGCCTGGCAAGGATGACTGTGATCGCTGAGGCCATTGATAACCGGGACGCTGCTCCACTTCGCCAGTTCGGTGATGTGCGCCGGGTCGAACACGCGCGCCATAATGCCCTGCGTATAACCGCTCAGAACACGCGCCACGTCCGCAATGCTCTCGCGCTGCCCCAGGCCGATCTCCGCGGGGCTGAGATACAGCGCGTGGCCGCCCAGGTGCAGCATCGCCACGTCAAAGCTGACCCGCGTGCGCAGCGACGGCTTCTGAAAGATCATGCCCAGCACTTTCCCGCCGAGGACCGGCTGGTTGCCGCCGGACTGCCATTCCAATTTCAAGTGTACAGCCAATCGGATTAATTGATCCAGTTCGCTGGTCGACCATTCTGCTATTTCGAGAAAGTGTCGCATGAGAGTCCTGACCAAATGAGAGGAGATCGATCCCGCAACAGCCGTGAGTATAGCATAGGCGGATGAAACAACGCCAGTGAAGTGTAGACACGATTCAGGCCGATTATCTGGCGTGATAATCCTCATGAAGGAATGCGTTAAAGTGCATCCCGGAGATCAGAACTCGCCCTGCGCCGGCATCTACCACAAATGGGGTAGACCGTCTCCGAAGAATATAGCAACAAACCACCCTCAAGAATGCTTCGTTCAGACGATGACGGTTGCGCTGTCGTGTGTTAACTTGCAGACAGAGTAAAGCGCTGCGTTTGGGGAGGTGTTCTCATGTCCAAACTTGATACCCTGGTGCAAGATTTCCTTGCACAGAAAAAGATTGCCGTCGTCGGCGTTTCGGATAAGCGCGAGACCGGCTGCAACCTCGGCTACCGCAAGTTCAAGGCAGCCGGCTATACCGTCTATGCAGTCAATCCCCACCTGACGAGTTTTGAAGGCGATCCGTGCTACCCGGACTTGAAGTCGATACCGGAGAAACCGGATGCCGTTTTTATCCTCACCAGCCCCACAGTCACCGACCAGATCGTCCAGCAATGCGTCGATCTTGGCATCAAGCGGGTCTGGATGCACTGCCTGATGGGAACGAAGCCCGGTCTGGCGGCAAACATGACCAGCGTGTCACAGGATGCAGTGAAAGTATGCCGGGAGAACGGGATCACCGTCATTCCGGGCGCTTGCCCGAACCAGTTCCTGAAGCCGGACTTCGCTCACGGACTGATGCGCGTGATGTGGCGCACGCTCGGCTTTCACAGCGTCAACTAGAATGTCGTCAAGCGCAGCCCTGAATTGATCCTGAGCAGGAGGCCAAGTATGAGGAGAATCCTGGTTGCCTACGCGACGATGGCCGGTTCAACGGTTGAAGTTGCCCGCGCCGTCGGCGAGGAGATCGCCAAGAGCGGGTGGCAGGTCGATGTCCTGCCACTCAGCGAAGTCAGGGACCTCGAAGGTTATGACGGCGTGGTCGTCGGCGGCCCGATGATTATGGGCTGGCACCGCGCCGCTTCGGGTTTCCTCAAAAAGCACCGAAAGGCGTTCCAGCGTATCCCGCTGGCCGTGTTCGTCACGTGCATGAGCCTGACGAAAACGGACGAGACGAGCGTTGACGGTGTGCCGGTGACGCTGGACGAGAAATTGCCCAAACCGCCCCGACAGGAGGGGCGACTGAGCTTCAGGGAACGCTACGCCCGGCTCACCCATTATGTCCAGCCCATTCTCAATGCAACGCGACCTGCCAGGCCAGTGAGTGTTGGCGTTTTCGGTGGCCGCCTGGACTATGGCCGCCTGAAGTGGTGGGCCATGCTGTTCGTCGTGTTGATCATTCAGGCTCCGCCGGGGGAGCGCCGCAACTGGACGGCGATTCGTTCCTGGGCGGCGGGCCTGCCTGCGGCATTCCAGCTCGAAGCGGCGGAGCCGGGGCTGCCTGAGCACGCCGTGCTTGAGACGTCTTCGTCTGGCGCGACCAGCACCTGACTCTGCCTGGCTCTGCCTTCCGCGGGATAAACAGAGCCACAGGGCAAAACACGGCATCACCGCCAGTATCGTTTTCGTATTCATTCTAGCAGCCTGAAACTGGTGGCTGAAACCTGATTGTGCTGCGGCTCCCTGGCCCCATCCGGGAAAATTTCCTTCCTCCATAAATCCTCCATACCTCCTCAATACACTCAAATCATAACGTTGCACTGTACACATGGAGGTGTGTCATGAACGGCAAATGGACAAAGTACGGTCTTCTGGCAGTGGCGTTCCTGGTTGGCTTGCTTGCGCTCGGCACAGTTGCCTCGGCACAAGGGCCTGGGCAAGGCCCGCAGCCCTATGGGCGGGGCCGTGGGTCGTGGGGCATGGGCGGTTTTGGTGGGCCGGAGCATTCGCTGGTCGCGGTAGCTGCCCAGGTCCTGGGCATCGATCAGCCGACGCTGGTGGCTACCCTGAACAGCGGCAAGACCATCGCTGACGTGGCGAAAGACAAGGGCGTTGCGCTGGACAAGATCGTCGATGCGTTTGTCGCCCCGCGCGCCGAAGCGTTGAAGAGTGCCGTTGCGGCTGGACGCCTGACCCAGGCACAGGCCGATGCGTGGCTCGCCACGATGAAGACCAATGTCACGGCGCAACTGAACGAAAAGTTCACGCCGCGTGGCTTCGGAATGGGCATGGGCTTCGTGGACGAGGATCACGACGGGGTTTGTGACCACTGTGGGATGGGCATGAACCAGTCACGGATGCCACGCGGACGCTGGAGCCGCTAACCAGGGCAGAGGATGGAGGGCGGAGGTGACTTCGCCCTCCACCTTATTACTACGCCAACCAGGAGAACCAACGATGAATCCCTCAAATATCCTGTCCACGCTCAAAGCGCAGGTTAAGCCACTGCCTCCCGCAGCAGCACGCCGCCGCCGCATGGCCTGGACACAACGGTTGCGCCACCTGACCCAATTCGCCTTCGGTGCACTCATTATCATCACGAGTATCACGCACAATCTGGCGACTGAAGATGGCACGACAGCCTCCATCGATGCGTTGTGTCCCTTCGGTGGACTGGAAACCGCCTGGCAGTTCGTCTCAACGGGTGGGCAGTTTGTGCCCAAAACGCACCAATCCAATGTGCTGCTTCTGTTCGGGCTGCTGGCGGGCACGCTCATTGCCGGGGGCGCGTTCTGCGGCTGGGTGTGTCCCTTTGGCGCAGTCATGGATTTCCTCACCTGGTTGCGCCGTAAACTACACATTCGTGAAATCCAGGTTCCAGCGCGGCTGGATCGCGTCTTACGCTATGGCCGGTACGTGATGTTAGCGCTGATCCTGTACCAGACGATTGCCCTGGTCAAACTGTGGTTTGCGGACATCGATCCCTACCGGACGCTGTTTGGCCTCGGCTGGCTGTTCGAGTTCAACCCGGCAGTGGCCGGTGTGTCCTACGTGGCGCTCATCGTCGTCCTCGTCACATCCTTCTTTGTCGAGCGGGCCTGGTGTCGCTATGCCTGCCCACTCGGTGGTGCAATCAGCCTGATCGGAAGGTTCAGCCTGTTCAGAATACGGCGCGCTGGCGACTCGTGCAAAGCCTGCGCCCTCTGTGAACGACCCTGTCCAGTGAAATTGCCCGTCGCTACCTCAACGACCATCAGCAGTGACTGTATCGGTTGCCTGGCGTGCGTGGACACCTGCCCGCGTCACGGCGCGCTGGAAGTGCGTCTCGCGCCCACCTGGCTGGATGGTATTCGGGCGCGGCTGCCCAATCAGGTCACGGAGGTTTCCGATGCGCGTTAATCCATTTGTCATGCCGATTATCGTCATCGTGGCGCTCCTCGGAACTGTGTTCGGGGCGCAAGCAACGGGACTCTGGTCTACGAGCAGCCGGACAACGACCAATCTGTCAGAAATGACGCCGGAAGACATCAAGGGCTGGATGACTCTGCAACAGGTGATGGACGGTCTGCGTATTTCCCAGGACGAGTTGTATACGCTGGGCGGGATCCCAGGCGACATATCGCCAGCCACAGCCCTCAAGGACCTGGAAGCACTCGTGCCCGGCTTTGAGACCTCAGCACTGCGCGATGCGTTGCTCGCCAGACTCAGTACGCCAGGGAATGACGCAACTCTTCCTGCTGGTACGGCAAGCCCTGTTGAGGCTGATGCACCCAACCCGCCTGAGCCACCGAGTGCCACCGCCATCACGCCCACCGGTGAAAGCCAAGAGGCGGCCACTCAGCCTGCGGAGCAGGCTCTCCCGGCTGACCAGATCAAGGGCAAAATGACGCTACGCGAGGTCAGTACCCAGTGTGCTGTCCCACTCGAGGCGCTGCTTGCAGCATTGGCCTTGCCAACTGGCACGGACCCGGACGCTGCTATCAAAGACCTCGTGGAGCAAGGAAAACTGGCAGAAGTCACCACCGTCCAGGAGGCGGTCAGCGCACTTCAGAAGAAATAGTCGCGGAATGCTAGAATCTCTGTGGAAACGTGCAGGAGCAATCAGGATGGGCTATCGAATTCTGCTCGTGGATGATGACCCGAAGATTGTACGGCTGGTGCGAACGTATCTCGAACAGGCCGGAATGACAGTCTTTACGGCTTACGATGGCGAGGAGGCAATGCACGCCATCCGCCGCGAGCGGCCCGACTTGATTGTGCTCGATCTGATGCTGCCCAAGCGGGATGGCTGGGAGATCACGAAGCGTGTGCGCGCCGACGAACGTCTTGCCAGCACGCCTATACTGATGCTGACCGCACGAGTCGAAGACTCGGATCGTATTCTGGGCTTTGAACTGGGCGCGGACGATTACCTGACCAAGCCGTTTAACCCGCTTGAAGTTGTGGCACGAGTACGGGCCATCTTGCGCCGGGCCACCGGTAACCTGACGCCGCCCCACATTCTGGAAGTCGGAGAGCTGCGCCTGGATGCGGATGATCATACGGTCAGCCTGGGCGGGCAGCCGCTGGAACTGACCCCCACCGAATACGCGCTGCTGCAAGCGCTGATGAAGCGGCCCAACCACACCTACACCCGCGCTGAACTGATCGAAGAAGCGCTCGGCTACGCCTACGAAGGTCTGGAGCGCACGCTCGACAGCCACATCAAGAACCTGCGGAAAAAACTCAACGATGACCCCGTGCAGCCACGCTACATTGAGACGGTGTTTGGCGTGGGCTACCGCCTGTTGAAGGAAAGCGAGCCAAACTCGTGAACCGGCTCTGGCTGCGGCTGTCTCTGGCTTTTGTGCTCGTTACCCTGATCGGCGTGGCGACAGTCACGCTGCTCGTCGATTGGAGTGCGGGCAGCGAATTTCGCCAATACGTCATGCGGCGCGACATGATGGGCCAGGGCAGCCTGTTGGAAACGCTCGCGGCTTTTTACCAGCGCCAGGGCAACTGGAATGGGGTAGCGGACGTCCTGGCCGGCAATACCAGGCCCGGCATGGGCCAGGGGCGCGGCATGATGGTTGGACGGCCCGCTATACTACTTGCCGACGCCAATTACCGCGTGATCTATGATGAACGCGGCACACGCTTCAACAGCATGCTCGATCAGGGTGAACGCGCCAATGCCCTTCCGGTCACCGTCAACGGCGGTACGGTGGGCTATCTGCTGGTCAATTCGCCGGGACGCGACACGTTCCAACCTGCTGAACAGGCATTTCTCGATCAACTTCGTTCCACACTGGTGGTCGCTGCACTGATCGCTGGCAGCGTGGGCATTGTGCTGGGCCTGGTGATCAGTCGTGGCATCGCCAGGCCACTGGCGCGGCTGGCCGATACAGCGCGGGCCTTCGCCGCGAAGGACTGGACGCGACGCGCTGCCCTGGCGGGCACACGCGAGATTGCCGACCTTGCGGCGGCCTTCAACGAAATGGCTGACGAACTCCAGCGCTCTGAAATCCAGCGCCGCAACCTGATGGCCGACATCGCACACGACCTGCGCAGCCCGCTCACCGTCATGCAGGGCAACCTGCAAGCACTGCTCGACGGCGTTTACCCTCTGGAACGCGCGGAGATTGCGTCGTTGTTTGACGAAACGCGCCTGTTGAGCCGGCTGGTGGACGACGTGCGCGAACTCACGCTGGCTGAAGCTGGGCAGTTGCCGTTCCATATCAGGCCGGTTGACGTGGCGGCTTCGCTGCGCGCCACAGCCGCGCATTTCGCTCTGGCCGCCGAGGCCCAGAACGTGCAAATCAACCTGGACATTCCCCCCCAACTCCCGATGGCCCTCGCCGACGCAGACCGGCTGGCTCAGGTCTTGCGTAACCTGGTGACGAATGCCCTTCGCCACGCCCCCGGCGGCCAGCTTACCCTTTCTGTTCACACGCAAGCACCGACTTCTGGCGGCGCGGGCAAATTACTTATTGCCGTAGCCGACACCGGGGAGGGCATCCCGGCAGAAGACCTGCCGCGTATCTTTGACCGGTTCTATCGCAGCGATAAATCTCGCACTCGCGCGGGGGGTGGAACAGGGTTGGGGTTAGCCATCGCCAAGACCTGGGTCGAGGCGATGGGCGGTGAAATCGGCGTGGAGAGTCAGGCTGGCTCCGGCAGTCGCTTCTGGTTCACGCTGCCCGTCGCGGCGAACGCCGTGCCGGAGCCGTCCGAGGGTTGAGCCAGGTAGATTGTGACGTCTCAAAGAAATGCCGAGCGACTTTTCAGGGCGGGTCGCCCGGCGTCTAGAGTATCGGGCAGTGGCTGTCTGCTAGCGTCTGCTGCGAATAGCCTTGCCCGAAAAAGGCGCTCCAAAGAGCGGCGCAAAGACACAAAAGTCCAATACGCCTGCCAACAGCGGAACCAGCCCAACCACCGCCAGCACAATACCGCCTGTGTTTTGTACGACGAGCAGGCCGACAACGATCAGGACGATTCCCGCAACGATGCGAACCCAACGCCCGGTTGAACTAGCCAGAAAATGGATCAGTTGCATGAGCTTTACCCTTTCGATACGGACTGACCGATCTGAAACGTAGATGCACCCGCGCACGTAGCGCTTTCGCTCTCAAGTAGAGGAGTTGACAAACGACGCCAATTGCAGGACATTTGTCATTTTCTCCGGTGTCTGCATGGCGGGAATGGCGCTTGCGTCTTACCCATCATCTCGTGGGAGGAACTGCTCCAGGTCAAGCGTTTTGTAGAGACGCTTGCGGAGAGCATCGGGCATCCCGGATGGAGGCAGGGTGCGGTACAGGGAAATCGTCCGGCGCAGCGTATCAACAACGACCTGGCAATCATCACATTCCGACAGATGGCGCTCGATCTCAGCACAGAGCGCTGCGGAAGCCTCCCCGTCCAGGTAAGCCGATAGATTCCCCAAGATCAATTCGCAGTTCTTATGATCCTTATGACCTGACATATCAGCCCCGCAGTCGCTCCGCAAAGTATGCCGAGAGTCGCTCCCGCAGCCACAGCCGGGCGCGGTGCAGCCGCTGTTTGACCACGTCGGTTGAAAGTTGGAGCGTTTGCGCCGTTTCTTCCGTTGATAAGCCTTCGAGTTCGCGCAGCACAAAGACCGCTCTCAGCGTTTCTGGCAGTTCCGAAATGGCCTGTTCCAGTTGGCTCCGCGTTTCCTCAGTCTGGAAGTCCTGCTCAGGCAGGCAGCACCAATCGAAGAACTGGGTCGGGACGGTCAGACCCTCGTCGTCTGGCAGTGAGTCCTCGATGGATTGCACCGGGCGGATTTTGCGCAGGTGCATCAGTGCCGTGTTGTAGGTGATCCGGTACAGCCAGGTACGCAAATCAGCGCGCCCCTCAAACGAGTCGATAGCCTTGAACGCCTGCAAAAACGTCTCCTGCACAACGTCTTCGGCCTCCGCCTCGTCTTTCGTCAGGTGCTGCGCCAGCCGATAAACGCCTGCCCCATGACGTTCGATACACTCTGCACAGGCGGCTTTGTCCCCGGCGCGAATACGCTCCAACAAAGCCGAGTCAGGAGATTGTTGCAGCATGAGATATGCTCTGGATAGTGCCCCGATTAACCAATGTGCTCCATTATACCTGTCCTCCCGCGCTGTTAGTTCCAGTCCACCACAAGTGCCTTACGCTCACGAATGTGCTTTTCGGCAGCGATGGCCGCAATCACCCCATCGGATGCGGCGATCACAGCCTGCTTGACGTGGCTGCACAGCAGATCGCCCACCGCAAAGACACCGGGGATCGAGGTTTGCCGTTCGTGGTCAACGAGCAGGCAGCCCTCTGGCGACGTTTGAAGTTGTCCCATCAGGTAATCGACGATGGGCTGTCCGCCTTGCAAGTACACAAACACACCGGATACAGGCAGGAAAGACTCATCCCCACCGCGCGGGCGAATGCGTAGGCCCTCCACCTGGCCGTTGCCCACGATTTCTCTCAGGCTGGTCGCCAGCCTGATCTCAATCCTGGGATGCCCGGCGACTTCGCTCGCCAGCGACTCACTGGCCTTCAGAGAAGGCGTAGGCGCGATCAGATAGACCTTGTCGGCGAACCTGGTCAGAAAGAGGGCCTCTTCCAGGGCCTCGTCGTTGTTGCCGATCACGGCGACAGTCTTGTTGCGGAAGAATGCCCCGTCGCAGGTCGCGCAATAACTCACCCCGCGCCCCAGCAGTTCGGACTCGCCGGGAATGGTGTTGGTACGTCCCATCGAACCGGTTGCCAGGATCACCACTTTGCCATAGAAGGTATTGGTTCCGGCCATCACCATCTTGGGAGTCGAATGCAAATCGACGCCGATGACTTTATCGGCCAGAAAGGTAGCGCCGAAGGATTCGGCCTGCTGGCGCATAGTGCGCACTAATTCTGCACCACTGATCGGGCCAGGGATACCGGGATAGTTGCTGATCTTCCCGGTGATCCCCAGGGCGCCTGCCGTCAGCCCTTTGTCGATGACCAGGGTGCGCAGGTCGGCGCGGGCCGTGTAAATCGCTGCCGATGTCCCGGCAGGGCCACCGCCGATGATGATCACATCGTAAGTGTTCGGTTCAGGGTTCAGGTCGGGCAGGCCAAACTGCAAGTCGAACGACATGGCAGACCTCGATTGGCTGAGTTAGGCGCGCGGTAGCATAGCTTCGGCAGCGACGGCCTGCTTGAGCTTTGCCAGCAGTGTCGACTCCGGCACTGCGCCTTCGATATGCGTGTCTTCGTTAATGACCGTGCGCGGCACGCCCATCACGTCATACTTCATCGCCAGGTGCGGAAATTCAGTCGCTTCCACCATGTCGGCGCGGATGAAGTCGCTTTCCATCGCCAGGCGGTGCGCTAGCACGACGGCCTGCGGGCAATAGGGGCAGGTCGGCGTGACAAATACCTGCATATGCACGGGCGTTTTCAGGTTGGCTGCCCACTGTTTCGTCGCTGCCGAAAGACCCGATTCGCCTGTGCCGATCATCTTGATGTCGAAGATCAGCGACGTAAATTCGTAGCCGGATGGCATCCCGAAGTAGCGAATGCCATAATCCTTCGGTTGCTCGCCACCAAGCAGGATGATGGTCGCCGGAATCTGTTCGATGCCGTATTGCTCGGCAACCACTTTATCGTCCTCAAAATCGTAGACTTCCAGCGAAATCTTGTCCGACAAGCCAGCCACTTCCTCGGCGATCTGGCGCGTTTCGCGGCAGAACTGGCACTCAAACTTCTGCGTGAAGACCACGATTTTGACCGGATTACGCAGCGCCTCGAATTCCTTGATGAGGTACTGGCGATCCTTTTCCTCTAACAATGCCATGATGATGTCTCTCCAATCGTATTGGCCGTTACTCGCTTTCATCCGATTAGATGCACCAGTCTGGAAAAGGTGACAAGGATTTGCGGTTAGAGTCTGGAGCAGCGCGAAGGATTACTCTATCTGACTTGACTCCTTTACGAATTTCCCATACATTAGACATTATCTTTTCCCGAACCGAACATGCAGTAACGACATACCTCCTCTGCGCTTCTTGATGGTAATCGGTTCACGGCTATGCCGATCTTGGGCCGGGCGTTGGTTCAGCGCCGAATGTGGATCACTTACCGGAAGGAGCGCACATGCCTCAGACTTATTCCTATCCTGGCGTTTATGTCGAAGAGATTCCAAGCGGCGTCCGCACGATAGCCGGTGTCAGCACGTCCGATACCGCGTTTGTGGACTTCTTCAAGAAAGGCCCTATCGATACGCCGGTTCGGATCACCTCCTTCGGCGACTTCGAGCGTGTCTTCGGCGGCCTGGATTTGCGCAGCGCGGCCAGCTACGCCATTCAGCAGTACTACCTCAATGGCGGCAGCGTGGCCTACGTGGTGCGCGTGGCGGCGCGTGATAATGCCGGTGTATCGACGGCGAGCACGGCCACGATGACCCCCACCGGCGGATCGCTCGCCGTCGATGCCAGCAGCCCCGGCGCGTGGGCCAATGATCGTATCCGCGTGAGCATTCCGAGTGGCGCGCCTGCCGGGCAATTCAACCTGCGTGTCGAGGAAGTGGTTGGGGATGACACCACTGGCGTTGTCCTGAACACCGAGAACTACTTCAACCTGAGCATGACCCCCTCAAACGCACGCTACGCGCCAAACGTCGTCAACGCCAGTTCCACGCTGGTTCGCCTGCGACACACCAACCTTGCAGACACCGCCGTGCCCACCGGAGTCCCTGCTGCACCGGGCAATCGCACTACGGGCGGCGATGACGGGAATGACGTGCCAGGTGACAGCAATTGGACGACGACAACGGGCGCAGGCGCATTGCAGGGCGTTCAGAGCGCCAAGACCGGCATATACGCTCTCGAAAACATTGCCCCGTTCATCTTTAACATTCTGTGTATTCCCGCCGCCGCAGACCTTGAAACCGCCGACATGGAAACGGTCTATAAAGCCGCGCTGACCTACGTCGAGGGCAAACGAGCCTTCCTGATCATCGATGTGTCGCCCAATACGGCCTTCGATGCGATGGATACATACCTTACGGATCACGGCTTCACCAGCAACAACGCCGCCCTCTACTACCCGCGCGTGATGATCCCCGACCCGCTGCAAGGCAACACCCCACGCGAGATGGCCCCCAGCGGGACAGTCGCAGGCGTCTATGCGCGCACCGACGCCCAGCGCGGTGTCTGGAAAGCGCCAGCCGGTACGGACGCCTCCCTTCGGAATGCCTCCGTCAGCCTCAAGCTGAACGATCTGGAAAACGGGGCCTTGAACCCGGTTGGCGTCAACGCCCTGCGGAACTTCCCGATCTATGCCGATGTGGTGTGGGGCGGGCGGACGATCAACGGCGCGGATCAGCGGGCCAGCGAGTGGAAATACATTCCCGTGCGCCGCACCGCGCTGTATATCGAAGAGAGCCTGTACCAGGGCCTGAAATGGGTGGTCTTTGAGCCAAACGATGAGCCGCTCTGGTCACAGATTCGCCTGAACGTGGGGGCATTCCTGAATTCGCTGTTTCGCCAGGGCGCGTTCCAGGGCAAGACCTCGCGCGAGGCGTATTTCGTCAAGTGTGACCGCGAAACCACCACACAGAACGACATTGACCGGGGCATCGTCAACATCGTGGTCGGCTTCGCACCGCTTAAGCCTGCGGAATTCGTTGTCCTGAAGATTCAGCAGATCGCCGGGCAGATTCAGGTTTAAGGCCGAGTTTGGCCTGAACGGTCTTCAACCAGGCAAATCCCTGAAAGGAGTCCTTCGACGTGGCAAAGTTTGAAGTGAACGCGGGGCGCTTCGACCCGTATAAGAATTTCAAGTTTCGCGTCAAGTGGGATGGGCGGTACGTCGCGGGTGTCAGCAAAGTGAGCGCGCTCAAACGCACGACGGAAGTGGTCGAACACCGCGAGGGCGGCGATCTCAGCTTTGCGCGGAAGTCGCCCGGACAGACCAAGTTCGAGCCAATCACGTTGGAGCGCGGCGTCACCCATGACCGTGAGTTCGAGTTGTGGGCTGCCAAAGTCTGGCAATATGGGCGGGATTTGGGCGCGGAACGGAGCCTGAAAGACTTCCGCAAAGACATCATCATTGAACTCTACAACGAGGCCGGCCAGCTTGCCCTGGCCTTCAAGGTCTACCGCGCCTGGGTGTCGGAGGTCACGCTCCTCGGCGAACTGGATGCCAACGCCAACGCCGTTGCCATCCAATCCATCGTTCTCCAAAACGAGGGCTGGGAGCGCGATACGGACGTACCGGAACCGACTGAGCCGACCATCAACTAGGCTGATCGGCTATGGTGTCCATTGCGGCAGCCGACCTGTTGAACGTCTGGGAGCGCGGCAGAGCCGAACCGCCCTATGTGCGGGCGCTGCGTCTGCTGGCGGCAGCGTTGCCCGATGCCACGTTCGAATCCCTAGCCGATTGGGGACTGGGCCGCCGCGACGCCGCCCTGCTGACATTGCGCGAGCAACTCTTTGGGGATCGGTTCAACGCGGTGGCGACCTGTCCCGAATGCGAGGCACGGCTTGAGATGGACTTTAGCACAGCGGACATCCGTGTGGACTATGCCACCGACGAACTGCCGCCCATCAGTCACGTCCACGATGGGCACGTTTACCTGGTGCGGCTGCGCCCGTTGACCACCCACGACCTCGTTGAGGTTGCCGCCGACCCGGTGCAACATAACCTGGTGCGGCGCGTCACGCTCGACGCACGGCGCGACGGTGCGCCCCTCCCTGTGAACGAACTGCCGCCCGATGTGATGGCCGAATGCACCCGCGCGCTATTTGAATGCGATCCGCAGGCCGACGTGCAACTGGCACTGACCTGCCCGGAGTGTGGGCATCGCTGGGAGGCGCTGTTCGACATTACAACCTACCTGTGGAGTGAGGTCGAAACGTGGGCGGCGCGCACGCTGCGCGAAGTTCACTTGCTGGCCTCCGTCTATGGGTGGACGGAATCAGAGATTCTTTCGCTCAGTTCCACACGTCGCCGCGCTTATCTCCAGATGGCTGCCGGATGAACGAATTCCTGACGCGGCTGCTGGCGCGCAACCTGGGTAGCGAGGGATCGCTGCCCGGAGCGGTGCAGCCGCGCCCTGTGGCACGCTTCGAGACGGTGGATGGAATGGCGGATATCGAAGTTCCTTCGCTGATAGAGCCGCAGCCAGACGAATCCTTCTACATTGCCCCCGCAACTCCCGAAGCAAAGTCATCTGCTCCGCCGCAACCCAAACCAGGTGTTGATCCGATCCGCGAAGCGAAGTCCGTCCGTCCAGCTAAGACAGAGCGGGGTGACGAGACCGCACGCCTTGCTGACATCCTGCAAACACAGCGCGAGACGCACTCAACACCGCCGGACGTAGCGCACGACGACAAGATGTCCACCATCGAACCGAAGCGAGCCGATACGGGTGCGTTCCAGCGCCCCGCGCCCATGATCGTCCATGTGGAGTCTGTTGAACACCGGGCGGCAGTCTTGCCTGTGTCACCCTCCGACATTCCGTCCGGGCCAACGGAGGCGACGCGGGTGACTCAAACGTCGCCGCCAGAGGTGCGCGTCACCATCGGGCGCATCGAGGTCAACGTGCCGCCGTCCGCGCCAGCACCGCCAGCGCGCCCATCCCCGTCGCGTCGTCCGCCTGCGTCCATCCGCCCAGTCCGCTCGTTGGACGACTACTTGCGCCGCCGCAATGAGGGCAAACGATGAGCGGGAACCTGGCAATCGCCGCGACCAGTGCGGTCATGAAATATGTGATTCAGAATCCGTTTTCGGGCAATGGCATCTCCGCTGTCGTGCCTGACCTGCGGGTGACTGCGCTCCCGCCCCACCGGGTGAGCGACGATACGCCAACGCTCAATATCTTCTTTTATCGGGCGATGGTCAACACTGGTTGGGCACAGAATGCCCTGCCTTCGCGCAATGATCGAGGCGAGCGCGTCAGCAACCCGTACCTTGCGCTCGACCTGTATTATCTGATCACGGCGCACGGCACGCGCGACTTTCACGGCGAAATCCTGCTCGGCTACGCCATGCAAGCCTTCCACGAGAGTCCGACGTTGCCGCGCGACACGATCCGGACGGCGCTCACGTCGGCCTCGCTGGTCACAACGGACACACCCGCCAACGTCCTGGCCGCCTTTGCCGCCGCCGAACTGGCCGATCAGATCGAAGGCATCAAGATTGCGCCGTACTATCCCGCGCCGGATGAGGTATCCAACTTGTGGTCGCCCATGCACACGGGCTACGTGCCGACGGCCTATTACAAAGTGACGGTAGTGCTGATCGAGAGCAAACGCCCGGCCCGTTCCGCACCACCCGTGCGCGACTACAACGTCTACGCCCTGCCGTTCAAGAACCCGCATATTGAGGATGTTGTCGCCGCTGCCGATGACAGGCTGCCCCTTCTGGCCGGGATACGGGTTGCGCTGCGGGGCAGCGCCCTGCGCGGGGACGAGACGCACGTCATCGTCGGCGGGGTAGAACTTTCGGGCGCGGCGCTCGACGTGAGCGATGAACGGATCGAGCTTGACCTGCCGACAGGCTTGCAGGCGGGCATTGTCGGCGCGCAGGTTGCCCATATGCTGAACATCGGCACGCCTCCGGCGATCCACCAGGGCATCGAATCGAACGTCGTGGCGTTCATTCTGCAACCCCAGATCACCAAGACTGGTCCCAACTACAACATTACGATTTTGCCCGCCGGGGGGCCAAACCCCCGCCGTTTACAGATCACCATCGATCCGTCTGTCGAACCGGCGGCGCGTGCGACGGTGCTGCTTAACGAGTTGAACGCGCCCGCCAACCGCCCCGCCTTCTCGTTCAGTTTCGATGCCCCGCCGCGCCCGCCGACTGACCCTCCGGCGGCCCAGGTCACGTTCCCCATACCCGGCGTTCCGGCAGGGACGTATCTCGTGCGGGTGCGCATCAACGGCGCGGAATCGCCCCTCGACTACGTAGACCCCACCGGCTACGTGACGCCCTCGGTGACGCTGCCATGACCCCGAAGCTGCACGCTGCTGAATGGCAAACCGCGAACGGGCGTGACCTGGCAGCCCGCCTGAGCCGGATACGAGCACTGCTTCAACGTGCGCTTGGGCGCGACTCCGAGCCGGTTCCTGAGTTGCCGATCACCGAAACGCCGTCGGCCTGTGCAGTGCTGACCGCGCTGTTCGGCCTGTCGCCCTTCGAGACGGACGTGCTCATGCTCTGTGCTGGAGCCGAAATGGATTCGGCCATCGCCGCGTTGTGTGCGGAGGTCAATGGCGAGTTGCGCCCCGGCAGCCCGACCTTTGGGGTCGCGCTGACCGTCCTCCCCGACGCCCATTGGAGCGCGCTGTCACCCGATGCGCCGCTCCGCCGCTGGAACCTGATTTCGCCGGATGCGGGCGGAATGCTGACCCGCACGCCGCTGCGCATTGATGAACGCATTCTGCATTTCCTGGCGGGCGTTTCAAGCACCGATACGCGCCTGGCAGGGATCATCACGCCTGTGGTTGAAACCAATGATTTTGTCGAGCCGGAGTACGGTGGGGAAGGCGCGATGGTTCGTGTCGTGCCGCTGCTTGCTTCGCCTGCCCCGCCTGTGATCGCCCTGTTCGGGGCGGACAGGCACACGCTTTGGGCTGCCGCGTGTGCCATTGCCGCGCAGTGCGAGAAAGTTCTGTTTACGGCGCGCGCCTCTGACCTGCCCACCGACCCGCGTGATCGGCACAGCCTGGCACGGGCCTGGCAGCGCGAGACATTGCTCAGTAACGCGGTGCTGCTCGTTGAGACGGACGGCGATCCGCGCGCGCTGGCGGCGTTCAGCGCCTTCGCTGCCGAGGGCAATTTCCCGGTTCTCCTGGCGAGCGAACAACCCGTTTCTGTCCCGGCGTCTCGTCACGTCGTTCGTTTCCCACTCGAATACCCCACCAGCGAAGATCGGCACGCGGCGTGGCGGGAGGCGCTCGGTGCGCGCGGCGCTTCGTTGAATGGCTATGTACCCGTGCTGGCGGCGCAGTTCGGGCTGTCGCCGACGCTGATCCGCGCCGCTGTCGAGGACGCCTTTGCTGGCCTGGCAGAAAACGCGCCCGGCGGAGAGCTGAAGCGCCGCCTGTGGGATTCGTGCCGCCGCCAGGCACGTCCCAGCCTGGACGATCTGGCCCTGCGGATCGAAACGCGCCACACCTGGGACGATCTGGTTCTGCCGGATCAACAGATGGCGATGCTGCACGACATCATTGCCCATGTGACACACCGGCGCAAAGTTTTCGACGTGTGGGGTTTCGGCGCGAACACGCGCGGCACGGGCACGGCGGTGATCTTCGCGGGCGGCAGCGGGACGGGCAAGACGCTGGCAGCGGAGATCATCGCCAACACGCTGCGGCTCGACCTGTATCGAGTCGATCTGTCGGGCGTGGTCTCGAAGTACATCGGCGAGACCGAGAAGAACCTGCGGCGCATCTTCACGGCGGCGGAATACGGCGGCGCGATCCTGCTCTTTGACGAGGCCGACGCACTCTTCGGCAAACGCAGCGAGGTGCGCGACAGCCATGACCGCTACGCCAATATCGAGGTGAGCTACCTCCTGCAACAGATGGAAAGTTATCGCGGCCTGGCGATCCTGACCACGAACATGCTGGACAACTTCGACAGGGCTTTCTTGCGGCGCGTGCGGTTCGTGGTGCAGTTTCCATTTCCCACCGCCGAGCAGCGGGCGGCCATCTGGGAGCGGGTCTTCCCGCCGGAAGCGCCCACCGACGGCCTGGACTTGTGGAAGCTGGCGCGGCTCAACATTACGGGCGGGAGCATTCGCAACATCGCACTGAACTCTGCCTTCCTGGCAGCAGACGCAGGCGAACCTATCAACATGGCGCATTTGCTGCGCGCGGCGGCTGGCGAGTTCTCGAAGCTGGAGATGCCGCTGCCGGACGCTGAAATCTGGGATTGGGTCAGTGACAAAGCCTGAAGCCGTTTCGACGCTTGATAGGCCGGTTGAGGTGCAGATCGACGCACTGACGCTCAACGGGTTCCACAACTTCGACGTGGATCGCTTTGGCGCGGCGCTGCAAGCGGAATTGGCCCGTCTGGTTGCGGGCGGCATTCCGGCGGCGCTGGCCTCGCGCAGTGTGTGGCACGTTGAGCGTGTCCAGATCGATACGCTTCCCTCGGTGGATTCGGCGCTCGTCGGCGCGGAAGTCGCCAGAGCGATCTTTGCGGAGATCAGCGGGGGGGTAGAATGACCACACCCGTCCGCGTTCCCGCTGCCGAGGCGACCCAAACGCCCGCCGAACGTACCAGCGAGTCCCGCCGCCGCGCGGATCGGGCGCGGGCACGGAGCGCCGAACGCGCCCCGGTCAGCGAAACCGAAGGTGCACCTGCCGGGCTGTCGCGTGTCAGTTACAGCGTGGCGCGCATCCCCGTGACGCGGCCTTCCGATGCAGAGGCGGCTGAAGCGCCACGCCCGCAGGCACAACAGGGACAGGCGGCAGGCGCACCCCAACAACAGCCCGCAGCCGAAGCCGCCCCGCTCGGCGAGGGGTTCCAGGTTCCACCTGCGCCCGAACCGGGCATCACGGCGGAGCAGGTGGCCGCGCGTGAGCAGCAGACGGCAGCCGCTCAGGCCGCGCTGGATAGCGCCCAGGCCACTCCCGCGCTGATGGACGCTTTCGCCGCTGCGCCACCAACCGTTAAAGCGCAGGTGTCGGGCGATCTGGGTGCGCGGCTCTCCGGCACGATGGCGAAGGAGACCCAGGCGATCCAGGAAAGCACCCCGGACATCAAAGCGGAGCTGAACGGCAACACGCCGCCGCCCGCCGGGACGATCATCGCACCGACTTCGGCGGACGTGAATCTTGAACCCGTGCCGCCCGAACCCACCCCCGACGCCGAATCCATCCTGGGCGGCCCGGTGCTGAACGAGCGGGGCGTGAATGCCAACCCCGGTGTCACCGAGCGGGTTCAGTCGTCGCTGTCCGGTGCAACTGACATTTGGGCAATGGCGGAGCGGGTTGCGGAGCAATCGCTGGACAACGTACAAACCCGCGATCCCAACGTCGTCACCAGCCCCGGCACGCCGCCCAGAGTGCCGCAAAGTGGCGAAACCGACCCACAGCGCTTCCAGAACCAGATCGACGAGGGATCGCGGCAGGCGCGTGACGTCCTGACGCAGCAGCAGGATCAGGCGCGGGCCTTGCCCGGCGCGGAGCGCGTGCAGCTTGCCGACGTTCACGAGTCGATTCCGCTTGGCGAACTCACCGCGCCCACGGCAGAGCAGGCCGCCGCCCCCGAAGGCGCGCAGCAGTACTTGGCGATGAACCAGCCGCCCGAAGTGCAGACAGCCTTCGACGAGCTTGCAGGCGGGCCGATGCAGGACAGCCTGGCCGAAGCCCAGTCCCAGATGCAGACGGCAGCGCAGGAGCGGGACACGCAGCACCAGGAAGCGGTGAACAAAGCACAGCAAGATGCTGCCGAAGCGCAGCGCCAGGCGGATTCTGATCAGCGCACCAGAGTCGCCGAGGCGCGAAGCAAGATCGAAGATGGGCGGCAGTCCACGCTCCAACAGCAGGAGGCCGCCGTCGCCGACGTGGAACAGCAGGCGGAGGATCGGCGCAACACAGATCGCGGCGAGTTCGACAGGCAGGCCAGCGACAAACAGGCCGAGATCGATGGCAAGTACCAGCAGGCGGAAGTGGATGCCAACGCCCAGGTCGCCGAGGGGGAACGGCAAGCCGAGGAGGAACGCCGCAAGAAGGAACGCGAGGCCGAAGACGAGAGCTGGCTGGACGCGGCGCTCGATTTCCTGACCGACCTGTTTGATGCCCTGGTCGATTTCATCAACAGCGTTTTCGATTGGGTGCGCGAGCAAATCAACAACATCCTGACCGCGTTGCGCGATGCAGTGATCGGCCTGATCGACGCAATTGCGAGCGCCCTGAAAAGCCTGATCCACGCCTTTGCCGATTTTCTGAAAGGGCTGGTCCAAGACCTGCTGGGCGATTTATTCCCTGAACTGGCGGCCAAACTTTGCGCGCTCATCGACGAGGCAGTGGAAGCGGCAGACCGAGCCATCGACAGCGTAGCGAACGCGCTCAAGACCGCCGTCAACGCCATCGTGGAGACGCTGCGGGCGGGCATTAACTTCGTGATTAACACCTTCCAGGCGGCGGTCAACACGGGCCTGGCCCTGGCACGGGCCGCGCTGACGGGCGATTGGGCAACGTTCTTCCTCCAACTGTTTGAGAGCGCGTGCCGCGTCGCTGGGATCGACCCGGCCTCGATTTACGAGTTCATCGGGCGGCAGCGCGAAACCATCCAGATCATCGTAGACGATCCGGGCGGCTTTGTCTCCAACATCTTTTCCGCCGTGTGGGGCGGCATCACACGTTTCGCTGACAATTTCCTGACGCACCTGCAAAACAGCATCATCGACTGGCTGACCGGCACGATAGGCAGCACAGGCATCACGCTGCCGGAGCACTTTGATCTGCTGGGCGTGATCAGCATCGTCGCCCAGGTGCTGGGCCTGACGTGGGCTAATCTGCGCATCCGCATCGTGCGTTTTGTGGGCGAACGCGGCGTACAGGTGCTTGAATTCGTGGTCAGCTACGTCCAGACCCTGATCGAAGGCGGCTGGCAGGCGCTCTGGGAACGCATCCAGAATGACCTTTCTACCCTGCGCGATACGCTGCTGGGGATGCTGGTGGACTACATCAAGGAGCGCATCATCGTCGCAGCGGTGACACGTCTCGCCACGCTGTTCAACCCGGTGGGCGCGCTGGTGAATCTGATTATCGCGGCGTACCAGTTCTACACCTTCATCCGCGACCAGATGCAGCGCATTGTCCGGGTTCTGCGCGTGGTGGCCGACATGATCGGCAACATTGCACGCGGCATTTTGGAGCCAGCGATTGCAGCGGTGGAAGGGGTATTGGCTGAATTGCTGACGCTGGCGATTGACCTGCTGGCGCGATTCCTCAACCTGGGCAACGTTGGGGCGCGCGTGCGCGAGATCATCCAGAACATCCAGGATGCAGTGTGGCGGGCCATTGACCGCTTCCTCGAATTTGTGCTCGGCCTGTTCCGGGGCGGGAGTGCGGAGGGTCAACTCGTTGCGGCAGCGCCCGGCGCGGCTGGTGCGGAGGAAGCAGTTCAGATTGGCGAGCGCGTTCCGGTCGATGTTCCCGGCGGAGCCTCGCACAGCCTCTTTATTCGTGTTGTAGGCAACGATGCTGTTCCCTACGTTGCAAGCACGGAAACCGTTTTGCAGCAGTTCTTGATGACGCCAGCCGTTGATGCGCTGCGCGCAATCACCGACGAACACGGTGATGTTTATGTCGATACAGCCCGACGACAGGCGGCTGTCGTCAATGTGGAAGCCGACCAGGTATTGGCCCTGGCGCGCCGAGAGCCGGGGCAGCAGCGTATTAGCGCTGAAAACGCCGAGGTAACGCGAGAAGAACAAGAACTTGTCGTTTCGCTGCGCTGGATATTCCGCAAGCTGGAATTGAGCGGGGCCGCAATTAGCCTTTCCCGTGATGTCGTCCTTGACAGCATCAACACTCAAGACCGGCGCGTTGATCAACTGCTTGAGATCGTCGCCTTCGACCCGGAACCTTTGTCGTCGCAACTGGTGAATCTTCGCACCGCGCGCACACGCCTCGAAAGGATGCGCACTGATGCAGGGGTACAGGGCGCATCGCGGCAGCAGCTACAACAGGTGCAAAACGATGTGAACGACATCAGGGTGGAAGTCGATGGCTACGAGAACGATCCCGGTATTCGGGACAATCGCGCACGCCTGGACGCACTCAGGCGGAATCTTCAGACCGAAGCACTCAGCAACCGCCAGTGGGCACAAATCACGGCCAAAATCGCCGAAATCCTCGGCGGGTTCCGAGCCGATATTATGGCCGTCGTACCTGCGACGCGCATCGGGTTCAGAGGCAGCCTGGCGAGGGGATGGAAAGGACCACAGAAGGTGACACCGGCTGGTGCAGCTCAACGTTTTGATCCCGGTGATTTTGACTGCGATGCGTACATCGAAGTTCCGTTATCGCTGTGGATGCAGGAAATCGAACCTATCTTACCGGTTAGCGATCAGGGTCAAACACACAAGTTCCGAACTCTGGACGAAATTCGAGCCTGGTCACGAGCCAGTCAGATTGCGGCCATCGAAGACAGAATTATCACGGAAATCCAGAGTGTGGGCGAGTTGCTGCGTGGTTTCCGTATCGACGTGGATACAGGTAGACCGGCCTTCCACTTTTTTATCCAATCGCCCGACGCGACATTGGATTTGCAGCTACAGGCGGCAGGATACCCTCAGGGAGCGTTCAGACAGGCCGGAGCCGGAGGTATCGAGATTTTGCTGCGGGTACGGGGTGGAGTATTGCGCTATCCACAGACGGTGGTTGAGGTGTGATGTTCCAGCCATATCAGCTTTACATGACGTTCTACTTTGCCGATAGCCGGCCTCTGGCGGAAATCCGCACGATTATCGAGAAGGCATTGGGCTGCACCCTGCGCGTTTACGAGACCGAGGAATACAGGGACGAGGAGCGCTATCGCGGTTACGTTTTCGGCTTTTCTATCTTCCTGGAATATGCCGGAACATGGAGAGACGGTTTCGTTTACAGGCTTGCCGGGGCAGCGCGCACAGCAGACGCCTATCCAGACGCGCCAAAAATCGCCCTGGATCATCACGTGATGGAACTCCTCAGGCGCTATGAGGTAACGACGTTTTACACAATCGAGCAGTATAGGGTCGAGGCGGAATTCATTCGGATGCGTAATAGTCCGGCGGAAGGTGAAGAGGACCTGCAATCATGACATCATTTTTTACGCCGCCGCGCCTGCTCAAGGGGGCGCTGGTCAGCATCGACTCGCCCGATCCAACCCCGCGCGTGATCGTGTTCCAGTACAACCCGAATACGCTCACCCGCACGCTGGAAGCGCAGATTGTGGAGGAGGAGGGCAAGAGCGGCAGCCCGCCGCGCTTGAAGGGCGCGCCCGTCGAAACCATCAAGATCGACGTGGAGATCGACGCCGCCGATCAGCTCGACAAGGGTGATGCCACCGCTGGCGATGTCGGGATTTTTCCGCAGCTTTCGGCGCTGGAACTGCTGATCTATCCGAAGAGCGATCTGATCCTCGCCAACAACCAACTCCTCAAGATCGGCACTATCGAGATCATCCCGCCGTCGGCGCCGCTGACGCTGTTCATCTGGGGCAAACGGCGCATCCTGCCGGTGAAGCTGACCGAATTCAGCGTCACCGAAGATGCGCACCACCCGAACCTCAGCCCGATCCGGGCCAAAGTATCGCTGGGGCTGCGGGTGTTGAGCTATACCGACGTGAGTGCGGAAAACCCGGCCTGGAATCTGTTCCTTGCGCACCAGCGGATCAAAGAAACGCTGGCGGCGCTCGCCACGACGAGCAGCCTGAACGCCGTCGTCGGCAGCAACCTCAAGCTGGTCTAAGGAGCGCACATGTTTGACTTCACGAGCCGCTACGCCAAACTGCCGACTTTCACCTACACCGCGCCCAACGGTCAGGTGTCGTCCTACGTGGGACGCCGGTTCCTGCCCGACGGCGAGTCGCTGCCCGTGCTGGCCCAGGTGACGGTTGGCGCGCGCGAGCGGCTTGATTTGCTGACCTACCGCACGCTGGGCGATCCGCTTCAATTCTGGCGCATCGCCGATGCCAACAACGCCATTAACCCGTTCGATCTGGAAGAGGATGGGCGCACTCTGCGCGTGCCCGTCCCGCAGCCGTAACGGGTGGACTTGCCATGAGCCTGATTGGACTGCACCTGACATTGTTGATGGGGCCGACTGTGCCGCTGCCCGTGCCCGAACCTGCCCTCGAAATGCTGGACAGCGTGGAGGTCACGCACAGCGACGAAGGCCGTTCCGGTTTTCAGCTTGTCTTTAAGGCCGTGCGCAACCGCAAGGACTTCATCGACTATCTGATCTTCGCCAATCCACAGTTCAAGGCGGGCAACCGGGTGATCATCGCCTGTGCCTTTGGCGCGATTCCGCTGGTGCTGATGGACGGGATCATCACCAACCACCAGCTTAAACCCGCTACGCCGGGCGGCGACCCGGCCTCGCTGACGCTGCAAGGCGAGGACGTGTCGATCATGATGGATTTGCAGGAGAAGAACACTGAGCACCCGGCGCAGCCCGATAACGTCATCGCCATGAAGATCATCATCACCTATGCGCAGTACGGGCTGATCCCGCTGGTCATCCCGCCGCTCACGCTCGAAGTGCCGCTGCCCACTGACCGTGTGCCCGTGCAGCGCGCCACCGACCTGGCCTACCTGCAAGACATGGCGCAGCGCCACGCCTATACCTTCTTCGTCATCCCCGGCCCGGTCATCGGCACAAACACGGCTTACTGGGGGCCGCCGATCCGCGTCGGCATTCCGCAGCGCGCGCTGACCGTCGATATGGGGCCGGACTCCAACGTGGACTCACTCCAAATCGAGCGCACGCCCGCCGAAGCCACAACGGTGCAGGGCAGCGTCCAGGATCGCACCACCAACCAGCGCGTGCCCATCTTGAGCTTCCTGACCACGCGCCCGCCGCTTGCCATCAATAACCCCCTGCTTGACCGCGCCCTGACGCGCACCGAAACGTTCGGCGGCACGAGCGGGCAGACGGCGCAGCAGGCGATGGGCCAGGCCCAGGCGCGCACCGACGCCTCGATGGATACGGTCAAGGTTGAGGGGGTGCTGAACACGGCCAAGTATGGGCTGCCGCTGATGGCGCGCGGACTGGTCGGTCTGCGCGGGGCGGGCTTCAGCTACGACGGCTTCTATTACGTCAAAAAGGTGACTCATACGATCAAGATGGGCGACTACACACAGAAATTCACACTTGTCCGCGAAGGCACGGGGTCAACCGTCCCGCTGGTCATTCCATGAGGGTAAGCCTGTGACTGATCGAGTGCGTTACTTCGGCAAATATCGCGGCACTGTCGCCAACAACGTCGATCCGTTGATGCAGGGGCGCATCCAGCCGCAATGCCCCACCGTCATGGGTGATTCGGTGCTCAACTGGGCGATGCCCTGCGTGCCCTATGCCGGGAACGGCGTCGGCTTCTTTATGATCCCGCCAGTGGGGGCGAACATCTGGGTCGAGTTCGAGGGGGGAGACATCAATTACCCGATCTGGAGCGGCTGCTTCTGGGGCACTGGCGAAGCGCCTGCCGCGCCCGCCGTCGCCGAGATGAAGGTCATCAAGACCTCTACCGCCACCATCACGCTGAACGATCTCCCCGGCGCGGGCGGGATCACCATCGAGACTACCGGCGGCATGAAGATTGCGATCACAGTGGCGGGCATCGAGATCACGAACGGGCAGGGCGCGAGCGTGAAACTGAGCGGCCCGCAGACCTCCATCAACGGCGGCGCATTGGAGGTGACGTGACATGCCCGGCTACGTCGTGACCACCAGCAGCAGCGCCATTTGCCCGCACGGGGCGTCGGTGTCCATCGTCTCGGCCAATACGCGGGTCAAGGCCGCCGGGTCGCCGGTGGCTGTGCTGAACGACACCTATACCGTGTCGGGCTGCCCGTTTCAAGTGCCCGTTGGGGCCGGGACAAAACCACAGCCCTGCGTCAAGGTGCAGTGGATCGCCCCGGCGGTGCGGGTACGTGTCGGCGGGCAGCCCGTCATCTTGCAGAGCAGTTCGGGCCTGTGCCTGAGCGTCGAGCAGATTCCACAGGGGCCGCCGACGGTGGTCATGGTGCAGCCGCGCGTGAAAGGAACGTGAGGATGAGTGCCAACGCCGATTATCCTTACCATTTCGACTCGCGGGGGCGCACTGCTGCGCCTTCGGACGACGATCACATCCGCGACCTGATCATGCAGGTGCTGTTCACCTCGCCCGGTGAGCGCGTCAACCGCCCGGAGTTCGGCAGCGGGCTGCTCCAACTGGTGTTCGCGCCGAGCAGCGACGAACTCGCCACCGCCACTCAGTTCCTGGTGCAAGGATCGCTTCAACGCTGGCTCGGCGACCTGCTGATCATCGAGGCGGTGAACGTCGAAGCGGAAGACTCGACGCTGCGCATCACCGTGCGCTACGTGATCCGCGCCACCCAGCAGCGCCGCGTTGACCAGTTCACGCAGGTGGTTCCGTCATGACGATCTACTTCTGCTGCGACGAGACGCGCCGCAATGCGGTGCGGGCACACGCCACGCTGAACGGCATCGACTTCGTGGAAGTGCAAGATGACCCGTCGATGCCGCTGGCGGATCGACAGCGTTTCTTGCTGCTGACGTTGCTCAAAGCGCCCGCCAGCCCGTTGACGCCCGACAACGTGCGCATTGAAGGCGGGGAGGCCGTGCGCGGTATCCGCGTGCTGAACGTGAATAGCACCGCCGACCCGCTCACCCTTGAGATCGAGGTGGACGAGGCGGGCGATTTCAGCACCTACACGCTGCGCCTGGTGGCGACGGCCACCAGCGACGATCCGCCCGCGAGCTATGACCGGCTGCTGTCCGCCGTCGATTTCTCGTTCAAGGTGAACTGCGATACTGACTTCGACTGCGAGGACACGGGCGACTGCCCGCCGAAGGTCTTCACCGAGCCAGTGCTGGATTACCTGGCGCGCGATTTCAACTCGCTGCGGCAGGCCATGCTTGACCGGATGCGCATCCTCGTGCCCGACTGGCGCGAAGACCACGTGGCCGATTTGATGCACGCGCTGGTCGATCTGAAGGCGCAGATCGCGGACTACCAGCACTACCAGCTTGACGCAATCAACACGGAAGCCTATCTGTTCACCGCGCGCAGCCGCATTTCGGTGCGGCGGCACGCGCGGCTGGTGGACTACCGGATGCACGACGGCGTTTCAGCCCGCATCTGGGTGCATTTTCAGGTCGATCCGTCAGTCACGGCGGGCGTACCGCTCCCGGCGCACACCCAGGTCTTCACGGCTGTGCCCGGCAAACCTATCACCTTCGAGGCGGACACGCAAACGTACCGTGAGGCGCTTGAATACGGGCCGCAGGTCTTCGAGACCATGCACGACGCCACCCTGTTCAGCGCGCACAACTTCATGTGCTTTTATACGTGGGGTGACGAGGATTGTGTGCTGCCGCGCGGGGCGACAAAGGCCAGCTTGCAAGGTCATTTCCCTGACCTGCATCCCGGCGACGTGCTGATCTTCGAGGAGGTGCGCGGCGCTCAAACGGGCGACCCCGCCGATGAGGACCCTTCCAGGCGCTTCGCCGTGCGGCTGGTGGCCGTGAGCCTGACTGAAGACGAACTGACGGGCACGCCCGTGACCGACATCCGTTGGCACGCGGAGGACGCGCTGCCCGCGCCGTTGTGTCTGTCCGCCGACGTGGCTGCACCCCCGTCCGACTGGAACGCGGAATGCGGCGACGCGATCAGCATAGCGCGCGGCAACATCGTCCTGGCCGATCACGGGCGGACGCTCCCGCCCGAAGACCTGGGCACAGTTCCGGCCAGCACCCTGGCTTACGTCACTGATCGCGCGCACTGCGACGACGCGAGTGGCGCAGAGGACGACTCCGTGCCGCCGCGCTTCCGGCCCTATCTCCAACAAGGCCCGGTGTCCCAGGTCGTCGCTTACGATCATGCGGTGAACGCCTCACCCACCGCCCCGCGTTCGGCGGCCTCCGTGATGCGCTTCAGCCCCTGGGCGGCTCTGCCTGCCATCCGGCTGGCGCATGACCAGAGCTTCAGCGGCGCGCTGTGGGAGCCGCAGCGCGATCTGTTGAACAGCACGCCCGACAAAGAGGAATTTGTGCTGGAAGTGGACAACGACGGCAGCGCCTACGTTCGCTTCGGGGACGACGAAAACGGCAAGCGGCCCAACCCCGGCGAGTCGTTCTGGGCGCGCTACCGCCTGGGCGATTTCAGCGTTGCCAACATTGGCGCGGATGTGCTGGCGCACGTCATCACTAACGAAACCGCTATCATCGCCGTGCGCAATCCGCTGCCAAGCATGGGCGGAACACCCCCGGAAGACATTGAAACGGTGCGGCAGAACGCGCCGCAGGCTTTCCGCACGCAGGAGCGGGCCGTTACCCCGGCGGATTACGAAGCGCGCGCGCTCCGTTTCCCCGGCGTACAGCGCGCGGCGGCCACGATCCGCTGGACGGGCTGCTGGTATACCGTGTTCCTGACGGTGGATCGGTTTGGCGGGCTGGCAGTGACCCAGGAATTCGAGGACGAGTTCCGGGCCTATATGGACGGCTACCGCATGATGGGCTACGACTTGGAGATCGACGGGCCACAGTACGTGCCGCTCGAAATTGAGATGGAAGTGTGCGTCGAGCCGGACTACTTCCGCTCTGCCGTGCGCGAGGCGCTGCTTATGGTGTTCAGCACACGCACGCTGCCGGACGGAACCAAAGGCGTCTTCCACCCGGACAACTTCACCTTCGGCCAGCCTGTCTACCTGAGCCGTCTGTACGCCGCCGCAAGCACCGTGCCCGGCGTGCAGTCCGTCGAAGTGACGACCTTCCAGGTGCAGGATCAACCCGGCACAAGCGGATTGAGCAGCGGCAGCCTCGAATTCGGGCGGCTTCAGATCGCGCAGTTAGAAAACGACCCGAACTTCCCCAAGCGCGGGGTATTCCGCCTGATCATGAAGGGAGGCAAGTAGATGCCCAACACCCTTGACCCTACGCTGCGTGGGCTGAACGACTGCGACGGCTGCGACGGCGTCTCGGCGGAGACTCCGGTGCGCGTGAATAACCGCGCCGGGCTGGATCGCATCGCCTATCGGGTCGGAACCCACGCCCGTTTCCTGGAGTCGATGCTGGCCCGCCTGTCAAACGCGAAGTATCCGGCGCTGCGCAGCTTGAAGACCCGTGACCGGGATGACCTGAGCATCGCCTACCTGGACGCCTGCGCCGTCGTGGACGATGGCTTGACCTTCTACACCGAGCGCTATGCCAACGAGTGGTACGTGCGCACCGCCAGGGAGCGGGTGTCGCTGGTGCAGCTTGCCCGGCTGATCGGCTACGAACCCCGCCCCGGCGTAGCCGCCAATACGTACCTGGCCTTCATCATCGACGACACGCCCGGCACGCCCGAACTGACCACCATCGAGGCGGGCACGCGCGTGATGAGCATTCCCGGCAAGGACGAACTGCCGCAGACCTTCGAGACGGGCGCGACCATCGAGGCGCGTTCGGCCTGGAACTTGATGAAAGTGCGGACACGCGCGCCGCAAGTCGTTTCCACCAGCATGACGCAAGCGGTGATCAGCGGCATCGAGAGCGGCATCCGGCGCGGCGACAGTGTGCTGATCGTGGTCTCCGACACGGAAACCGAGGTGAAGCGCGTGCGCCGCGTTGTGCAGAACGCGGCAGCGGGCGAGACCACGCTCGAACTGGCCGATGCGCCCCAACCGTCGTCGTTCCTGGGCGGGCTGATCGGGATCGAGTACGGCTTTGCCGCCGCGCCCTACCTGACGGACAGCGTGTTCGGCGACGTGTTCACCGGTAACGTCTACAGCAGCAGCGATACCGTCGCCATCGGCCACATCTTTGGCTGGTCGTCGTCGGCGTTCACTACAGCGGCCAATACCCCGCCGCCTGCGCCGCCCGCCGAAACGGGCGTTTACGCCCTGCGCCAGCGGGCAGCCATCTTCGGGCACAATGCGCCGAAGTGGGCTACGCTGCCGCAGGTGGTCAACGGGCAGACACAACAGATCATCGGCAGTGTGCTGGCGAACAGTAACATCAATAAATCGAACTGGCAGTACCCCGACGATTGGGACAACCTCGACCTGTCCGACGCCCCCAACCCCGGCAGCAGTGCCAACGCCATCGACCTCGACAATACGTATCCGGCCATGACGGAGAGCAGTTGGGTGGTGCTGGAAAGCCCATCGGAAGCGGCGCGTGCCTTCCGCGTGCTGAAGAACCAGGAACTGACCCGCAACGACTTTACGCTGTCCGTCAAGGCAAGTCGCCTGACACTGGACAAGAATGACGGCTTCAACAATTACCGGATGCGCGACACGACAGTCCTGGGGCAGAGCGAGCAATTGCCGCTGGCCGCTGTACCGATCACGACGGACGTGGCAGGCGATACGGTCACGCTCGATAAATACTATCCCGGACTGGTGAAAGGGCAGACGGTGATCCTGACCGGGACGCGCACCGACCTGTACGGCGTGGTCGATCACGAAGTGCGCCAACTGGCCGATGTGCTGATCGACGGCACGCTCGAAGCCGGACGGCTGTTCACGGTGCTGAAGTTCACGCTGCCGCTTACCAACACCTACGACCCGGCTACCGTGACCGTCAACGCCAACGTGGTCGCGGCCACGCACGGCGAAACCAAGAGCGAAGTCCTGGGTGGCGGCAACGGCACGCAGCGCTACCAGACCTTCACGCTTCGCCAGCAGCCGCTCACCTACGTCAGCGCGCAGACGCCGACGGGCGCGCAGTCCACGCTCGAAGTGCGGGTGAACGATGTGCTGTGGCGGGAAGTCCCCACGCTCTACGGCTATTCCATCGAAGAGCGCGTGTACGTGGTGCGCCACGAGGATGACGGCAAGACCAGAGTGCAGTTCAATGCGCCGCTGCCCACCGGCCAGGAGAACGTCACGGCGAAGTACCGCATTGGCATCGGGCGTCCGGGCCTGGTCAAGCCCAATCAACTCAGCCTGCTCACCGTGCGCCCACTCGGCGTGCGGAGCGTAACGAACCCGCTGGCCGCCAGCGGCGCGGAAGACCCTGAATCCATCGAGGATTTGCGCGACAATTCGCCGCTGACCGTCCTGACGCTGGATCGGCTGGTTTCGCTGAGGGACTACGAGAACTTCGCCCGCGCCTTCGCCGGGTTCTCGAAGGCCCTGGCGACGCCCACCGCCGATGCCGCGCAGCGCGGCGTGTTCCTGACGGTGGCGGGCGAATCGGGGGAGGTCAGCGAGTCCAGCGCCGAATTCGCCAACCTCGACGCCGCCATCAAAGCCAGCGGTGACCCGTTCGTCAACGTCGTTATCAAGCCGTACCGCCCGGCGTTCTTCCAGGTCGAAGCGACGATAGGGGTTGATCGGGCTTACCTGCCGGAGGAGGTATCCGAGGCAGTACAGAATGCCCTGCGTGAAAGGTTCAGTTTCAGCGCGCGGCGTTTTGGGCAGTCGGTGACAGCCGTAGAGGTCATTGCGACCATGCAGAACGTGGCGGGCGTGGTGTACGTCGATCTGAATTACCTGTTCAGGAGCAACCCGTTCAGCCAGACGACGACCAAGACGCTGGAAAGTTCACTGCCCGCCGCGCAACCCGTGCCCGGAACGAGCCGCTTCACCGCACAGGCCGCAGAACTACTCACGCTCGATCCGCGCCCGCTTCAGATTGCAACGGTAGTGGTGTAAGGTGGCGATAGAAAGATGAACACAAACGCCGAAGAACTCGCCCAACAGATTTATGATCGGTTGCCCGCCGTGTATCGCCTGCGAGACGCCGAGGTCGGCTTTCCGCTGCGCGAACTGGTGGCCGTCGTCGCCGAGCAGACGGCAGTGGTGCAGGAGGGCCTCGAACAGGCATACGACGATCTGTTCATCGAAACCTGCGCCCAATGGGTTGTGCCCTACATCGGCGACCTGATCGGCGCGCGCCCACTGCATGGCAAAGCCCCCGGCGCGGCGGGTGGACGGGCCGAAGTCGCCGAGACGCTTGGGCTGCGGCGGCGCAAGGGCACGCTGGCCGCGCTGGAACAGACGGCGCGCGTCGTCACCGGCTACCCGGCGGTGGCGGTGGAATTCTTCACCCGGCTGCTGGTGACACAGTACGTGCAGAATCACGTCCGTCTGGAAAACCGCGCGACCATCGACGTGCGCGACGAACTGGCCCTGGAACGCCTGAATACCGCTTTCGACAGTTCGACCCGCACCCTCGAAGTGCGGCGCATCGCCAGCGGGCGGGGCAGGTACAACATTCCGAATATCGGCCTGTTCCTGTTTCGCATCCAATCCTACCGGCTGCGCGGTGCGACGGCGGCCCGGGTGGACGACTTCCGCTACACCTTCAACCCGCTCGGCATCGACACGGCCCTGTACAACGATCCCAGGACGGAGACGGAGATCACGCAGTTTGCCAGGCCGGAGAACGTGCCGCTGCCGATCAGCCGCGTCGCCATGAAACAGGCTATGAACACCGCCGCTACCTACTACGGTGCCAATGCGGCCATGCTGCTTTCGGTGAACGGAGTGGACGTGCCCGAAAGCGACGTGGTGGTGTGCAACCTGAGCGATCTGAACGATGGATCGGGCAACTGGGCGCATACGCAAACCGACAAGTACGGCATTGACCCCGTTCTGGGCCGGATCGCCCTGCCCACGAACGATCCTGCCCCGGCGGAAGGCAGCGTTATCGTCAATTTCCGCTACGGTTTCAGCGACGCGCTTGGCGGCGGCGAATACGAACGCGGCGCGGACATCGCCGGGACGGCCTCGGAAACGATCAGCGCGACGGCTCCGGACGTGCAGCTTGCGCTGGACGCAGTGGCGGGCGGCGGCATCGTCGAGTTCGCGGACAGCCGCACCTATACCCTCGCCAGCACCACGCCCAATCTGGCGGTCAATGCCGGGCAGCGCGTGGAGGTGCGGGCGGTGAACGGCGCGCGCCCGGTTATTCAGGTGACAGGCGGCGATCTGGTGATTGATGCCGACAGCAACACGCACATTGTGTTGAATGGGCTGGTTATCGCCGGCGGCGCGGTGCGCATCACCGGGTCGCCGGAAACCGTCACGCTCCGTCACTGCACGCTCGTGCCAGGCATCGCCCGCACCCGCCAGAACGATCCGGAGCAGCCCGACGCGCCGAGCCTGATCGTCGAGTCCGACAACGTCACGGTGACGCTGGATCGGTGTATCGTCGGCCCGATCCTCGCCAGCAATGGCTGTACCGTCGTGATCACCCATTCGATCATCGACGCCACCGACGAGGAGCGCGTGGCGTTCAGCGCCGGGAACGACGGTTCGGGCGCGACCCTGCCAGGCGGCACGCTGCGGATCGAGAACAGCACCGCTTTCGGGCGAGTCCACACGCAGCAGATCGAACGGGCCTCGAACGTGATATTCGCGGCGCGTGTGCCATCCGGTGACGCGGCGCTGCCCGTGCGATCTGAACGGACACAGCAGGGCTGCGTGCGTTTCAGCGTCGTACCGCCTCGCTCTCGCACGCCGAAACGCTATCGGTGTGTGACGGAGGCAGCGCGCTTCACCTCGACGCGCTTCGGCACGCCGGGCTACTGCCAACTGAGCCGCGCCTGCGCCGAGTCGATACGGCGTGGTGCGGACGACGAGAGCGAGATCGGCGTGTTCCACGATCTGTACCAGCCACAGCGCGAGTCCGATCTGTGGACGCGCCTGGACGAGTTTTTGCGCTTCGGCATGGAAGCGGGCGTTTTTTACGCCAGTTGACACGCGACAACCAGGTCACGGAGGGCATCTATGAATGGCGATTTCAGCCGCGTAACGTTTAATCCGAGAAAGCACTATATCGGTGTCTACGAGCAGCAAGGACGCCCGCGTGACTCTGCCGACAGCAACGAGGCCCAGGACATAGAAAATTACCGTGTGGAGACCGAAGCCGTCGATGTGATCGGGCCGTCCGGCGCGCCGAAGGTCAATCCCGGCTTTGAACTCTCTGTGGATGGCGCGGGCGAACTGGTCATCGGCGCCGGGCACATGTATGTGGATGGCATCCTGTGTGAAAACGACGCCGCCGTCACCTACCCGGCCCAACCGGACTTGCCGGATGCGCCAGCGCTATCCCTGGGGAACGCGAGCGTTGGCCTGGTGTACCTGGACGTCTTCAAGCGCCACCTGACCTACCTTGACCGCGACGACATGCGCGACGTGGCCCTGAACGGCGTGGATACGACCACACGCCTGCAAACGGTCTGGCAGGTGAAGCTGCTGCCGCTGCCTGCGCTGAATGTGCCCGGCGGGGCGCTTGCCACCCTGAGCGGGCTGGCCTCGCAGGTCGAGGACCTCAACGCGCAGATCGCGGCGGCAACGAACCCGACCACCCGCGATAACCTGATCCGCCAACGCGATAGTGTGCAGCGCCAGTTGGCGCGCACGGCGGCCCAGGTGGGTATCCGCTGCGACGGCCAGTACGACGAATGGGACGCCGTCACCGCGCAGCCCACCGGTGGCCTGGAAGTGACCACCGTGCCGGGCGGCACTGCCGCCGATCCCTGCGACGTGCCGCCCGGCGGCGGTTACACACGCGGCGAAAACCAGTTCTACCTCATCAAAGTGCACGAGGTTCCGGCGGGTGGCGGGCGCAACGGCGCGACGTTCGTCTGGTCACGCGATGGCGGTTCCGTCGCCGCGCGGATCGAGGCGGTGGGCAACGCGACCAGCGGCTCGGCCTCCGGCACGGTGTTTGATGTCAATGCCGTCCAGCGCGACGACTATCTCGGCATCTTCAATAACGATTGGGTGGAGTACATTGACGACGGCCACGTGCTGAACGGAACACCGGGCGTGCTGGCGCAGGTCACCAACGCAGATGCCAACCTCAACCGCATCACCCTGGATCGGAGCCTGACGGTCAACCTGGATCGCCACCCGATACTGCGAAAATGGGATCAGACGGGGGGAAGCGCGACGGACAGCGGCGTGGCGATGAACACCACAAACGCACCCATCGCGCTCGAAGGCGGGCTTCAGGTGCAGTTCGCGGACGGCACATACCAGTCCGGTGACTACTGGCACTTTGCAGCGCGCGCGATCACTGGCACGACAGACTTCCCTGCCGGGGTGCAGCCGCCTGCTGGGGTGCAGCATCACTATGCCCGGTTGGGGATGGTTGCCCTGGGCGTGGTCGGCGGCGAGGAACGCCTACAGGTGCTGGTGGACTGCCGCGACCTGTTTCCGCCGCTCACCGCCATTACGGCCAGCGACGTTAGTTTCGACAACGCCGCCTGCAACCTGCCGGACGTGACCACCGTCCAGGAGGCCATCGATGCGCTGTGTGCGCGCAGCGGCGGTGGCGGCACGTGCACGTTGAGCGTCGCGCCGGGCGCGGGCTGGCAGGATGTCTTTAATCAGATTCCTTCGGGCGGCGACGCCGAAATCTGCTTTGGGGTCGGCGATTACCCGCTGGACGCGCCTGTCATCGTGGAGGGCAAACGCCACCTCAAACTCAGCGGAGCCGGGTTCGGCACGCGCATCCTGGCGCAGAAGGCCGAGTCGGCCCTCATTTTTCGCAACTGCGGCAACGTCATTGTCCGCGACCTGTCCGCGGTGACCGGGGCTGCCGGGGCGGGTGGGCAGATCGGCAGCTTGCAGGGCACGCTGACCTTCGAGAATTGCGTCTCCGCTGCGCTGGACACGGTAGCGCTGCGCTGCGCAGCGGACGTGGTGCGCTCGGCAGCCTGCCTGCGCGTGGCGAATGATAGTAAGATCGCCGACCTGCACGCCGTTCGCGGCACGGTGGATGTTCAGAACAGCCGCTTCGACGTTGGCAGCAGCCAGATCGGAGCCTTGATCATCAACGGAGCGCGCGTTCACTTTGAAAACGATGTCATCCAGTGTATCGATGGCCGCCGCGCCGGGCAGCGCATCGCCGAGGGGCTGCGCGAAAACCTGGCCCTGCGCGCCGAAGTGCGCCGTACCATCCTCGCGGACGTACAGGAGGGGCGCGCAACAGGCAATGATCGGGAGTCGTTGCAGGTCGGGCAGGTCGTGGTGAACTTCCGCACCGATCCGCGTCTGCGCGAGTTGAAGTTCTTCCCACAACTGCTGCAATTGTTCTCGCCCGAAAAAGTGCGCGACTTGCGTTCGGCGGAAGCATACCTTGAGGACGCTGTCGATAACGTCCTCATGCAACCCGGTATCATCTCGACTTTTGTGCCCTACTTTGAGCGTATGGTCGCTCAAGACCTGCCTGCGCTCTATCAGGGCATTATCATTGGCGGCGAGGAGGCCGAAGAGGTGCGCCTGGTCAACAATACCATCATCGAAGCCTTGCAGGGCATTCACATCGGGCAGAGCCGTCGGGGACAGGCCGAGAACGAGCGGTTGAAGTCAACCGTTGTAAATATTCACGGCAACACGGTCTACTCGCGCATTACCCCGGCGGTGAACCGCGAAGCCTATGGTATCTATGTGGGTAACTGTGATAGCCTGGTCATTGAGAACAACTGGCTGAAGCACGAAACACTGGAATCCACGCAGCATTTGTTCATGACGGGCGTGTTCGTGCAAGGCACGATGGGCAAGCGTATCATCGTGCGCCACAACGAGATCGCCAACTATACGCTCGGCGTGTTCATCGATCCGCAGAGCGTTGCGCCGCTGCCCGCTCCGCCGTTGTGGATGGTGGTCGATAACGTCGCCACCGTGCAGACCACCAGCAACGCGGTGCAGGTCGTGAACAATGTTCCGTAGGAGAGTGTAGTTCAAACTTAAGAGCACATTCGGCAGGTGCGTCCAGACGACTTGAACGCGGAACGATCAGTGTTGAGATCCATACGGGCTGCTGCGCGGCGCTCACGCGCCGTGCGCTGCCAACCACTGCACGATGGCCCCGGCCAGGTCGGGATGTGCGTCCAGCAATGCCGTACCGTGCTCGCCGCCTTCCTGCATGATCAACCTGTGGTCGCCTTTGGAGAGCTTATCCAGTACGGCGCTTGCGTCGGCGCTGGCCCTGTCGCCCCGGCTGGCAACGATCAGCAGCGGGCGATTGCCGTAGCGTGCCAGAGCGTCGGCGGGGTTGATTGCCTGATTATCCAATGTTGGACTGAGCATGACCACCGCTTTGCAGGCCGGCGAGTCCGCACACGCGCCCACCGCCAGATTCGCCCCGATATCCGCGCCAATAATGCTGATCCGCTGTGCATCGACGCCCGGCAGCGCCGCCAACTGCACCAGCACGCCACTGATGTCCTGCGGCGCTTTCGACCAGTCCGGCTTGCCGCCCGTATCGCCGGAGCCGCGCAGATCAATCGCCAGGACGTTGTGCCCGGCAGCCTGTAACTGCGGGCCAAACAGGCCCCATGCACCCTTGTTGCTGCCCGCCATGTGCAAAAGCAGCACCGTTGGGGCAGGTCGCGCTGGCGCGGCATAATAAATGCCCGCAATGGACAAGCCATCGTCGGCCACAAACTGCATCGGAAATGACGGCTGCGTGGGAGCAGGCGTCGGCGTCACGGTCACTGCCGGGTTATCGATGCTGACGGCGGGCGCGCCGGGCGTGAAGTTGCGCTCCCCGACGTTTATGCTCTCGGACGTGGGCGGCAAGGTCGGGACAGCCGGGGCCACCGTCTGGCTCGCCGCAAGAATGGGGAAAGTTGGCGTGAGCGGGATCGGCGTTTCCGTATCGCAGCCGAACAGGAAAAGTGCCAACAAAAGGATGGCAATCCGGTGTCCGTTTACGCGCAAGCGGATCAAGGGTTCTGCTCCGCTCGCCTGCGTGCCACGACGATCAGGCGCGGGCAGCCTTCCTCGAACGGGCTGCGGTCATAAGCTCCGAAGCGCTGCACCCGCTGCCATCCGGTTACTTGCAGCAGCAAATCCAGTTCCGCCGGGAAAACGTAGCGGAGTGTGATCGGCGCGACGGTGCGCTGCACCACGTTGTTCGCGCCGATCTCGTCGTAAATCCAGGTCACATACTGCAACTGCTCGGTGCGGTTGAGCGTGCTGACCGACTGCTGCATGACGAAATGGCCGCTTTCCGGCTCGATAAAACTCCGTTCAAGCGTCACCGCTCCGTCATCCAGGGTGGCAAAGGCTTCGCCCGCGTTGGGTAGATCGACGATCAATAAGCCATCGTCAGCCAAAGCGCTGGCGAGGTGGCACAGCAGTGTTTGCTGTTCTCCAGGGGAGCGAAAGTGCATCAGCCCGTTATATGGGATCAGAATCAGCGGGTATTTGCCAGGCAGCGCGTAACTGAGCGCATCCCCCTCGTAAAACGTAACCAGATCGTGCAGATCGACCCGGTTCTTTAGCTTGCGTCGGGCACGCTCCAGCATGGCCTTCGAGGTGTCGATGCCCGCCACCGGATAGCCCTCCGATGCCAGGTGCAGCATGACGCGCCCCGTGCCGCAGCCAACATCCAGGATGGGGCCGCCGGTTTGTTCAGCAAAACGGCTGTAGAGTTCGAGGTCATCCGTCATGTCCTCGTTCTCGGCATCGTAATAGCGCGCAATCGTGTCGTAGAAATCCACTATCACCTTCCCGGCGGCGAAGTGTAGCTCGAAAGCCGAGCGTAGGGCAACCGTTCATGCACGCCGGGCGCGCTAAGGCTATACTTGCTCAGGTCACTATCGTCTCGGTGCACCAGGAGATTGAACAGGATAACTTGCATGGCACGTCCCGATCCGCAACGGCGAAGGAGGATTTGAAAGTGATGTTTGCAAAGCGGCTAATGATTCTCGTTTGTGGTTTAGTGCTGGCCCTGCTACCGGGATTAAGCGGCCAGGCGCAGAGTGTTCCCGATGCGCGTGTAGCCGTCGGCCTGCTGAGTATGCGTTCCGGCCCGGCCAGAACGGCCAGCCTTGTCGCCACCCTGCCACGTGGCACCGCGTTGACGCTCGACGGGCGCAACCGGGCCGCGACCTGGGTACATGGCACAGCGGACGATGGAGCCGTCGGATGGGTGGCCCGGCCCTACCTGGCGATCCGAAGGACACTGTCAATCGCAAGATTGCCTATCCTCGACGCTTCCGCGCCCACATCGGGCGGCAATCCGGGCGGGCAGTCCGCCTCGTCTCAGACCTCTCCGACACAGGCTCCGCTGGCGCCGCCGGCGGTTTCGGGCAAGGTGAGCGGGCGGTTTGAGCTGGGCGGCCAGGTGCAGGACTTGAACGGCAATACTATCGCCGCCATGCAGCGGGCCGGGATGAAATGGGTCAAGCGGCAGGCACAGAACGGCGACGGCGGCGCTGTCGGGCTGATCAACCAGGCGCATGGCGCAGGCTTCAAGATTCTGCTGTCCGTCGTCGGGGATCGCAACGCCGTGGTGGAGGATGGCTACCAGAGTGGTTACGCTGCCTACGTTGGCAGCCTGGCGGCCCAGGGTGCAGACGCTATCGAAGTCTGGAACGAGATGAACATTGACCGCGAGTGGCGGACCGGCTCGATCAACCCGGCGCTGTACGTCAGTCTGCTCGCCAGGTCGTACAATGCCATCAAGCGCGCCAATCCCAGCACGATTGTCATCAGCGGCGCGCTGGCCCCAACGGGCGCGGAGGGCGCGTTTGGGACGAGCCGCGTCTGGAACGATGATCGCTATTACGCGGGCATGGCGGCGGCGGGCGCGGGCAGCTACCTGGACTGCGTGGGTGTACACTACAACGAGGGCATCGTCAGCCCCAACGCCAATTCCGGCGACCCGCGAGGCAGCTACCCGACCCGCTTCTTCTCCTCCATGCTGAACCGCGCTATCGGGCCTTTTGGCGGCAAGTCGGCGTGCATCACCGAACTAGGCTATCTGACGCCGGAGGGTTATGGCACACTGCCGGGCGGCTTTGCCTGGGCACAGAACACCACCGTCGCGCAGCAGGCGGCGTGGCTGGCACAGGCTGCTGTGAAGGCGTCTGCTTCAGGCCGCGTGCGCCTGATGATCATTTTCAACGTGGACTTTACCCTCTTCGGCGAAGACCCGCAGGCAGGTTACGCCATGATCCGGCCCGGCGGCAGATGCCCGGCCTGTGACACGCTTGGCGCGGTGATGCGTTAGCACTGGCGTCACCTTCGGTTTTCCCCTCTCTGCCGTGCAGAGAGGGAGAGAACCCGGTGAGGTCAACAACTTCATGGGTGCAAGACAATCGTCCTGAAGTCCTGGCCGACCTGCACACGCACGGCCAGTGTGCCCTTGTTCAAGTCCCAATCGGCAAAGAGCAAGGTCCCGGGGATGAAGCTCGAAGCCGGAGAGGGCGGCCCACCCGGAGCCATCACGTATAACTGGAACGGCCCGGTGCTATCCTCGAATCGACCTGTTGGTGAACGCCGTCCGAGGAAGGCATAACGACCATCGGGCAGGCGGGTTCCGTTCTGCATCCAGAGCTTCAATGCCGCTCCGTCGGCCACGACCTCACTGCGCCCGTCCCGATACCAGATCACCAACCGCGCAGTTTGCCCCGGCGCAACAGGATTGACGACGAAGCCCTGGTTATCGGGCAGCGCCGCGCCACCCGCGAAGTCGAGCAGCGGGAACGTCGCCGATTGGTTGGCATACTGCGAAGGGCTTTGCACCGCCCCACCCACGCCGACCAGCACCGCTGCCTTGCCCTGATGACGGCGCAGAGTCACCAGAATCGCGTCGTTATCAGGCGCCCAGATGATGTCGTCGATCAGCCGTACCTGCGGGTTATCAGACGGATTGTCGTATATCTGCCGATAAACGAAATAAGCCGTATTCGTCGTCGTGTCCAGCACATACAGGCCGTCATCGATCTGGTCGAGCGGGCGGGAAGGTGAAGGGTTCTCGGCCACGAAAGCCAACCACCGGCCATCCGGCGACCAGCGTACCTGGGTGATGCGCGAATTGGCCCAGGCGATGTGCGCATTGAAGGGCAGCCCACCAATAGTCAGCCGCCCCGTGATCAGGTCGATTTCCGCCCGCACACCCTTACTGCTGATATCGACGTTGCGCACGTAGCGCAGATCGACCCCGCCCGAAGCCACCGTCGGGATGGCCGCGATCACCAGCGGAGTGGCCGTCAGCAGCGCCAGCGGCACGGCAGTATTTGACTGGACTAGCAGCGTCGGGGGCGCAGGGCTGGCGAAAATGATCGTCGGCGCTACGGCCTGGGTGGGCACGAGCGTCGCAGCGGGCGGCTGTGGAACCAGAGTTGCGGCTGCCGTCGGCGTGGGGAGAATGCCCAAATCCAACGGCGGCGCGGTTGGGGTGAAGGTCTGGCTTGGAACCAGCGTATCGGACGGCCTCGGCGTCTCGGTGAAGGTCATGGTCAGAGTAGCCGTCGGTTGTGCCGTAGCGGTGGGCAGTGCCGTCGCTGTGAGCGTTGCAGTCCCGGTGGGCGATGGCGGCGGGGCCGCGGTGAACGTGGCCGTGCCGGATGGAGTCAGGGTTGTGGTGAGTGTGGCTGTGGGCGTTCCCGTGAGAGTCGGCGTCGTGGTGGGCGTGGAGGTAGGCGTTTGCGTCAGGGTTGGCGTGGGCGAATTCTCTGGCGTATCGCTCGGCACAGACGTCTCCGTCGGCGTCTCGGATGGCGTCGGCGTGTGGGTTGGGCTGGGCGTGAACGTATCGGAAGGCGTCAGCGAAGGCAGCAGCGCGATGGCGGTAGCCGTCGGCGTGGGCGATGGCGGCAGCGTCGGTACGATGGTGGGCGTGACCGGAATGCCCGGCGCAAGGTTGCAGGCTAAGGCAGCCAGGGCAAGGGCAACCAGCGCAAGGAAATTTCGGCGCACTGCTACCTTTCCAAATACCAGCGAAAAACCGGACTGTTCCTAGTATAGTACCCAAATCTGGCGTGAATTGGACGGCACATCGGCGCTTCCCGTACCGCGCGTACTTCAGTGGAAGGTTTTGACCGGGGTTTCCACCAGCATCCCTCTGAAAGTCAACCATTTGTGACGAATCCCATCAACGGCCTCAGGCCGCAGTATGCTATACTGACCGTGGGGTTGAAGGTGGTAAGGATGTCCAGCCATGCTTAGTTTCGCCCGGAAACCGGTCAAATCCAATTAGTATTTCAGCCTGTTGCTGCGTCCCTTATCGCATCCTCATTGATACACCCGTGGCGAGGCATTCATGGAGTACCCAATCGTCATTCTGATTGTCACATTTCTAGCGGGTACAGCTGCGGGCTATTTGCTATGCATACTCTGGCTCCGACGTGGGGCAGTGCCGACTTTCATTCTCCGCAACTTGCTGGATAAAGCCCCCGCGACCTATATTGTGCTGGATCGCAAGGGGCACTACCGCTACTGGAACGAGACGATGAGCCGCAGCGTTGGCACACCCTACCAGGCGGTGGTCGGCAAGCGCCCGCAGGAGGTTTTCCCGCCAGACCTCATTGATCCGGTACTTGGCCCGGTTCGGATTGCCCTGGCGGGTGGAACTCACCAGGAACCACTGGTTTCAACGATAGGGCCAGACAAAGACCTGGCCTGGTGGCGGGGCTACTACTGGCCGATTCGTAACGGATGTGGCTCCGTAACGGGGGTGGTGGTCAACGCCCAGCCCATGAATGACGTTTACAAGGTCTACGAAGCCACCAACCTCCAGGCAGCGCTCCTGGCCTCGGTCAGTGAGGCTGTACTGGCTGTCGATCTCGATTCGCGGGTTTTGTACTGGAATGCGGGCGCCGAACGCCTGTATGGTTATTCCGCCGCCGAAGTGATGGGACAGCAGCTCAATGTCCTTCTACAGTCCGACTTCTCCCCTCACACCCTACCGGAAATCAAGCAGATTGTAAAGCAGACGGGTTCATGGAGCGGAACCGTCCGGTCGCGGACAAAGGCCGGCATTTACCGTGTGGTCGCGCTGACGATCTCTCACCTGCGCAACACAGCGGGTGAGATGATCGGCTTTGTCAGCGTGAACCGTGACATTACCGAACAGCAAAAGGCCGAACAGATACTGCGCGAAAGCGAAAAACGTTTCCGCCTCATGGCCGACACTGCCCCGGTCATGATCTGGATGGGTGATACGAACGGTCAGTCCGTGTTCGTCAATAAACCCTGGCTCGATTTTACGGGCCTCACCTTCGAGCAGTCCTTGGGAGACAACTGGAAACAGGCTATTCACCCTGACGACCTGCCGGGGGTGCTTGAAATCTATGCCCGTACCTTGCAGGCCCGCGAACCATTCGTCGCAGAGTATCGAATGCGCCGCTTCGACGGCGAATACCGTTGGGTCGTGGACAGCGGCGTGCCTCGCTTTACCCCCGATGGCCGATTCGATGGGTATATCGGTTCCAGCATCGACATCACAGAGCGCAAGCAGGTTCAACAGACCTTGCAGCAGCAAAATGCTTACCTGAATGCCCTCAATGAAACAACGCTGGCCCTCATTAACCGGCTGAACGTCTCCGACCTGCTGGAAGCAATTCTGACCCGCTCTGCGGAACTGATAGGCACGGCACACGGCTGCATTTATCTGGCCGAACCCGGCACACCCATCATCGAGATTGGGGTCGGTATCGGCTTATTCAAAAACCTGATCGGCTATCGAGCCAACTCTGGCGATGGCCTGGCAGGTCGCGTCTGGCGGTCGGGTCAGGCCGAATCAGTCAGTGACTACGCCACCTGGCCGGATCGCCTGACCGATGCTGTTTTCGACCAGATTCATCCACTGGTCGCTGTGCCGCTCCGTTCTGAAGATCAGATGGTCGGCGTGCTCCTGCTGGCGCGCGTCGGGGAGGAGAGACAGCCTTTCTCCGAAGAAGACATCAGGCTCCTCAGCCGCTTCGCCGAGTTGGCATCTGTGGCGCTGGACAATGCCCGCCTGTACAGTTCCGCCCAGAATGAACTGGCCGAACGCAAGCGCGCAGAGGCACAGTTGTTGCGCCAGAACCAGTACCTGGCGGCGCTGAACGACACGACGCTGGCCCTCATGAATCGCCTGGAACTGCCGGACCTGCTGGAAACGATTGTCACCCGTGCCGGCCCACTTATCGATGCTCTGCACGGCTTCATCTACTTGCTGGAGCCGGAGACCGATGAAATGGTCATGCGTGTCGCTGTGGGCTATCACAAACGCGACATTGGCTACCGTATGAAACGCGGGGAGGGCTTCGCGGGCATGGTCTGGCAGGCGGGCCAATCTTTAGCCATCAACGACTATTCCACCTGGGCAGGGCGTTTGCCGGACAGCGAACTTGATTCGCTGCGCGCCCTGGTCGGCATACCGCTTAAATCAGGCGATCAGGTCGTGGGCGTGCTTGGCCTCACGCGTTTTGAAGAGGGGCGCACCTTTGGCGAAGCAGAAGTTGCGCTGCTGGAGCGCTTCGCCGAACTGGCCTCCATCGCGCTGGACAATGCCCGCCTGTACGCCGCCGCCCAAAACGAACTCGCAGAGCGCAAGCGCGCAGAAAAGAAACTGCTTCAACAGAACGAGTATTTGAAAGCGCTAAACGAAACGACCCTGGCGCTCATCAACCACCTTGACATCACGGATTTGCTGGAAGACATTCTGGCGCGAGCCGAAGCGCTGGTCGGTACGTCGCACGGCTGCATATACCTCGCAGAACCGGGCAAACCGGGCATGACTCTCAAGATCAGCACCGGGCTTTACCAGAAGTATGCAGGGTACTACTTTGGGCCGGATGACAAATCCGGCGTGGTCGGAAAAGCTTTGCAGACCGGTCAAGCGGCAGCCGTCAATGATTACGGCTCCTGGCCGAATCGTACTCCGTTCGACGACTTCGCTTCGGTCAGTGCCGCCATCGCTGTTCCGTTCAAGTTCAACGATCAGGTGGTGGGCGTGCTCGCGCTCTCACACTATGACCCGGAGCGCACCTTTGGCAGCGACGAGATCGAGATTCTGAGCCGCTTTGCTGAACTGGCCGCCATTGCGCTGGACAACGCGCAACTTTATACCGCCGCGCAGCGCGAATTGATTGAACGAACGCGAGTTGAGGTCAAGCTGCTTCGCCAGAATGAATACCTTCGGGCGATGAATGAGATGACGCTGGCTCTTATGAACCGCCTGGACTCGGCGGACGTGCTGGACGCCATTGTCACGCGGGTGACGGCCCTGATCGGCGCGCCACACGGGTTTGTCGATCTGATCGTTCCCGGTGAAGAGGAGATGCTCGCCCAGGTTCTTACCGGCTCATTCACCGGGTTCGACTATCACATCAAGAAAGGCGAGGGCATTTCCGGGCGTGTCTGGGCAACGGGTCAACCTTTCGCCGTTGATGACTACGCTGCCTGGTCGGGCCGCCTGCCCGATCCGGCCTTTGACGGTTATCACGCCACAATGGCCGTACCGCTCAAATCGGGCAACCGGGTAATCGGCGCGCTGGGGCTTTCCCACACGGAGGCCGGGCGTTTGTTCAGCGAAGACGACATCGAGATCGCCAGTCGCTTCGCTGAACTGGCCTCGATTGCGCTGGATAACGTGCAGTTGTACCAGGCCGCGCAGCAGGAATTGGCCGAGCGACGCCGTGCCGAGGAGCAATTGCGGCGGCTGAACGCCGACCTGGAACAGCGCGTCCTGGCGCGCACAGCGGAGTTGCAGCAAGAACGCACTTTGCTGCGCACAATCCTGGACGACATGGGCGAAGGCGTCATCTACAGCACGGCACAATACATCCGGTATGCTAATCAGGCGCTTGCCCAACTCACGGGCTATCGGGTCACAGAACTGGTGGACCAGCCGACCACGCTTCTCCAAAGCGACCTGGCCTCGCCCGAAGAAACCGAATTGTTTTTGCGCGGGTTTGGGGAACCGGGCGACACCTGGCGCGGCGAAGTCCGCTTCCGGCGCAAGGATGGCAGCGACTTTACGGCGGCCCTTGTGGCTGCGCCGGTTGCCGAACCGGGCAGCGTAACGCCGGGCACGATCACCATTGTCCGCGACATCACCAAAGAGAAAGAACTACAGGCCCAAAAGGCCCGCTTCATCGCCAACGCATCGCACGAGCTACGCACGCCGCTCACCAGCCTGAAGACACGTCTCTATCTGCTCCGCAGGCAGCCAGAGCGCTTCGACGATCACCTTGAGATGCTGGAACGAGTCACGGATCGCATGATACGGTTGGTCGAAGACCTGCTGGACGTGAGCCGTTTTGAGCGCGGGGTGATTCCGCTCCGGCGGCAGAGCATCGGCGTGCAAACGCTGCTGCGAGACGTGGTGCAACTCCAACAGCCCGAAGCAGATCGGAAGCGCATCACGCTGAACCTTGATCTACCGGAGCACCCCATCTATATCTACGCGGATCCAGGCCGGATAACACAGGTCATCACCAACCTGCTGGTGAACGCCGTCAATTACACCCCCGAAGGTGGACACATTGACGTGCAACTCGTTATGGATACGGGTGGCACACAACGCAGCGCGGTCATTCGGGTGTGCGATAATGGGATTGGCATTCCGGCGGAACACCTGCCCCGTGTTTTTGAACCGTTCTACCGGGCCAGTGAAGGCGACAATCGCGGGACAGGTCTGGGGCTGTCGATCTCCAAGGAGATCATCGAGCTGCATGGCGGCAGCCTCACGGTTGAAAGCGAACCGGGCCAGGGGAGCATATTCTGCGTTCGGCTCGCCATGAGTGATGTCGTCGCGCTCGAAGATGTTTAGGACACCCGAAAGCGCCGCCGGGCTTTGCCAATCAACCGCGCCAATCCGGGATCGACGGGCGGCGTCAGTCCGGTTACCTCGGCGGGATCAACCCACACAAAGCGATCTGACTCGCCCACACCAACCTTGAGTTTGTCGGGTTGGGCCGTCGCCAGCACGTAACGGAAATCGAGGTGCAGGTGTTCGGGCCTTGTGCCCGCTTGTGGGATGGCGTGAACGTCGATGTCCGCAGGACGCGGATTCTCTTCCGCCGGCGAAAAAGCCAGGTCGGGCAGGCCAGATTCTTCGGCAGCTTCGCGCAGCGCCACCTGTGCCGGGTCGGTTTCATACTCGGCGTGGCCGCCAAATTGCAGCCAGCGATTGAGCGACTTGTGGTAGTGCAACAGGATGCGTCCGCCGGCCATGTCCATCACCAACGCCGACCCCGTGACGTGTCCCGCCTCGCAGGTTTTGCTGAACAGGTTGGGGTAGCGCCGAAGCATCTGTTTGATCAGCAGGACATCGCTGGCCTCTTTGTCGTCGGCGGGCACGTGCGCGTCCAGTATTTCGAGCAGTCGCTCACGCGCGTCCCGCAAAACGTAGCCGTACAGGTCATCGACCAGCCGCCGAAGCGTCTCCACCTTCTGTGTGGTGGACTGCTCGGCCCACAAAGGCAGTGAAGCATGGTCGGGCATCGTCAGCCCATCACCAACCCGCCATCCACCGAGAGCACCTGCCCGGTGATGTACGCCGCTTCGTCGGAAGCCAGGAATGCCACCGCATAGGCCACGTCCTCCACCGTCCCCCACCGTTCCAGGGGAATGCGCTTGTTGAGTTCTTCCATCAGGTTGGCGGGCAAGTTGGCGGTCAGGTCGGTGCTGACGAAGCCCGGCGCTACGGCGTTGACCGTGATCTGGCGCGTTGCCACTTCGCGGGCCAGCGCTTTGGTCAGCCCGATCAACCCCGCTTTGCTGGCGCTGTAGTTGGTCTGTCCGCCCTGCCCGGCGATGCCGCTGACGCTGGTGATGTTGATGACTCGACCATAGCGCTTGCGCATCATGGCCTTGACGGCGGCTCTGGAACAGTTCCAGGCGCTTTTCAGGTTGGTGTTGATGACGGTATCCCAGTCTTCCTCTTTCATCATCATGATCAGGTTGTCGCGGGTTGTCCCGGCATTGTTGACCAGGATGTCGATCTTGCCGTAGCGGTCAATGGTCGTTTTGATCAGCGCCTCGGCCTCAGCCATCCTGCTGACGTCGGCCTGCACCGCGCTGGCCTTGCCCCCTGCGCCTTCAATCACCGCGACAACCTGGTTGGCCGCATCCGCATTCGCATTGTAATTGACCACGACGGCAGCCCCGCGCTTCGCCAGTTCCAGCGCGATGCCGCGCCCGATTCCCCGACTGCCCCCCGTCACCACTGCGACCCGGTCAGTCAACTGCGCCATCTAGCCATTCTCCTTGAGGTGAGTAGGTGCTGTGCCCGGCCAATGATAACACCGATCTGAGCGGAAAGGCTTGACCTGCCGCTCGTGTCCGTTCCAACCGCTCGGGGAAATAAAACGGTGACTCGACGCTAACCGTTGCCCCCTCTCCGCTGCGCAGAGAGGGGGCCGGGGTGAGGTTAACCAGGCGTGGAGACTATACAGCGACCTTTTTGAAGGCCCCGATCTGCTCGCGCAACGGCTGCCGGTCTACCTGCGGATAGTTGTCCAGCAGCCTGTCGAAATACTCCATATACTCGACAAGCTGCGCAGGCGTGCGGGCCTCAAAGCGCATGGTGATGGCGGGCTGCGTGTTGCTGGCGCGAACCAACCCCCAGCCATCGGCGAACACAGCCCGTGCGCCGTCCACCGTGATCACCTCGAACTGATCGAGCAGCTTTTGCGACAGCCCGGCCACTACGTTGAATTTCACGTCGTCGGGCGTGGACATGATGATTTCGGGCGAGGCGACCAGCTTCGGGATTTTGTCAAAGACCTGCGTGACCGATTCCTGCGTCTTGCTGAAAATCTCAAGTACCTTCAATGAGACCAGCGGCGCATCGTCAAAGCCATAATAGTCCTCGCCGATGAAAATGTGGCCGCTCACTTCGCCGCCCAGGATGGCGTTTTCCTCGGCCATTTTGGCTTTCATCAGGCTGTGCCCGGCCTTCCACATGATCGGGATGCCACCGTGATTTTTGATCTCGTCGGTGAGCGCCTGGCTGGACTTCACGTCAAACACGACTTTGGCGCCCGGATGCCGTTGCAGCATATCGCGGGCCAGCAGCGCCAGCAACCTGTCGGCGGCGATGTGATGCCCAAGTTCGTCGATAATTCCACAGCGATCCGCGTCGCCGTCAAAGCCGATGCCCAGGTCGGCTTTGTGTTCGACCACGGCGCGCTCCAGGTCTTTGGTCGTTTCCGGGTCTTCGGGGTTGGGCAGGTGGTTGGGAAACGTGCCATCAGGCTCACAGTACAGGCACTCGACCTCAACCCCCAGCTTTTGGTACACGGGCAGCATGTACGAGCCGCTCATGCCGTTGCCTGCGTCCACCACGATTTTCAGCTTGCGCGGCCCCAGGTGGACGAGCTTGCTGATCGTCTCCATGTGCTTCTTGACCATGTTGGGATCGGCGTCCTGCTGGCCCTGGCCTTTCTCGAAGTCGTCCCGCTGGATCAACTGCAAGATGGCCTGAATCTGCTCACCGGAGAGGGCCAGCCGCCCGTAGGCCATTTTGATGCCGTTGTATTCCAGCGCCAGGTGGCTCCCGGTGATCTGAATGCCACCGCCCTTTGGCCCGTGCTGTGCTGATGCAAAGTAGACGGTGGGCGTCATCACAAAGCCGATGTCGGTCACGTGCAGCCCCGTGCTGACGATCCCTTCCATGACTGCCTGCTTGAGCGGTGGCGAAGACAGCCGGTTGTCGCTGCCGACGAAGACGCGATCCGTCCCAAAGGTGCGGATCATGTACGTGCCGTAGCCTTTGCCGACCAGTTGCGCGACCTCTCTGGTAAGCTGTGGTGACGCGCCTGCTATCGTGCCGCGAATGTCATACTTGCGGAAAATGTTTGTAGGAACCTGGCTCATGTTTTCCCTCCCTCGGAAACCACCGAAACCGCCCGCCCGCTCAGACCATGCGCTTTGTCCTTCGCCATTTGCAGATGAGGTCAGCTTTGTCGCTCAATTTTGTCGTTTAATCTTGTTGCTCAATCGGCTCGCCGGTGGCGCAGTCCACCAGGTCGATGCGCGGCTGCGGTGTGTTGGTGGCCTGGGCCACCCGGTGGCACAGCGCCAGCGCACGATCCACGACCTGTGCCATCGATGTGCCCGGCCCGCCCTCGACCATTGCCCGCAGCAGATTCGGCTCTGTACCGCTGAATCGCAGGTTGACACGTCCCTTGCCCTCAAAGAGGGCCAGCGTCTCGCGCTGCAATTCGGCCAGCCCCTCCACCTGGGCCAGATCGGTGCGCCCATTCAAGTGCGCCGAAGCGATGACCTGCGGGTAACGTGGAATGCTGGAAGCTAACTCGTGCAACGAAGGAGCATGGTCCGCTTTGTTGCGCGCCGCAATGAAGGCCATCAGCAGTGCTACGTAAATGCCATCGCCCGCCGTATGGTCGTCATCCAGGATGATGACGTGCCCGGCCTGCTCGCCGCCGAGTGTGAAGCCGCCCTCGCGCAGCCTCTCCATCACGTAGCGATCCCCGACCTTTGAGCGGTTAAGGATGATACCACGCGCCGCCAGAAAATCTTCCAGGCCGCGATTGCTCATGTCGGTAGCAACCACCGTGCTGCCGCGCAGCTTGTCCGCCTTCTGCAATTCGAGAGCCAGGATGCCGAGCGTATGGTCGCCATCGATCAGCATTCCCCCCGGCGTCACAAAGACGACCCTGTCAGCGTCGCCGTCGAAAGCAATGCCCAGGTCGGCCTGGTTGGCGCGAATGGCCTGAAGCAGCGCGGCGCGATCCCGGCGGACGTGTTCGCTGCCCGCCCGCACATTGATGTTCGCGCCATCCGGGTCTGCGTTCATCAGAATGAGGTGCTTGCCGCCTGCCGCTCTGAACGCTTCCACCGCCAGGTAGGACGCAGCGCCATTGGCACAATCCAGCACAATTCGCAGGTTGTCGAGCCGTGCATCCTGACCCGCCGTCAGATGTTCGACGTACTGAACGGCATTCAGGGGGTGGTCAACCTCAAAGCGTCCTAGCTCGCTCGTGGGCGGCTGCGGATCGGCAGCGGCAATCAGCGCTTCGATGGCTTCTTCTTTGGCATCGTCCAGCTTGAATCCATCTGCCCCAAACAGCTTGATCCCGTTTTGCTCGTAGGGGTTGTGGCTGGCGCTGATCACAATTCCGAGGTCGGCCTGTTGGCGGCGCGTGCAAAAGGCCACGCCCGGCGTCGTCATGACCCCCAGATCGTAGACATTGACACCCTCCGCCAGCAGCCCGCCGGCCAGCATGTGGAGCAGCATGTGTCCGCTCTTGCGCGTATCCCGCCCGACCAGCACCTTCGGGGGGCTTTGCCTGCCCCGCGTTTGTTGGTGAAGCCACAGCCCAATTGCGCGACCAATGGTCAATACGGTGAGTGGATCGAGCGGAAATTCGCCTGCAATGCCGCGTATGCCATCCGTGCCAAAGCGCACCTGTCCGAGTGCTTCCAAGCCACCTCTCCTACGCTGTGATCGAAGCTGCCATTACGACCTAGAGTATAGGCCCGTTTGGCGTTTCGTAAAGATCAAGGCTTCAACAGGCTGAACGGCCCTTTGCGCTCCCCGAACAGGGCCAGGATTTCGTTGACACCGTTCAACGCCTGGCGCTGTACCCAATCTGGGTAGCCGTACTGGAGGCGGTGTGCCTCGAACTCATCTTTGTCCAGAATCCGGTACGAACCGTCCGGCCATATCTGCACATCTAAATCCAAATCGACGAAAATGATCGTAGAATCCTTTATAGAAAGTGGCATCGTCACATTGCAGTAAAAATTGCGCAGCGTGCCATCTTCGTGATAGTTGGTGAAGACGTTGTACCAGCGCCCTCGCCAGAAGGTCAGGTCGGAAGGGCGCCGCGTTGGCTCCTGGAAACCGCGCGTGTAATGAACAAGCAGACCGCCGATCACGGAACTGAAGCGCAGTTCGTGGCCGTCGTCGTAACGCAGTTCGGCAGGCCAGGTGTAGTGGGGTTGCAGATCGTATTTTTGTGACAGAATTTGCCATACCGGATATGTCATGGTTACAATCTCATGAATGAAAGGATACTCATCTGTCGTCGAGAATGCTCCGCACCTTGACAACTGCACAAGGTCTGGTTTTGAGGGGTCTTGCGCCGCTCCAACCTCAGGAATTGATAGACTCTTATAATTTTTTATCTTGAACATTTGTGTGTGATCGAGTATAATTTTGGCATGTTAAGGTGAATCTTCGGCTCACCCCCAACCACACACAAACCTACTCCGGGTCGGTACAGGACGCGCGTCATCCCCTGGCCTTTCAAACCCACACAAGGTTATACAGCATGACGTGCAGCGGGTTATCATCTCCCTTAAGGGGATCACAGAAGGCGGTTGAATCGTATGAGTGTCGAGAAAACGGAACGGGACAAGAAGCTAGAGGCAGAAAAATCGACGTTTCTGGAATTACTGGAAGCCTCATTTGAGAACTACACTCCCCCGGAGCGGGGCGAAATTCGGAACGCAACCATCCTTCTGATCGATCCGAAGGGTGACATCATTGTTGACCTGGGAGCCAAGCAGGACGGCATCGTGCCCGCACAGGACACCGAGCGGCTTGATCCCGATTATCGCGCGAAGCTAACCGTCGGCGCGGAAGTACCCGTCTATATTATGAACCCGCGCGACAACGACGGCAACCTGATCGTGTCCATCAACCAGGGTTTGCAGCAGTACGACTGGGAAGCTGCCAAAGCGCTTCTGGACAGTGAGGACGTGGTTGAAGTGACCGTGACGGGCCACAACCGGGGCGGTGTGCTGGTACGCTGGCGCCGCCTGGAAGGCTTCATCCCGACCTCACATCTGGTGACGGTGGGTGTCGGCGGGCATGATCGGCGTGACTCGCTCAACACGCTCAACAACCGCGTCCTGGGCGTCAAGGTCATCGAAGTGGACCAGGAACGCCGCCGTCTGATCTTTAGCGAGCGTGAGGCGCAGAAAGAATGGCGCCAACAGCAGAAGGCACGCCTGCTCTCTGAACTGATGGAAGGTGACGTGGTGACCGGCACCGTCACCGGATTGCGCGACTTCGGCGCGTTCGTCAACTTGGGTGGCGCGGATGGCCTGATCCACGTCAGCGAACTGGCCTGGCATCGCGTCGATCACCCGCGAGACGTGCTCAAGATCGGCGACGAGATCGAGGTGTATGTTCTGAGCCTGGATCGAGAGACGAACCGGATCGCTCTCAGCCGGAAGCGGCTGCTGCCCGACCCCTGGTCGGATGCCATGAACCGCTACCACGAAGGCCAGCAGGTCGAAGGCACCGTCACCAACGTGGTGGACTTCGGCGCGTTCATCGCTCTGGACGACGGCCTCGAAGGGCTGCTGCACCTGAGCGAGATGGGCGATGGCACGCTCAAAGAGCCACACAGCTACGTCAAGAAGGGGGACCGCCTCCAACTGCGCATCAGCCGCCTGGAGCCGGACAAGCGCCGTGTAGGCTTCACGCAGCGCTGGGGCGCTGAATTGGGGCCACGTACCGAAGAGGAAGGCAGCCCGGCGGAGGTTGAGGCTGTAGGCCAGGAAGCCAGTGCACCTCAGAGCGAAGCGCAGCAAGCCGCTCCGACGGATATGGCTGAACAACCGGTGAGTGATGAGCCTGCTTCAGAGACCCCTGAAGGTCAGGCAGAGTAGGGCGGCGAATTCAGAATAGCCAGGAAGCCCGGCGTATGCCGGGCTTTCCATTTCTGGCTCACGTCGTGCTGGTACAGCCCCACGCCGACAGACCTCGGATCGATTTTGACCAACTCGGCCAGCAGCTCGCTCAGGCCGCGCAGTTGTTCCTCGTCCAGTCCGCCCGTCGCTTCCTTGCGATAGCGAGCGACGAAAGGCAGGGTGTTCCCGGCATCCAGCAGCTCAATCGTGGCGGCGACCTGTGCCGGATACAGGCGAAGCACTGTAGCAATCTTCTGTTCGTAGTTCGACATGGTAGCTCCAATCGGAATTTATGCGCTTGTCAAGCCGCCCGACGGAATCCTATAGAGTTTTTACGGAAGCGCTAACGAAATTCTATTACATCGGCGCTACACTGTGAGCATTCAAGAAGCCATCGAGTGGCTTCTGTTTGTGTGGAATCCGTCTGAGGGAGGGAGAAGCGACGCATGAATGATACCTCGCACGAGGCACAGGAAAACACCGGAAAGGCTGATCAGGTTGTCAACGATACTGCTCAACCTTCCGGACAGGTTGGCGATCAATCTGGGCAGCCTGTGAACACGGCGAACAACGGAGCCAGGCCATCCGATTCCGCAGCAATCGCTGCGGAAAAACCTGAGGAAAAGGCTGAGGAAACAAAGGGGGGAGCAAGTTTGGAAGTGCAATTAACTGAAGCGCAGGCGAAGGCCAACGAGTACCTCGATGGCTGGCAGCGTGCCCGCGCCGAGTTCGCCAATTATAAAAGACGGGCAGAAAAAGAACGGGACGAGATTTACCAGAATGCAGCCGTTGAGACGTTACGGAAGCTTCTGCCCATCATCGACGATTTTGATCGCGCCGTTGCCAATGTTCCGGCGGACAGAGCGGATGACGAGGTGATCAAAGGCTTCAGTCTGATCCATCGCAAAATGCTCACGCTGCTGGACGGCGCCGGCGTCAAAGTGATCAACCCGCTAGGCGAAGTCTTTGACCCGGCTTTTCACGAGGCGATTGGGCGCGATGAATCCAGCGATCTGGAAAGTGGCCGCGTGACTGCGGTGCTGCAAAAGGGCTACGTCTACGGCGACAAAGTCTTGCGCCCGGCGTTAGTCCGAGTTGCCAGCTAATGCTCGCTGCATTATCAAATCACAAATGAGGAGTGAATATGGGCAAGATTATTGGAATTGACCTGGGAACGACCAACTCGGTCATGGCGGTGATGGAAGGCGGCGAGCCGACTGTGATCCCGACGGCAGAGGGGAGCCGTCTGCTGCCATCCGTCGTGGCCGTCAACCCCAAGACCGGCGAGCGCCTGGTGGGTCAGGCCGCGCGCCGACAGGCCATCGTGAACCCGGAAAACACGATCTTCTCGATCAAGCGTTTCATGGGCCGTAAGTACACCGACCCGGAGGTGCAAAAGGCGCTCAAGACTGTGCCGTATAAAGTCACCGCGGCGCCGAATGGCGATGTGCGGGTGGTAATGGGCGGCAAGGAATACAGCCCGCCGGAGATCAGCGCCATGATCCTGAGCAAATTGAAGGCCGATGCCGAGGCTTATCTGGGCGACACGGTGGATCAGGCGGTGATCACGGTTCCGGCCTACTTCAATGATAGTCAGCGCAACGCGACCAAAGACGCGGGCCGGATCGCCGGGCTGGAAGTGCTGCGTATCATCAACGAGCCGACGGCCTCTTCGCTGGCTTACGGGCTGGACAAGAAGAAAGACGAAACCATTGCCGTCTATGACCTGGGCGGCGGCACGTTCGACATTTCGATCCTGGACGTGGGCGATGGCGTGTTCGAGGTGAAGTCCACCAACGGCGATACCTTCCTGGGTGGTGATGACTTCGACGAGCGTATCATCAACTGGATCGCGGACGAATTCAAGAAGGAACAGGGCATCGATCTGCGCACAGATCGCCAGGCGTTGCAGCGCTTGAAGGAAGCGGCGGAGAACGCCAAGAAAGAACTCTCGCAGCAGCTTCAGGCGGAGATCAACCTGCCGTTCATCACGGCGGACGCCAGCGGCCCCAAGCACCTAGTCATGACCCTGAGCCGCGCCAAGCTCGAACAACTGACGCAAGACCTGATTGAGCGCTCCATCGGGCCTGTCCGGAAAGCCCTGGACGATGCGGGTGTCAAGCCCAGCGACATCGACGAGGTGGTGCTGGTCGGCGGTATGACCCGGATGCCCGCTGTGCAGGAAGCCGTCAAGAAGCTGTTCGGCAAAGAACCGAACAAGACGGTCAATCCCGACGAGGTGGTGGGTGTGGGCGCCGCTATCCAGGCCGGTGTGCTGGGCGGCGAAGTCAAGGACGTGCTGTTGCTGGACGTGACTCCGCTGACGTTGAGCATCGAAACGTTGGGCGGCGTGGCGACTCCACTCATCGAGCGTAACACGACGATCCCGGTCAAGAAGTCGCAGATATTCAGCACGGCGGCGGACGGCCAGACTCAGGTGGAGATTCACGTCATCCAGGGCGAACGCCCGATGGCTGCCGACAACAAGACACTCGGCAAGTTCATCCTGGACGGTATCCCGCCCGCACCGCGCGGCGTGCCGCAGATCGAGGTGACCTTCGATATTGACGCGAACGGTATCTTGAACGTGTCTGCAACGGACAAGGCAACGGGCCGCGCCCAGCACATCACCATCACGGCGTCGAGCGGCCTGACCGAACAGGAGATCGAGCGCATGATCAAGGAGGCGGAGCGCAACAAAGCTGCCGACGAGAAGCGCAAGGCCGAAATCGAGATCATGAACCTAGCGGACACTTCGATCTACACCGCCGAGAAATCGCTGCGCGATTTTGGCGACAAGCTCGACGGCACGCTCAAGTCGAGCATCGAGAAGCAGATCGAGGCGGTGCGCAAGGCGAAAGAAGGCAAGGATACCAATAAGATCAAGGCTGCCGTCGAGGAGCTGCAACGTAGCATCCAGCAGATCGGGGCCAGCATGTACGAAACGTCGGGCGCTGCCGGGGCTGGCCCATCGGCAGGCTACAGCCAGCAGCCGGGTAGCCCCAACGGCGGCGAGGACGTAATCGAAGGCGAAGTCGTCGAGTAATTGACCTCATCCCCTCTCCGCTTCGCAGAGAGGGGGAACCGGGACGGCACTATGGTATCGCTTTGGCTCCCTTCTCCGGTTGGAGAGGGGCTGGGGTGAGGTCAGCAACTTCGCACGCGCCCTTCACTGAGAAAGTGAAGGGCGCATTTCTTTTAGGTATAATTAGGTCATCCACCAGTTCCACACCGCATAAATTCCCCCCGTCTGGTGGTCAGGTTTTTCCACTCGCTTTCCTTCTTCGTCAGCTCTAGCAATACTTCGTCCCGCCAATGGCTGACGTGGAGGTTGCGGTTCCCAGGAGAGTTGAAAGTGGCGAAACTGACGTTGCAAGACTGGGACCTGTGGTATCCCAAGGCCGGTGCTACCGGTATGGCGTTTGCGCGTGGCCGTGTCGATCCCACCGACGTGATGCTGGTTCATGCTGCTCCGCCCGTTCTGACCGTCACCGTGCGCAATATGCAAGGCGAAGTCCTGGCCGAGGGGATCGATCTGCCTGCGACGGCGGAGACACCCATCACCCGCCTGACCCGCCGCGAACGCCGCATTGAACGCCAAGACATCTGGCCGACCAGCCAGGACATCGGCGGGTTGGTATTGCTGCCGGGTGGCGAAGTAGGGACGCTCTTGCAGTGGTGGAATGCGCAGGATTACTCCGAGTGGCGCTGGCAGGTCGAGTTTTACAACCATCGCTGATGCTATGAAACTCACGCCAGAGCAAAAAGAGCGGCTCGTCCAGTTCGTGCCTGCTTACCAGCAATACGAGGAGTCCATCGAATACCAGCGCGACATGGCCGAGCAGCAGGCGCGCAAGGAACGCTACGCCGTACTGCTCTCCGCCAGCGGCATCGACCAGATGACCGAAACCGAATTCGGTCAGATCATCAGTTCGCTGTGGGCCAGCCGCATGTGGAGCAACAAAGCCTACTTTGTCGAGCAACTGCTCGAAGATAACGGCCTGCCCAGACTGCGCGCCGCGCTCAAGGATTTGCTGTGGGGTGAGGGCAGGCTGGCAGACCGCTACGACGCCTTCCGCAAGACGATCAAGGGCCTCGGTTCCGCTTCGATCACCGAAATCCTGGCCTTTGTTCACCCGATGGATTGCGGTGTGTGGAATGACCGGGCACGCAAGGCTCTGGAACTGCTCGGCTTTGGCGAAACCTTCCCGGCCATCCGTAAGACGCAGATCACAGGACAGCGCTACGAAGCCTTCAATGCCCTGCTCGGGTTGATCCGCGACCAGCTGGCGCACAGCGGGCTGCGCGGTCTGGAAGCGCTTGACGTGAATTATTTCCTGTTCGAGGTCTGGCGGCTGCACCGTGATAGCCTGGATGCCATGCCGGAGGATGGCCGCCCACCTATTGCGATCTACGAGTTCGACCACAACGAGGTGGTCGATCAACTGGTCGCCATCGGCCAGTGGCTTGGCTTCGAGGCCGAAAAGGAGAAACGCGTTGCCAGGGGCGCGCAGGTGGACGCCATCTGGCAGGCGCGCATCGCCAACCTGGGCGTGATCACCTACGTGTTCGAGGTGCAGCGGCACGGTTCCATCGATTCGCTCATCCTCAACTTGCAGCGCGCGCAAAACAATCCTACCGTGCAGCGCCTGATCGTCGTCGCCAATTACGTCGATATTGAAGCTGTCAAACGCGAGATCGCCGCGCTGCCGGAGAACTTCCGCAACCTGGTGACGTTCATGGAGGTCGGTGACGCTATCCGCGCGGCACGTCTGATCGACGAACTGTCGGGCATCATCGGTAAGCTCGACCTGGTACGCAGCGAGTTCGGCGTCTAGCGTTCAGTCTGAAATTACGGCACAAGAACCGCATTCATCCATGGAACGGCACTCGCACTCAAGTGTTTGTTCCAAAAGCCGCTGCATGTCTTGAAGGTGTTGCATCAGATGTTGTACCTCCGCCAGCTTCGGTTCGGCCAACGTGCGCCAGCGCTCTGCAGGCAGCGTTTCATCGGGAAAGTCGTGGAGCAGCGTGTGAATCTCGGCAATGGTCAGCCCGGCCCGCTGCGCCAGCTTAATCAGTGCCAGCCGTCGAAGGATGCCTTCGTCATAGCGGCGCTGCCCGCTCACCCGCGCCGGAGCCGCTAGCAGCCCGATCTCCTCGTAATAGCGCAGTGTTGAGGTGCGAATGCCCGCCTGTCGCGCGACCTGTCCAATCGTCAACATGAGTTTTCCTTCTGCTCTTGACTTCCAGTTCGCTTGAAGTTGTAGGCTCTGCTCATAAGCCGTTACAGCTTGGAGGTCAACCCATGTCCGATCCCTTACCTGACAGCAACGCGTTTGCTTGCAACCCGTCGGCAATGAACGCCGAACAGCGCCAGAGGCACGAGATTGTGGCCCGCCAGCTTTTCCAGGGGGTACACGAAGTCAAGCCGTCCGACGAGGGCTATGCCTTTCGCTGGGACAACAGCCAGTTTGAGTTAGCTGCCGAGTTTATCACGCGGGAGCGGCTGTGCTGCCCCTTTTTCACCTTTACCTTGAGTGTCGAGGCAGGCAGCGAGTCATTCATGCTGCGCATCAGCGGGCCGGAGGGCGTAAAGGCGTTTATTCAAGCCGAGTTCGCCGGTGTACTGCCACCAAATACAATGCAGGAATGAGGCATGACCCACTTTGGGATGACAGGTTTACAATATAGCTGAAGATAAGGAATGTGAAAATCTGTGTTCACGAAAGGTGCAGCATGATCCTCCCCAAAGAGCGCGACCCTCGCTTCATCACCATCCGCCGTGGTGGGACGCTCACGGATTCAGACCATCACCTTCTCGCCTTGTGGGCGGCTGCGTGCGCGGAGCACGTCCTTCACCTCTTCGAGTCGGTGCGGCCAGATGATCCACGTCCACGCCAGGCGATCAAAGCAGCTCGGGCGTGGACACGTGGGGAACTCAAAATGATGGAAACACGTGCAATCGGCGGTCACGCAATGGGTGCAGCAAGGGATTTACGTGGAGCGGCGCGTTTTGCAGCGTATGCTGCTGGTCAGGCCGCTGTGGTCGCGCACGTCGCCGCACACGCAGTCGGCGCTGCAGCCTACGCGATCAAGGCCGCGCGAGCGGCTGCGCCTGAAGGCGAGGGCGAGAGTACGGGCCGACGCGAGTGCCGCTGGCAGCGCGACCAATTGCCGGACGCGATTCGGGATCTTGTCCTGGACGACGAGCGGTTGCGAAACGACATCTGCTGGTCGGTATTCGACTGCTGATGGGCAACGGGCGTGTGCCAGCAGCGCCCAACAATCGCTGCCTGGCTGTGTCCAACTCAGCCCTTCACGCCGCCAGCCGTCAGCCCGCTGATCAGGTAACGCTGCGCCAGGAAGAACATGATCAGTACGGGAACGGTCACGATCACCGCGCCTGCCGACATGTAGTGCCAGTCTGTGGCAAACTGAAACACAAAACGCCGCAGTCCTACGGGGAGGGTCTGGCTGGCCTCGCCCGTCATAAAGGTGAGCGCCATCAGGAACTCATTCCAGGCCGTCATGAAGTTGTAAAATGCGGCAACAGCGATGCCGGGCAGTGCCAGGGGCAAGATAATGCGCACAAACGCGCCGATAGGGTTGGCTCCGTCCACCGTCGCGGCCTCTTCCAGGTCAACCGGAATGGTATCGAAGAAGCTCTTGAGCATCCACACGCTGAACGGCAGCGCCGTTGTACAGTAGGCAAGCACCAATCCGGGCCACGAATTCAGGAGGCCCAGTTGGTTCAGCAGGTTGTACAGCGGCACGAGCAGGATCGCGCCGGGAAACATTTGCGTGACCAGGAATGAACCGAGCGCAGCCCGCCGCCCCAGGAACTGGAAACGCGAAAAGGCATAGGCTGTGCCCGCCGCCAACACCACACCGATGATAGTGGTCGCTCCGGCGACGATCAGGCTGTTGGTCAGCCAGCGCACAAACAGGTTGATCTCCTGGCTGCCTTCTCGCGTGCTAATCTTTGTGGTGAGGCCCATCACGTAGTTGTAGTTGTCGAGGGTGAACGTTTTGGGGAACAGATATAGCTCTGTACTAAATACTTCCGGCTTAGGCTTGAAGGACGTTGAGAGAATCCAGAACACCGGGAACAGCGCAATGACCACAGCGCAGATCAGGACGAGATGGGTCAGGCCATCGACCAGTCGTTTCAGGCTCTGTCTGCTCATAACGCACCAGCCTGGGTACGGTTAAGATACCGAATGTAGAAGGCCGCGAAGGCCAGCAGGATCAGCAGAATGACGACGGAGTATGCGGCAGCAATGCCAAACTCCCAACGTTGGAACCCCCAACGCCACGCATACGTCGAGAGTATCTCCGTCAATTCGGCTGGGCCACCGCCCGTGATCAGGAAAATGATGGTGAAACCGTTGAAAGTCCAGATCGTGCCGAGCAGGATGATGGTGGTTAGCACGGGCTGCAATTGGGGCAGTGTCACGTAACGAAACGATTGTAACCAGCTTGCGCCGTCTACGTTGGCCGCTTCATACAGATCGGCGGGGATGCTTTGAAGACCGCCGAGCAGTGAAACCATGTTGAACGGAATACCCAGCCATGTGTTGGCGATAATCGCCACCGTCATCGCCAGAAACTGGGTCGAGAACCAGGGAACCGGCCCGATCCCTATCCTGGCGAGCATCAGGTTGACGAAGCCGATGTCCTGGTTGAAGATAAAGCGCCAGGCAAACGCGGAAACGAAGGTCGGGACGGCCCAGGGCACGATCAGCAGGACGCGGTATAAGGTTCGCCCTCTGATTTTGCGGTTGAGCAGGATTGCTAGAAACAAACCAATGGAAACGTGCAGCGCCACATTGATGACCGTCCATACAACAGTCTGTGCCAAAACTCGCCAGAACTCGCCGGTGGTCTGGTTAAAAAGGTCGATATAGTTCTTAAGCCCGATAAAGGAATAACTGGCCGGAACGACGTTCGCGCCGATTCGCTTGACGACATTGTACTGGTTGGCGTCCGTGAAACTGAACAGGATGCCGTTGACCAACGGATAGAAGACCAGCACAATCATCGCCAGCATAGACGGAGCCAGGAAAGCATAGGGCAATAGTTTGCGTTGCTGTACCATAGAATACAGCGCAGGGGACACCGGGCTAAAGCCCGGTGGGGAATGCGCCACGTCTCCTTTCTCCAACGAACGAACACTTGCACAAACGAACAACGTGTGATATAATTCGCTTATGATGACTGAACAAACAAGGCACGCGCACTACAACATCAACTACCACCTGGTGTGGTGTCCGAAATTTCGCCGTCCAGTGCTGGAAGGCGCTGTCGGCCAGCGGCTTGCCGAACTGATTCCGCCAGAAGTGGAGCGCATG
>JAJPHV010000038.1 GCA_021325095.1 Chloroflexota bacterium | reverse complement strand
GCAACGCGCCTTATTGTTCGACCTGCCTTTTCAGGTTTCGTTCTCCCCCTTTTTCGGCCCGCTGCCTAACTTTCACCCCTGTGGCTGGTAGGTGTCGGGTGACTAGGATAAACAGCGTTATTTTGAATTATTGGAAGTACAAGGCACACTTGCCGATGAAAACGATGAAAGGGTAGTTTACATCTCATGCCGACTTGGAAAGCAACGGCTTGTTCTTGCAGCAACATCGCATTCATCAAGTACTGGGGCAATATCGACGAGCGCCTGCGCCTGCCTGCCAACGGCTCAATCTCGATGAACCTGGATGGGCTGGGGACAGAAACAACGGTGGAATTCCGCGACGATCTGGAATGCGATGTCGCAACAGTGGACGGTCAGGAAATGACCGGAGCGGCACTGGATCGCATCTCGCGCCACCTCGATCACGTGCGAGCGATGGCCGGGCAATCATTGCGCGCTGCCGTCACCTCGCGGAACAACTTCCCGGCGGGCGCAGGGATCGCGTCCTCGGCTTCGGCCTTTGCCGCCCTCTCGGTAGCAGCAACAGTGGCCCTGAATGTCGTCCTTTCGGAGCGCCAGTTAAGCTGCCTGGCACGGCTCGGTTCCGGCTCGGCGGCCCGTTCGATCCCCGGCGGCTTTGTGGAGTGGCACGCCGCGGCCACGCACGAGGAAAGTTTCGCCGAATCGTTCGCGCCCGCCGATCACTGGCTGCTGACTGACCTGGTTGCCATCGTCAGCCGGGCGCACAAAAGTACCGGCTCCACCGAGGGCCACGCACTGGCCGCAACCAGCATCTTCCAGGAGACACGGGTCAAGGATGCGCCACGCCGCCTGGCGCTGTGCAAGCAGGCCGTACTGGCCTGCGACTTTGACCAACTGGCGGAGATCGTGGAACTGGACTCAAATATGATGCACGCCGTCATGATGACCAGCCAGCCGCCGCTGTTCTACTGGTCGCCGACGACGCTGGCCCTGATGCGCTCCATCCGGCAGTGGCGGGCCAGCGGGATCGGCGTGTGCTACACCATCGACGCCGGGGCCAATGTCCACTGCCTGTGCGCGCCCGGCGACGAACAGGTCGTCTCCGACAGGCTATCGAGTTACGAGGGCGTGCTTGAGGTGCGCCGGGCAGGCCCTGGCGGGCCAGCGCGGGTTGTGACAGGCTGAGATCGCGGCGCGGATCAGGCCGCCGTGCTGTGCGGCTCCGGCTCGGCGATGCGCACCGTCTGGTACGTCTCGACGTGCAGCTTGGGGTGACGCCAGGTATCGCCGGGCAGGCCCATCTTTCGGCTGAGGAGCGTCAGGAATTCCACTGGATCGGGCACGCGCTCCCAGACTTGCGGCAGGAACGTGCTGCGGTAAGGGCCAAGCTGCAACGTCACGCCATCGATGTACGGACGAATCAGTTTCGGCAGGTCATCAGGGCTGTCGTAGTGAAGCGGCACGGAAGGGGTCAGCACGGAGATTTCGATCTGGATGTGTGGCACTTCGGCGGCCACCACGGGTGGGAAACGCGGATCGTTGAGTGCCGTCTGAACGGTGGTCACAGCCACTTCCTCGGCCAGAGGGCGCCGGGCCATGAGCGTTCCGGTGCAGCCGCGCAGTTCGTCATTCATCAGAAGGGTCACGAAACAGGCGCGCTCTTCACGCAAACGTGGGGGCAGGGTTTCCAGATCGAGGACCGGGCGCACGCCGCCAGCCGTCACGGCTTCGAGCGTCTGCCGGGCAATGCGCAGCAGTTGAGCCTGTTCTTCAGGCGTGTACTCGTCCGTCATGTCTGGCTTGGCTCCACAGCAACAAGCGCATGATAGGCCCGGTTATGATAAACCAGCGGCGCGCGCTCGGCGTCGTACCCCGCAAACACGACTTCGCCAAAGAAGATCGTGTGCGTACTTACATCATGCTTCGATTTTACAATACAGTCAAGCCAGGCGATTGCGCCGGGTAATAAGGGTGAACCTGTCTCGGCGGTGAACACGTCCAACCCTTCAAAGCGATCCACCACGTTCGGCTCCAACCCGGCAAAGCGGTTGGAGAGCCATTCCTGCCCGACGCCGAGCATCGAAATGGCGTATACCCCGGAGCGCATGACCAGATCGTGCGCATAGGCCCCTTTGTTCAGGCAGACCAGCACCAGCGGCGGCTCCAGCGATACTGACGTGAAGCTGCTGACCGTCATCCCCGCGCGTTCGCCGCCTGCCACCGTCGTGACAACCGTGACGCCGGTGGACCACTGGCGCATCGTCAGGCGCAGCATTTCCGAATCGACAGCCATCCAATTCACTCCATTCCGCGTGCTTGAACAGATTATACACAACCCAACCGCCGGGTTTGCATAGACTCACGGTACATTTACCGCCAGCAGGCTCAAAATATGGGGCGTGATGTGCAGCAGCGAACTGAAGCCCGCCGCGAACTGGTGGCGCGCCGCGCCGATCACTACCGTCGGCACGTCGTTCTCTGTATGCTGGCGGATCGAGAGATCTTCCATATTGCCGTGATCGCTGGTGATGAGGATCAGGCCCTCGTCATCGTTCCAGGCATCGAGCAAACCGGCCATCACGCGGTCAAAGCGTTCCAGAATGCTGACACCGCGCTCGAAGGGGCCACGATGCCCGATCTCGTCCGTGAGCCAGGTAGACACGAGCGAGAAGTCGTACTGCCGGGCCAATTCGGCCAACCTGGCCCCGGCTTGCTCTGGCGAGTAGATGGGTGCATCGGGATAGCCCAGGACTTCACGCCAGCCTTCGCCCGTCCAATCGGCGCTGAGAGCCATGCCTGCGAACAGGTCATCCGCGCCCCGGATGGGCACACCGCCAGTGTGTGCCGCGTGCTGGATGGACGAGCGCAGCGTCTTGCCGCGATTGATGGAATGGAAGAAGCGCGGCGGAAATGCATCCAAAAGTGCAGCACGCCTGCCCTGCGCTGTAAGCTGCTTGAACAGGCTGCTTTCGTCCAGAATGGCGCGGATCGCGGCGTTGGGCTTCGGCCCGTAGTGTTCCCCGATCTCAGTCGGCACGTTGCGCCCGGTCAGGATCACGGCCTGTCCGGTAGCGCTTTGCGGTCTGCCCGGCACGCCCAACCGAGGATCGGTGGGGATGAAGATGGCCCGGGCCGACTCAGTACGCGGTGTGCTGCGCAGCCAGCGCCGATTGCCCGCCAGGGCGTGCAGGGTAGGCGTATTGGCGACGGCGAACGGGTTGTTGGCGGGGTCGTCTTCGCCTAGGCCGATCCCGTCCAGGAAGATCAAGAGAATGTGCATTCTCGCGGTGCTGCTTTCTACATCGTGCTGTCCCACACGACTATAACCGATAAGAGCCGATCAGGCCGACGAGTCTTACCTTTTCGACAGTTTGCAGTATGATTTAGATCATCATCAAAGGGGGTGGCGATCATGAATGCGGATATTCCGGCAGGCTCCATCGATGCATTGCTAAACGGCGATCACGGCGCGCCTTTTGATCTGCTTGGGCCGCACCCCGTTGACGAAAACCGGGTGTCGGTGCGAGCCTTTCGCCCGACGGCGGAGACACTAACCCTGGTCAATGATCACACCGGGGAGCGCACCGAAATGGCACGCTGGCGCGCGGAGGGTTTCTTCGAGGCCACGCTGGCCGGGTCGTGGCCGGGCCTGCAATATCACTATGAAGCGGTGGGTTACGACGGACAGCAGGAAGTGATCATCGACCCGTATGCATTCCCGCCCACGATCACCGATTATGACCTGCATCTGTTCGGCGAGGGCCACCACCTGTATGTCTACGAGAAACTTGGCGCGCATCCGTACAAGATCGAGGGAGTAAGCGGCGTTCGTTTCGCGGTGTGGGCGCCCAACGCCTACCACGTTGGCGTCGTCGGCAACTTCAACGGTTGGGATACGCGCACCCATCCCATGCGCCTCCACGAGGGCAGCGGCGTCTGGGAACTGTTTGTCCCCGGATTGGGCGCGGGCGAAGTTTACAAGTATGACGTGCGCTCCAGGTTCAACGGCTACCGGGTCGAGAAAGCCGACCCCTATGGCTTTTACTGTGAGGTGCGCCCCAGGAATGCCTCCGTCGTCGTGGACATTGGCGCTTACACCTGGCAGGACTCCGCGTGGATGGACGAACGCGCCAGGCGCAACCCACTCTCGCAACCGATGTCGATCTACGAAGTGCATCTCGGATCGTGGCGGCGCAGGGCAGACGGCACGTGGCTCAATTACCGCGAACTGGCCCCACTGCTGGTCGAGTACGCGCGGCAAATGAACTTTACGCATCTCGAACTGATGCCCGTTTCCGAACATCCTCTGGATGCTTCGTGGGGCTACCAGACAACGGGTTACTACGCCGTGACCAGCCGCTACGGCAAGCCGGACGACTTCATGTTCTTCGTTGATTACTGTCACCAGAATGGGATCGGCGTCATCCTGGATTGGGTTCCGGCGCACTTTCCGAAAGACGAACACGGCCTGGGCTACTTCGACGGCACGCACCTGTACGAGCACGCCGATCCGCATCAGGGAGAGCACCCGGATTGGGGAACGTACATCTTCAACTTCGGGCGCAACGAGGTGCGCAACTTCCTGATCGCCAACGCGCTCTTCTGGCTGACCCGCTACCACGTCGATGGCCTGCGCGTCGATGCGGTATCGTCGATGCTCTACCTGGATTTCTCGCGCAAGGCCGGCGAATGGGTTCCCAACAAATACGGCGGGCGAGAAAACCTGGAAGCCATCGCCTTTTTGAAGGAAATGAACGAGATCGTCCACCGCGAATGCCCCGGCGCAGTGACCATCGCCGAAGAGTCCACATCGTGGCCGATGGTGTCACGCCCGGTCTACCTGGGTGGGCTGGGCTTCACCTTCAAGTGGAACATGGGCTGGATGCACGACACGTTGGACTACATGAAGACCGATCCGCTCTACCGCCGCTACAAGCATGACCGAATCACCTTCTCGCTGGCCTACGCCTTCAGCGAGAATTTCATTCTGTCGCTGTCCCACGACGAAGTGGTTCACATGAAGGGATCGCTCATCAGCAAGATGGCAGGCGACTGGTGGCAAAAGCTGGCCTCGCTGCGCCTGCTGTACGGCTACCAGTTCACCCATCCCGGCAAAAAGCTGCTGTTCATGGGCCAGGAGTTCGGCACGTGGAGCGAGTGGAGTGAGACGCGCGCGCTGGACTGGGATTTGCTGGACTGGCCGACCCACAGGCAGCTACAGACCTGGGTCAGCGACCTGAACTGGCTGTATAACGCCCAGCCCGCGCTCTACGAACACGACTTCGATCTGAAAGGCTACCAGTGGATCGAGGTCAACGATGCGGAGCAAAGCGTGTTTTCGTACATGCGCTTTGCCGATAATCCTGACGACTTTCTGGTCATTGTCTGCAACTTCACGCCCATCCCGCGCCACAACTACCGGATCGGCGTGCCGAAGTTGGGGCGCTACAGGGAGTTGCTGAACAGCGACTCGGAACATTACGGCGGGACGAACCTGGGCAACCTGGGCGCAGTCAATGCCGACCCGATTGCCTGGCACGCCTGGCCGCACAGCCTGAGTCTGACGCTGCCGCCGCTGGCGATCCTGATCTTGCAGTTGGAAACGCCGTCTGCTCTCTGAGCGCGATGGCCGATTATCGGCCTGCATTTCATTCATTAGGGGTCAACCATGTACCAGACTTACCACCTGTCCCACGCCGACGCCATGAAAATCATCACGGCCATTCAGCAGGAGTTGGAGCGACAGAACAAGGGCGCAGCGATTGCCGTGTCCGATGCGCACGGCGAGCTGCTGGCCTTCCTGCGCACAGATGGCTGCCCGCTGCCGCCCATCAACAACGCCATGAACAAGGCATTCACCGCGTCACGCGAGCGGCGTGAAACCAGCGCCATCCGCGAACACGCCCGCGAGGATGACTATCCGATGACCAACTTTGGCGACCTGCGCTACATCAACTGGGGCGGTGGCGTGCCCATCGTCTACCAGGGGCAGGTGGTGGGGGCCGTCGGCGTCAGCGGGCTGCCGGAGCAAGAAGACATTGTGCTGGCCCGCATGGGTGCAAGCCTGATCAAGTAAGGCTTGGCCTCGCGGTTATTGAGCCTGGTGCGTGCTGCCATCAGGAACAGGGCCAGTATAACAGCAGCGGGCCGTTCTTGATGGCGCACCTTCATACGTATTATCGATGCGGAAAGTTAACATTTCCGTGTTAGACTTAACGCGGCCAATCGGAAAGCGAACGCCCTCGCTCCGGGGTGGAAATATCGTATTGTCACTGTATTGGAATGTATGGCATGAAGACTCCGGCGGGCAAAGAGTGCCCACAATACTACGCAGATTTTCACCGGGGGCGGCATGTGCAGGAATGCCGCCTCGCGGCGCGCAACCCCGACTCTGCCCCCTGGCATCCGTCGGACTGTGCGCGCTGCCAGGTTCCCGACATCCTGCGCGCCAATGCCAGCCCCGACATGCGCCTGCGACTGACCATCAAGCCCGGCATCCTCGGCTTCGGGCGGAGCAACAAGGTCGATGCGTACTGCGAAAAACACGGCATCGCCATCGACGACCCGATTGTCGGCTGCCCCCGGTGCAACGCTGAACGCCCCGGCATCGACGCCTTCCTGAATGCGCTGGAAAGCAAAGAATGATCAAGGCCGTCCTCTTTGATCTGGACGATACGCTGCTGCGTACCAACACCGATCATTTTGTCGAGCGCTACCTGGCGAGCCTGGCCGATCTGTGCTTGAAGCGCGTTCCGGCGCTTGCCAGCCATGAAATTCCCATCGACAAGGCCATCGGCTACGCGGCGCGGGCGACGGTGGGCAACCTCGACCCGACGCGCGTCAACGCAGAAGTGTTCGCCACCACGATCACGAACCTGTTGAACCTGCCCGCCGACGCCGCCCAAAAATTGATCGAAGTATTCCAGCAGGGTGCTGAATTGCAATCGTCGGAGAATGTCAGCCCGATCCCGGCGGCGCGCCCGTTGATCGAACGCCTGCTGGACATGGGCCTGGCCGTCGCCATCGCCACCAACCCGCTCTTCCCGCCCGCTGCCGTCGCGCAGCGGCTGGCCTGGGGCGGTCTGGATTCGCCGCGCCTGCCCTACGCGCTGGTCACGAATATCGACATCATGCACTTCACCAAGCCCAACCCCCACTACTACGAGGAAATCCTGGCCCGGATCGGCGCAGAAGCGGACGAGGCGATCATGATCGGCGACAGCTTCGCCAACGACATCGTTCCGGCAGCTCAGGCCGGGCTGAACACGTTCTGGATCGATTGGGGCGAAGCGCCCACTTCGCCCGACATCGTGCCGGACGGCATGGGAACACTGGACGACTTCGCGCAGAAGGTCGCGGCAGGCTGGCTGTCTGCTCTTACACCGCGCCCGCGCACCGCCGCCCAGGTACCGCCGCGTATGCTGGGCGACGTGGCGGCCCTGTTTGGCCTGATCGATGCCATGAACCCGGCTTACTGGCACGCGCGCCCTGATCCGAATGAGTGGTCGCCGCTGGAAACCGTTTGCCACCTGCGCGATAGCGAACGCAGTGTCCAGCGCCCTCGCTTGCAGCGGATTGCCGCCGAGGACAACCCGTTCATCTCGCAGCCACAAGAGCCGCCCGGCCCCGGCGAACGTGACCTGACCGGCGAAGATGGCTACGCAGCCATGCGCCAGTTCTGGGAAGAGCGCTGCCGCACGCTGGATTTCCTGGAAGGACTGAGCGCTGAGGACTGGAACCGCCCCGCCCGGCACAGCATCTTCGGCCCGACCACACTCCTGGAGATGGCGCACTTCACCACGCGCCACGATCACCTGCACCTCAACCAGTTATGCCAGACCATCGGGCGGTGCAGGTAGCCGCGCCAGGGCGTCACTGAGGTAAACTCTCCTTGCTTACCATTCATGTCCACCCAATGGAGCCTCGATGACCGTCAGCATCCCGTTTGACTACCACATGCACAGCACCAATAGCTGCGACTGCCGCACGCCGATGGCCGAGATGTGCCGCGAAGCCATCCGCAAGGGTATCCCGGAGATTGCCTTCACCGAACACCTGGATCGGCAGCCCGGCGACTACTGCTATGACCGCTACGACCCGGAACAGTTTTTCCGAGACATAGAAGCCTGCCGCGCCGAGTTTGGCCCGCAGGGATTGACGATCAAGGCGGGGATTGAGGTCGGGGAGATGCACCTTTTCCGTGCCGAGGTCGAGCCGATCCTCAACAGTTACCCCTACGACCTGGTGCTGGGCAGCCTGCACTGGAACCAGGGCGAGAGCATCTTCGAGCGCGACTATTTCTTGAAGCGCGAGCCGCAAGACGTGGCGCGGGATTATTTCACCGAGCTGGCCGAACTTGTCAACGGCGGCGGTTTCAATATCATGAGTCACATGGACGTGTTCAAGCGTGTCGGTTACAGCGTCCACAAGCGTTTCGACATCACGGAGTGGGAAGAATACGTGCGGCCCATCTTTGCGGCCTGCATCCGCCAGGGAATCGCTCCGGAGATCAACACCAGTGCGCTGCGTATGCCGATTCGCCAGACACACCCGACGGTGGAAGCGATCCGCTGGTATCGGGAGATGGGCGGCGAACTGCTGTCTATCGGCAGCGACAGCCACACTCCGCACGATCTCGGCTTCGGGCTGGAGCAGGCCATCGCTATCGCCAAAGAGGCGGGATTTACGCACCTGACTCGCTTTGCGGGGCGCAAGGTCGTGGACTTCGTGCCGATCTGAGAGATCGCCGCCAGGGAAGGGGTTATGTTTCAGCCAGCCGATTCGGCGGAATCAGCGTCACCCGCAGCGCCAACTGGCGTGTCAGCACCGTCTGCGCCGTCGTTCGAGCCGTTTTTGCTGGTTCCTCAGACCCGCAAGTTCTTCATGGGACAGGCGCGCCACTTGCCTATTCAGGAATTGTGGGTGATCGTCTTCTTTGGCTTCTTCACGTTCATGGCGATGTGCCTGCTGGTCGGGGCGCTGGGCGAATACGCCGATGCCGGGCGCTTGCAGCAGTCGGGGGTGATCACCCAGGGGACGATCATCAGCCGCACACTGAGCAGCGGCAAGAGCACCAGCTACTACCTGACCTATGAGTTCAGCGTGAAGGGGTCGGACACGCGATTCACTCGCCAGCAGACGGTGAGACGCGCAGCCTACGAGGCGCACCCGGAAGGCTCACTCGTGACTGTCGCCTATTTACGCGACGATCCGAACGTGTCCAGGCTGGCCGGGAAGGACGCGGATGATTCCGTGATGCAGGCCAGCGTGCCTGAAAGCGGCCTGTTCGTGCTGATTACGCTGGTGATCATGTTTTTTCTGTTGCGGCCTGTCGTGCGAGATCGGTGGCTGGCGCGCAACGGGCGCATTCTCGAAGGCAAGGTTGTGAAGAGCAACGGGCGGCTGGCGGGTTCAAAGCGCCGCTACTACAGGTTGACGGTTCAATACGAGTTTCTTTCACCGTCCGGTGTGCTGCTGTCCGGCAAGCAAAATGCCCAGCGCGACGACCTGCGGCACAGCCTGCTGCCCAGGCCGGGGGCGCCCGTCGCCGTGCTGTATGCCGATGATCGCCACTACAAGATGCTGTGAGGGAAGGGCCAACGCCATCTTGCGCTACCCGACGCTTTCCGAACTGATTTACATCAACGGCAGGGTGCTGAACAACCCGCAGATTCTTCAAGGCAAGCAGAAAATTCGGGACATGGCCTTGCTCGAAGCGGCAGTGGCGCGCCCTGCCGCCAGCGCGTTCGGCCAGGATGCGTACCCTGAACTGGCCGATAAGGCCGCTGCGCTGTTACATTCGATAGCGCGCAATCATCCCTTTACCGACGGCAACAAGCGCACCGCCACAGTGGCCGCCATCTTTATGTTGGAGGTCAATGGGCAGCATGTGGCCTGGCAGCCCCAAGAAGCGCTGGCGATGATCCTGAGCGTGGCAGAGGGCCGCTGTGACGTGGACAGCCTGGCCCGCTGGTTTCCATCAGTGCCGGGTGAAAGCTCGCTGCAAGAAGATGCCGAGAAGGATATGCTCATCATCAGTCACATCCTTCATGATCATCAATGGTTACTCGATGAACTCAGCAAACGATAGACCTGTCCGCTACCTTACTGCCTCCGACCTGTACAATATCAACAGCGAAATCACGGAGGGAAACACAATGGTGCGTGACATGCACCTGCTCAATTCAGCGGCCCGGCGTCCGGCCATCAGTCTCTTCGGAGAAGCACAGTTCCCGACCATCCTCGACAAGGCGGCAACGCTGCTGCATTCGCTGGCTTACCACCATCTCTTCGTCGATGGCAACAAGCGCACTGCTGTGCGCGCCGTGACACACTTCCTGGAACTGAACGGCTATCGTATTTCCTGGGATTACGAGGCCGAGTATCCTTTTGTGTTGGAGGTGGCGCAAGGCAAACACGACATTCCTGAGATCGCGCAGTGGCTGGCGCAATTTATCCATGCTACGATTAGCCCCTGAACGACACCCTGCCCGATCTCGCGCGGCACGCAGCAGCCCGTGCAGCAGAACAATGGGAGGATAAACACCCCCGCGCTCAGTGCATCAGTGTGTAGGCCAGGGCGCTGGTTTCGGCGGAAGGCTCGGCAGCCAGTTCGTGCCGCAGAAGGCGCTGCAATTCCTCGAAGTGTGCGTGAATCTTCTTCCGTTCTCCCTTGAGCGCATAGCAGGTCATGATGGCCCGGTGCACGTCTTCGCGGTAGGGTTCGACTTTCAAGACCTGCCGGAATGATTGAAGCGCTTCCTTGAAGCTGCCCCGCGCCCGCGCGCACTCCCCTAAGCCGATCAGCGCCTCCAGATACGCTTCGCGGAGCGCTTCGCGTCGTGCGTCCACCCAGTTGGCATGTACCGACGAGAGGAATTCACCCCGGTACAGCGCCACCGCCCTGCGCCACAAATCTTCGGTTCGCACATCGCGCGGCGGGAACAGGCGCGCCCTTGACGTAACCGTCTCCAACTCCTGAGCATCGCACCACACGTCGATGTCGGGGTTGATCAGGTACAGACCATCCTGAAAGGCGATCACGTTTTCGCCGAGCGCCTGCCGTGCCCGGTACAGCGTCGTGTGGAAGTTGGAACGCACGCGCGCCGGTGGGCTGTCCGGCCAGAAATCCAGGCTGATCTGCTCACGGCTCTCCGGCCCCACAAACAGCAGGTAGAAGAATAATTCACGTGCGGCGGTAGCACGCCATTCGGAAGACGGGATCGGCTCGCCATCGCGCTCAATGCTGATCCGCCCCAGGGTATAGACTCGCAGGCTGTATGTTTCGCGCGGGGCATCGTGGCCGGCGATACGCACCTCGCGTGGCACCTTGAGCCGCGCCTCGCGTAGCCGCTTCAGTTCACGAGCCACTAGTTCGTATTTGCTCGGCGCTGCGGAGATGAACGAGTCCAGCAGCGGCGTATGCATGGCGACTGCCGCCAGGGGCTGCACGCTGCCCACTTCCTCCCCAATCTGCAATGCCTCCCGCAGGTAGCGTTGGGCAGCGCGTTCGTCCCCATTCAGCAGCGCCACGTGCGCGCACAGGCCAAGCAGTTCCACCAGTTCGGAGCGAATGCTCTGCTGCTTGAGGCCGCCCACAATGCAATCCAGCTTTTCGGCGGCCTCGGCGGATTGACCTTCGAGCGCCCGTGCCACCCACAGTGCAGCTTCCGCCACCGCGCCTTCGACGGCGATGTTATGTTTGTCGGCCAGCGCGCAGGCTTCCGCCGCCAGCGCAAGCGATTCGTCCAGTTTGCCCTGCCAGCGGCGCAGCACCGCCACACTGGTCAGGATCGCGCAGCGCAGCGACGGCTCACCGTTGCCAAGCAGTTCCAGCGCCCGGTTATAGCGCTGGGCGGCCTCGTCAAAGCCACCCCGATCACGCTGAAGATCGCCCATGCTCCACAGCAGATAGCTTTCGGCGCGGCGGTTCGGGAAGCGCGCCACCACGCTCAGGCCCTCCTGGAAACTGGATAGGGCCTGCTTGTAGTCGCCGCTGCGATGGTAGAAAAAGCCCAGGTTGTTGAGCGCCAGAGCCAGCGCACTGGTGCTGCCCAGCGAACGGCGCAGCGCCACCACTTCTTGCAGACAGGCGCTCGCATCGCTCAACCGCCCAAGACGGGAATAGGCCGTGCCCAGGTTCTGCAACAACTGCGAGATGGCGTAAGCGTCGCCTTCTTCGCGGTACAGCGGCAGCGCACTTTCCAGGTAGTATGTGGCCTCTTCTATCCGGCCCAGATGCATATGCGCCACGCCCAGAATGTTCAGCCCGCGCCCGTGTACGTTGCTGAGTTCTAGGCGGCTCTCGACGAGCTTCCCGGCCAGCAGAGCAGCCTCGTGGTAATTGCCGCGCTGCAACTGCAACATGGCCTGTTGTACCTGCACGCTGGACAGACCAGCCTGGTCGTTGGTGGCTGCGAACATGGCAGCGGCCTGTTGCAGTTCGGTTTCGGCGGCGGGGTATTCGTAACGGTCTGTATGCACCATCGCACAGGCGTGGAGCAGGCGCGGCGCAGCTACACCCGCCTGACTCAGCCGCATTCCCCAGTTGAGCAGCGTCTCGGTGTGGCCCTGGCGGAAGTAAGACTGGGCGACGCGCTCGGCGATTTGTGCAGCCTGGGCCGCTGCCTCCGCTGCCATGTAGTGTTCAAAGGCTTCGTCAACCTGATCCTGGCCCTCGAACCAGGCTGCCGCGCGCATGTGCAGATCGACAAACGTGTGCGGAAAATCCTCACGAAGCCGCCGCTGCAAAAAACTGCGGAAAAGTGCATGATAAAATAGTCCCCCCGGCGCTCTGCCCAGGAAAAGATGGCGGCTCTGGATTTCCGCGATACGTTCCAGGCTGTTGGGCAGCCCCAGCGCTGCCGAACACAATTCGGGCGTCAGGCGCGAGAGCGTGGAGGAAGCCAGCAGGAAATCACGGATTTCCGGCGGCTGCGCGTTCAGCATCGTGTTTGCCAGCGCGTCGAACAGGGCTTCCGGGCCTTCGCCGCCGCGCAGCATGGCCCGTTCCAGGTCAGGGGGCAATGGGTGGAGTGCCAGAATGGTTCCCGCAGGCCAGCCTTCGAGCCGGGTTGCCAATTCCGTGATGCGGTCAGCCGAGGGCGGTGTGCCGAGGATCATCCCGGCCAGATCGTGGATTTCCTGCCCGGTCAGGCGCAGTTCTTCCTGCCCGATGGCAAGCACCTCGCGGCGGGCGATCATTTCCACCAGCGGTAAGTCGGGCAGGATGCGGCTGATCAGGATCAGGTGACAGCTTTTGGGCAGCAGTGCGACCAGAGTGCGCAGCCATGCCTCCGCCGAGGGCGACCCGGCCAGGTGCTGCACGTCGTCCATAATGTAGATGGTGTCGCCGGTGGCTTCGTCCCGCAACGTGTCCGCGATCAGGGTGGCAAGTTCGGCAGGCGCATAACCGGGCGGCGCAGCCTGCTTTTTGATGCTGGGGACGATACGGCTCAGGGCAGCCAGGCTCTGAGCGTGGAGGTTGGTGACATCCCGCTCGCGTTCTTCGATGGTATGCCAGGCCACCGGAAACGGCGACTGACGCGCGAACTGAGCCGCCAGAGTCGTCTTGCCGTACCCTGGGGGCGCGCTGATCAGAGTCAGTTTGTAATCCGGCACGGAGCGCAGTTTGTTCAGGAGTCTTGGCCTATCGATGATGCCAAAGCCCTGGCCGACTTGCGCCTGACGCTCATACGGAGTCGATGATGTCATGAAAGACTCCTGCTCTGGCGTTCTCATAATGTTCTGCCTTCAACATTATAAGCCCCCTTTTTTGCCAGCGCACTCATCCAAACCGGTCAAAAACAAAACGTATACGAAAAGTCAAAAAGATGCAAAAACGCGCACGGGGCAGTATTGTATCGCAAAACTCGAAGCTGGTGCGCAAAAACGGCAGTGCTCAGGTTATAATCGCTCTGTTTCTGTTTCAACGCTCTGGTGCAACATGACAAATTCTGGTTCTCTACGCGGCGCGGTTTACGGCATCACTGCCGCTTCTATCTGGGGCGGGATGTACGTGGTCAGCGACGTGGTGTTGCATACCATTCCACCGTTTAGCCTGCTGACCCTGCGGTTGATCATCGGCGCAGTGATCCTGGCCGCGATCCTGTTGCGGCAGGGCCAGCTCGTGCTGCCGCGCCACGCTGCGCTGCGCCTGCTGGGTGTGGGGCTGGTCGGCTTCGGGATCAGCCTGGGCGCTCAATTTGTTGGCACGAAGCTGGCGACGGCCATCAACGGCGCAGTTGTCACCAGCGCATCGCCGGCCTTTATCTTGCTGTTCGCCTGGCTGTTCCTGCACGAGCCGCTCAATTTGATCCGGATCGGGTCAGTGGCACTGGCATCGCTGGGCGTGTTGATCGTGCTCGATCTGTCGAATTTCGACCTGAGTTCGCAAACCTTTGTCGGCAACCTTTCGCTGACCGTTGCGGCCCTGACCTGGGGAGCTTACTCGGTGCTGGTGCGGCGCTTCTCGGCCCATCACTCGACGCTGGTCATCAGCTTCTATGCGCTGGTCGGTGGGTTGCTGCTGTCGGTGCCCGCTGCTGGCCTCGAACTGGCCTCTCAGCCTGTCGGGACGATCACGTTTGATGTCATCCTCGGAGTCCTGTACCTGGGCGTGGTCTCGACGGCGCTGGCGATGTTTCTGTGGAACCGGGCCTTTGCGCTGGTCGAAGCCAGCCTGGCCTCGCTGTTCTTTTTCGCACAGCCGTTGGTCGGCGTTCTTCTGGCAACGGCGCTGCTGCACCAGCCGATCACGCCGCGCCTGCTGTTTGGCGGCCTGCTGATCATCGGCGGGGTGGCCCTATCGATGCAGCGCAGCGCTGCCGCCGACGTTGCGGTTGAGGGGGCATAAGTGAAGAATCCTCCAGGCGACCTATACGGCTATGCCTGTCGTAACTTGATCTGCACCCGGTGTACCGCCATCGCCGTATCCGGCAGACCAAGCGCATCCAGCAGTTCGTCGGGGCGGCCCGTACCCTGCTCACTGAGCGATAGTTCCACGTGAATACGGCCCTCGTCATCGACGGACAGCGCGCGGATCAGCGGGCGCAAGTCGTAGGACTTGTCACGGCGCGTGCGGATGATCTTCGGCTGCGCCATCAATTCGTGGACCCGGCGGCGTAGATCGTCGATGTCTACGGCTTCCCTGGGCGTGATCACGTACACGCTGCTTTCCAGGAGCGTTTGCAGCGCGGGCGATTTGGCGGGGACTTCCTCAATCTTGTAGATGGGCAGCCCTGGCGGGCTGACGGCCATCAGGTGCTCGGCCAGGCCCTCAAGCGGCAGCGGGTGATCGAGCCAGATGTCCAGGATTTCGCACTCGCTGGTGATGCCGAGCGGCAAGGCCGTCGCCAGTTGCATTTTCGGGCGCGCATTGAAGCCCTGCGTGTACGATAGCGAAATCTCGGCCCGGCGCAGGATGCGTTCCCAGGTCTTCGCCAGATCGAGATGCCCGACGTACTTTTGCGATCCGAGCTTGCCGAACACGATTCGCAAGCGCTGTGGCTGGTCAGTCATCGGAATTCCCGAACCCGGTTCCGCCTGTACCGGCTAGATGATCGTTTCATCGTCCTCCGATTCAGGCGGCAAGCGCCGTGTCGTTGGCGGAGGCGTTGGGGGCTGCGCCGGGCGGGGCGTTGATCCCGCCGGTACAGGCGTCAGGCCCAGGCTGAACGGGTCTGCCGCCAGTTGCGATTGCTCAAGCAGCAAGTCCTGCCGGCTTACGTCTGGCTCCGGCGCACGGAGCAGCACCGAGATCAGGACGGCCACAAAGCCGATGGCGATCACGACAGCCACCTGGATCAGCACGGCCAGCGTCAGCCCGGAAACAATCGAGTGCACCATGCCGCTGATCAGGCTGGCAAGCAGTCTGCCATTATCGCCGAAGTTTGTCCGCATGTTAGCCTGTGGCCCGGCGAAGGTTCCGAGCAGCAGTCCCGGCATGAACGGCACAGGCAGCAGCGTCAGCAAGCCGCTGGCGATCAAGACCCAACCCACCCAGCGAAAGAATTGTTTGCCGGATCGAATGGTGACGATCACGATCAGGAACAGCAGCGCCAGCGGGATCAGGAACAACACCAGCGAAACGCGGCTCTGGAACCAGATGACAGTGCGGAAGCGATTCAGGTCGAACTCGGTCAGGTGTTGCGCGCCTGAGCTAACGTCCGCTTTTCGGATTTGCTCGTTCAAGTCCCACCGCGCCGGAAGCTGCTGGCCCACCGCGTTGAGCGTGGACAGCAGTGCCGCCGATTCAGTCTGGCGCAAATCTGCTGCCGCCGGATTGCACAAAGGAAAAGCATTCCCAACGGATTGCCCCTGAGCGACCTTTTGGAGCACCGTGACCTGATCCGGCGTGCATTCGGGCAGCTTGGGCACGATCACCGCAACGGCCTCCTGCGCGCTCTGACCGCTCAATTTGGTTTTCAGGGCTTGCAGATCGAAGCTGATGCCGGGTGTAGCGCGTGCGCCGTCCAGCCAGGCGAAAAAGCGCTCGATATTGCCCTCGACCTGCTGCTGCAACCAGGATGGCGGCAGTAGCTTATCGGCGAGCGTCGCCCAATCATCCACCGACATATTATTGAGCAGCGCACGCAGCGCCTCGCGGTGATCGGAGTCGAGGTTGCTATCGCTGGCTGCGCCGTCAACCAGGGCCGGCAGCAGGTCGTTGTAGACATTCTGAGTTCGCAGCGCCGTCCGGTAAGTCTGCGAGTCAAGCGCCACTCGTTCCAGGTTGAAAGCCCAGAACGCACACGGCGTCATGAACAGAATCAGTACGACGAGCAGCATCCCCAGCAGCCGACTCACAAGGCCCATACTTATTTCTCCTGACGGTTCGCCTGGATCGCGGGTGCGGCGATGACTTCCGCCTCGGCCCTGCTCACGCCGTCGCCCGCTGCTTGCAGCCGCGTGCCCGGCACGGCCTGATCCGGCTTGACGAAACCGAGCGCGACGACTCCACCGCTATCCAAAACAGCCACGCTGGTCAGCGTGCCGACTTCGCGCTCGCCATCCGAGAGGCGCGTGCGCAGCGGCACCGGCCCGTCCAGGCGCAGGCTCACCAGCGTCTTGGCAAGGCGATTGCGGCTCTCCATCCGCGCGATGATCTCCTGCCCGATGTAGCAACCTTTGCTGAAGCTGACCGAATCCCAGAGGTTGGCTTCCAGCGGAATGTAATCCTCGGTCAGTTCGTGGCCGGGGCCGGGCAGCCCGGCCTGGATGCGCAGCGATTCGTAACGGGCCTCGTCGCCCATCATCACAGCGTTGCGTGCCAGGATCGCCGCTTTGACCTGTTCGAGATTAGCGGCAGGCATGACCAGTGTGAACCCATCCCCGACCAGGCCGAAGGTACGCGCTACAAGCAGTTGTCCATCCGGGACTTCGACAAAATGATGCAGCGCCAGCGCCGCTGCGCCGGGCGCGAGTTGCTCCGCGATGGCCGCTGCGGCCGGGCCTTGCAGCTCAAGCTGCCCCAATTCGCCCGAGACGTTGCGCAGCCTGACCTGATCCTGGAAGAAAATGTGCTTTTGCAGCCAGGCACGGACGGTCTCCGTCTGGTTGGCGAGGGCCAGCGCGGTCTCACCCCGGTGGTAGACAATCAAGCGGTCAATGATGCGGGCCAGCGCCGTCGTCAACACTGTCGAGCAGCCCTCGCCAGGTTTGAGCTTCAGCAGGTCGTTGGTGGACATCCGGTGCAGCAGATCAAGCCGATCCCGTCCGGTCAGTTCCAACCGCCCCTGCTGTGCAGAGCGATCAAAAAGCCATGTTTCCATCGTCACAATCCCTGTTCCTTGCGCCACTGGCGGATGTTCTCGGCGTGCTCCTGCTCATGCCAGTAGCCATTTTCCGCGATCAGATACCACAGCGGCTCGCCTTCCATCCAGGGGAATTTGCGGGCATCGTCGAGCGTTTTGTCGTCCAGGCTTTCCACCGCTTTCAGCAGATGTTTATGAACGCCGTTGAAGTCATCCATCACGGCTTGCAGGCTGCGCCGCGCACTGGCCCGGTACTGTTCGTCGTTCCATTCGTCAATGTCCTCAATCCGCACGATCTCTGGTACGCGCGTGGGCTTATCCAGTTGCGCCAGCGCCGTGACGAGTTCCGACTGCCATGCGGTCAGGTGTGCCAGAACATCCTTGACCGACCACATCCCGATCACGCCGGGTCGCAGCATAGCGTCGGGCGGCAACCCTTCGAGCGCTGCCAGCATTGCGCCGCGCGCTTCACGGATCTGTTCCAGAATTTCCTGCTTGGGCAAGATCATCTCCCATCAAAACCACATGCTTACGGTATTGTAGCGCAACTCTGACACGGCACGTGAGCCAAAAACAAAAGCCTCCGCTCCGTGCAATGGAGTGGAGGACGCAATCACCCACGAAAGCCGGGTTCTAGCGTAATTGACTGCGTACCGCATCGGTCAGGCAGCGCCTGACTTGCACTCATATAGACCGGGGATTGGGTCCCGGCAGTCCCATCAACTCTGGACGCGCTATAAGCTCAATTGCATCGTTATCGCGGATGTCGGGCATGCACCCTGGAACTCTGCCGACACCTTCACCGCTTCCGGGGCTGCCTCACGAGCGATCACCTTGAATCCGAAGCGAGGGAAAAACTTGTCGGCGGTAGTGGTCAGCAGAATTACGGTCCTGATTCCTTCGCCCTGGGCAATGTCCAGTATGCGCCGTACCAGCGCCTGCCCAAGCCCTCTCCCTCGAAACCTGGTGTCCGTCGCCACCGAGCGTAACAGCGCCGAGGCGCCATACCGTTCCAGCGCTGCACATCCGGCGAGGGTCTGACCGTCATACACCAGCAGGAAATCGCCAATATGCATTTCAGCCCCATCCAGTGGAAGGTCATTGTCGCGCAACAATTGGGCGATCCGTGTCCAGTCGTCCGCGTTTGCTGTCTGGAATGTCCAGTCGTTCATGCGATACCACCTTCCACTGTTGGCGCTTCCAGGATTGCCTGCCGCTCATTTATCAACGCTTCTCGCAGCAGTTGCAGCGCGTGGAGTACTCGGCGGGAACGCTGGATGACGTTGGAGATCAGAATAACACACCGCGACGGTGCAGTGCGAATCACTGGCTCGCTGCTTGTGCAATTTGCCGTCATCGCTTAGGTTCTCGGTAATTGTCCTTGCTTTGAACAGCCTTCTTTTAAGCCTGCTGCGCGCACGCGGCTTTACGGCTATTGCTGCCGCTCGCCGTCGCTTTTGCGCTGTTCCTGCTAAAGCGCTCGTCCTTGTCCTTTATGCTTTCGCCTGACTTTGCACGCGCCCCGCTCCAGATACAAGATTAGGGTCGGATCAGCTTAACACGGATCAAATAAGCCAGCGACAGGGAAAGGGCCTGCTTTAGGGACAAGCCTGACTATGATCTTTCTGGCAATTTTGAGTGGCGAACCAGGCATTCGAGGGGTGGCGGAGCCGCGCTGACGGTTAGGACGGCCATTCAAGTTGAAAAACCGCCGAGTGCCCAGCGATGGGCCGGTGCGGCGTCTGTTGGCGCTGGTGACTGTGAACGACCTGGGGCAATGTTTGGGCCAGTGGGCCGAGGAAATCGGGCAAACGTGGCGTGGAGCGGACGGGCCGGGGATTTCGCCGGATGGGAAAAGGGAGGGATCGCGGTGCGTCAGGTGAGTTATATTCTGGCAGATCGGTTGGGAATGGCCCATGAGACAGATCGACGACGTACTCCGCACCGGGCTTGGCCGGGTCTATACGGCAGCCTCGGTAGAAGTTTGGCAGCACGGCCACCTCATCTACCAGGCTGTCTGCGGCGATCTTGACCCGGACGGCGAGGCAGGCAGCCATCCAGTGCAGCCCAGCACATGGTTCGATCTGGCCTCGCTGACCAAGCTGTTTACCACAACCGCCTTCTTGCGGCTGGTGGAGGCGGGCCGGGTATCGCTCGACCAGCCGGTGGGAACGGTGCTGTCCGACTTTAACGGCCTGCGTCCAATCCGTGCCTACGAACATCCACTCATCCCAGGCAGCTTCATCGAGATCGTCCCGCCCACCGATCAAGTGGTTGACGCCAGCGCTGTGACCTTCCGCCAACTGCTCACCCATTCGAGCGGTTTGCCCGCGTGGCGCAACCTGCACCTGGCGGAAGACAAAGCGGCGCGGCTGCGCCTGTGCCAGATGAACGCGTTTGCCTACCCGACGGGCAGCCGGGTACTGTACAGCGACATCGGGTTGATCCTTGTCGGCCTGGCGCTCGAATGGCTTACTGGCCTTCCGCTGGACAGCGCCCTCCACCAGCTTGTGTTAGAGCCGCTGCGCTTGACGGCGCGCTACGGCCCGCTGCCGCCTGGTAACGTTGCCCCCACCGAAATCTGCCCCTGGCGGAAACGGCGACTGATCGGCGAAGTGGACGACGAAAATTGTGCCACTCTGGACGGCATCGCCGGGCACGCGGGCCTGTTCGGAACGGCGGCGGACGTTGCCCGCCTCGGTCAGTTGTACCTTGACGGTGGAGGCGAATTGATCAGTGCGGCACTGGCACACGACGCCACGCGCGCACAGCTCGAAAATCGTGGGCTGGGTTGGGCGATCAACAATATCCCATCGTCGGCGGGCACACGTTTCAGCGCCGGGAGCTACGGGCATACCGGCTTCACTGGCACGTCGCTGTGGGTTGATCCGGTGCGGCAGCTTGTCTGCGCGCTGCTCACCAATCGCGTGTTCTTTGGGCGAGATGCCGCACTGATTGAGCAGTTTCGGCCACTGTTTCACGACACGCTGATCGCCTGCGTGGATTAGCGTTCAAGCATCAGGGGTCAACAGATCGGTGCATGAGAATGACACTCAGCCGCCTGCCCCGGCCTGGGACAGACGGCTGAATGGTTGTACTGGCTGAGGGCTACAGGAGCACCTGCGCGGGACTATTTCCTACCCCTACCGTTCCCCTTGCCGTTAGTCTTGTCGTTGCCATCGCCCTTGCCATTTCCTCTACCATTCCCCTTGCCAGTTTGCTGGCTTTGGGCGCTGCTGGCTTCCGCCGTGACAGTGGCGGTGGCGATGCTGTGCTTCTTACCTTTGATCACCTGTCCCGGAGCCAGTTCGCTGGGCTTGACACCGGCATCCTTCACAATCTGTCCCCAGCCCTGGCCCGCCGCGCGCATGGCGAAGAACTCATCAGGCGTCTTGCCGGTCTTGTCGGCAAGCAGGTATGCCTTTGCGATCTCGCCGAAGCCATAGCCCTTGCAGTGCCAGCCCATCACCTCGTCATAGCTCACGCCGAAGGCGTCGGCCAGGCGCGCTGCGACGGGATGCTGGTTGGGGCCGCCACACGTCACTGCCGCTGTAGCAGGGGGAGTCGCAGGTTGGGTTGGCTCCATCGTAGGCGCGGCAGTCGGTTCCATTGTGGGTTCAGCCGTCGGTTCTTCAGTAGCGACCACAACAACTGTGATGATTTTGGCGACAAGCTGCTCATCGTCGTCATCCATCGAAGCAATGACGGTGATCGTCTGACCCGGTTGCAGATCACTGACCCCTTGCGAGGCGGGGTTGACCAGGATGGACGTGCCATCGGTCAGCAATACGATGGATACGTTCTGATTCTGCGGCGTCACGGACTCGATGACACCTGTTACTTCAATTCGCACGTCAAGATCATCCCCTGGCGCCGCTGTCGGGGTAGCTGCGCCATCTTCGGCCCGGACTGCCCTGTTGCCTGAGCTTATCGCTGCCATGCTCACCAGAAGCAGCGCGGCCAAGCTGAAAAGAACGGTTCTTCTAGACATGAGTATCCTCCCACTTGATTGATGATGACGGAAGAATCCGCGTGACGACACGACAATCTTTACGATATGTCTATTTAGTTACCGGGGAGTAGGGAGGAAAGGTTACGGGTGAAAACGATAAGACGCTAAGTCTACAATTTTAATGATGGCTGGGCAGCCCTGTTCACGGGCTGCCCATGAGGGCCGGACGAGGGTGCTCTACAGTTTATTTCTTACCACCACCACCGGCACTGCTGTTACCGCCCGCATTACCGTTGCCATTGCCGCCCGCATTATTGCCATTGGCATTACCATTGCCGCTCGCATTGTTGCCACTATTGCCGTTGGGATTATTCGGCGGGGCTTTTGCACGAGTCGGGCGCGGCCTGACGACGGTGGGGCGTGTGGTCGGCGGGGCATCGGTGGGCATGCTCGTAATTGCAATCAGCGGCTCCACCGGAGTGACGGTTTCTGTGCCGATCTCGGTGGGCGTCGTGGTAGGCGTTGGGGAGGATTCTACGGTTGGCGTCTCAGTGGTCGCCACTGTGGACGTTGCAGTTGGCGATGCTGCCTGGAGGGTAGGCGTGTCCGGTGGGACAGTAGTGCTTACCTTCCCCTGTCGAGGTTCAGTAGGATCAACGGCGGGAGACACGGCAGGGGGTTGCGCCAACTTTGCCAGGACTTTCTCTTTGGCCTGAACGTTGATCGCACCCGACGACTGGGCCTGATCAATGGCCTTTGTAACGTCAACGACCAGCGAAGCACGTTGCGCCATGTCAGGTTGGACTACCAACGCCACGTTAACGCTATCGGTGACATCCGTCAGAAACTCGTCATTAATGGGCTGGTTCCGCGCAGCCAATGCTGTTAGTTCGGCCAGACGCCGCCTGGCAATGTCATATGAAATGGCGGAACGGGCGGCAGAGTCTGCAAAGGACAGTTGAACCTGCTCGGTTAACCTTTTGACGCCATACAGGCTGTCGCCTGGCAACGCCTCGTCCGCCGCCTGCACCAGACCAGCGCCACCGCCCAGCAGTAACGCCAGGATCAGGCTTGCGGCGAGCACCGCCCGAAACCAGCGCGGCGCGACCAGTGATCTTCTGGCGCTGCGCACCGGACGCGCGCTGGCCCGGTACTTCGCAAGCACTTCCCCTCGCATGGTGACTTTACTGGCCTGGGGCAGCAAAGGACGCGGCAGCCCTTGAACAATGCTGACCGCCCGCAGCAAATCTTCCAGTTCGGCAAATTCAGGATGAGCCGCAACGCAGCTTTCCAGTGTTGCCTGCCCCGATTCGATGGCTTGCAAACACTGGCTCAACGTTTCGGCAGCGCTGCCATTGTGCCTGGGATCACGGACAGGTTCAGACATCTTGTATCACTTCTGCTGTAGAAATGGCCGCTATCGTCCCGCTCGCGCTTCACAATACTGCACCAACAAGACTGCATCACCACAAAGTACCACTGCTGGTATGTATACCGTATTGTCGGCGGAAAAGTTACACAACGAGGCGCCGTAGCAATTTTAACCTACTCGTAGACCACGCCCCGTTGAGCGAGCACCCGGTTGAGCGATTGCAGAGCACGGTGCTGCATTACCTTGACCGCGCCGATTGTCTTGCCAAGTAAATCTGCCGTTTTCTGGAGGCTGTGACCCTCGATAAAGCGCAGGACGATCACCTGCTGCTGTTCATCGGTCAGCAGACTGAGGGCGTTCCTGACTTCCTGCTGATGGTATCTGGTCATCATGGCGCCGTCGAGATCGGTCTCTGTGCCGAGATTGAGTGCTTCGATGTCTTCGTCGTTCGCACGGCGGCGAGATCGACGGTAGTGATCGACGATTCGAGCGTGGGCAATTCGATACAACCAGGCAAGGAGAGGAAGCTCGCGGTACTGGTAGCCAGGCAGACCCTCAACCATGCGCAGGAAGACCTCAGACGTCAAATCCTGAGCAATCTCTGGCGTGCTGACGCGGTAATAGATGTAGCGATAGATACGATCTACGTAGGCATCGTATAATTCGCCGAACGCCTGCTCATCGCCACGTTGAGCGGCCAGGACTAGCGCTTGTTCCTCATGTGTGTTCACGGTGCGTCGTTGCTGTCCCAGCGTAGGCCTGAGTGCTACCTGGCTACCACTGAAGATGAATGTTGTTCAGATTGACGTTATACCCATCATAAGGCCAAACCGTCAGGGGAGTCACATAATACTTTCCTAACAATTTCCACTGTTCCACATGGCGCTTAAAAGGCGAGAGAGTTGGCTCATCCTGATAATTGGCGTCCCTCCACTGCTGCGCTATCATTTTCGGCAGCGATGCACCGTTGATTTCTGATTTCACCTCCCCGGAGAGCCTATGTCCCCAACAATGCCTGGTCGCCCGCCCGGCTTCCATGATCGTTCGGTGCAGGAAACCGCCGAAGCCGCCGCCGTCGCTGCCGATTTGCAGCGGGTCATGACTCGTTTTGGCTACCAACCTGTCGAAACGCCGGTGGTCGAGTACGCCGACTTGTTCCTGACCAAATCGGGCGATGAGGCCATTAACCGCCTGTTCAACTTCGAGATGTATGGGCGTCAGCTTTGCCTGCGTTCAGAGTTTACAGCGTCGGCGGCCAGGCTGTACGTTGAACGCCACCAGCACGAACTCAAACCGATCCGCTGGCAGTTCGCGGGGCCGATCTTCCGCTACGAATCGCCGCAGCGCAGCCACTCACGGCAGTTCACCATGCTGGGCACGGAACTGATCGGGCCGTCGGGCGTTGGCGGCGACGCGGAGACGATGGCGCTGGCCGTGAGTGGGCTGATGGCCGTCGGGCTGCAAAACTGGACATTGGTCATCGGCCATGTGGGGCTGGTCGGTCAACTGCTGGATCGCTTCGACCTGGATCGGCGCACGCGGCGGCTCGTCTTGGGCCACATCGAAAATCTGCGCCGGCCAGATCGCGGGCGAAAGTACGTCGAAGACCAGCTTGAGCGCCTGTATGCCGGTCTGCCACAGCAGCTTGAGCGGTTGAACAGTCCTGGCCCCACTGCACAGACGGATGGCGACATGGGCCGCGTACTTGAAATCCTGCTGGAGTCGGCCAATCTGGGGACGACGGGAACCGGGCGTACCAACGAAGACGTGGCGCGCCGCCTCTTGAACAAGCAGCGCCGGGCCGACCAGCACCAGGAAGTGCTGCGCGCCCTGGATCTCCTGGAAGCGCTGGCCGCCATTGAAGGGCCGCCCAGTGAAGCCTTCCGCGCCCTGGACGCGCTGCTGCCCGACGATCAAGCAATTCGTCTGACCGTCCATTCTTTCCGGGCTGCGGTAGATTTGCTGGCGGCCTATGGCATCGGCCCGGAGCGGATCAGCCTGGAAATGGGACTGGCGCGCGGCCTGAATTATTACACCGGGATCGTCTTCGAGGTGCACACCCAAGTCGGCGACAGCGCCAGCCAGCTTTGCGGCGGTGGTCGCTACGACGACCTGATCCGGGTGCTGGGCGCGTCGCAGGATGTCCCGGCCATCGGCTTTGCCTATGGGCTGGAACGCATCTTGCAGGAACTCCGCCGAGGCGGCTTCAAGGTCGTGCCGCCCCGTGTACAGGCGCTGGTCGTGCCCATCGACGACGCCGACAATGCGGAAGCCGCCCGCGTCTCCACGCTGCTGCGCGAGCACGTGGCTATCGAACTCTACACGCCGCCGACGCGCAATCTCTCGCAGGCGCTCGCTCAGGCCGATCAGCGTGGAACGCCTTATGTGATCCTGATCGGAGCAGCGGAGCGCGAGGCGCAGCAGCTTACGCTGCGTAATATGCGCGCCGGGACGCAGTTGACCTATCCCTTGTCCGACCTGACCGGGTTAATTGAGAAGCTGGTCCATGAATGAGAGCCACGTGACGCTGGCACTGCCGAGCAAAGGCGCAATCGCCGAACCCACGCTGGACTTCCTGAGATCGTGCGACCTGCGCGTTGTGCAGACCAACCCCCGCCAGTACACCGCGACCATTCCAGCGCTGCCCCACGTGGACGTGCTGTTCCAGCGCGTGGGCGACATCGTGTACAAGGTGGCCGACGGCACGGTAGACCTGGGCATCACCGGGCTGGACGTGGTGCACGAAATTGCTGGCGGCCTGGACGACGTGTTCATCCTGCACGAGAATCTGCGCTATGGCGCTTGCCAGTTGGTCGTGGCCGTACCCGAAGCCTGGATCGACGTGGACACAATGGCCGACGTGGTGGATGTGTCACTGGATTTCCGCGAGCACAAGCACCGCAATCTGCGCGTGGCGACCAAGTTCACCAACCTGGCGCGCCAGTTTCTGCACCGGCACGGTGTCCATCACTTCACGCTGGTCGAGGCGGAAGGCGCAATCGAGGCCGCGCCCATGCTCGGCTATGGGGACATCATCGTTGACCTGAGCGCCACCGGCACGACCCTCCGCGAAAACCACCTGAAACCGATCAGCGACGGCGTGGTGCTGGAGTCCAACGCCTGCCTGATCGGGAACCTGCGCCGTTTGCAGCAGTGCGCGCCCGTGCTGAACACGGCACGAGTGCTGCTGGAAGTGATCGACGCGGCGCTGAATGGGCGCAACTATTACCAGATCACGGCCAACATTCGTGGTGCATCGGCGGAGGCTGTCGCCCACGCCGTGGCCGCCAACACGACCACGCGCGGTTTGCAAGGGCCAACCGTCGCGCCGATCTTTGCCGCCAACACGCCCGAAAGCGACGACGGGCAATGGTACAGCATCACGATCATCGTCAAGAGCGTGCACCTGATCGATGCGGTATCGCACCTGCGCAGTATCGGCGGCACGCAAACCACCGTGACGCCCGTTCGCTTCGTGTTCATGGCGCAGTCACCCAGTTTTACACGGCTGACTGAGGTCTTGAAGATTTAAGCGCGGCCCATGTGTCAACACGCCGCGAAGAACGGCTGGCTCGTACCCGCGCCTCGCTGGAAGGGCTGTCGTTGGGCGATGCGTTTGGCGAGTATTTCTTCGGCCCCCAAGATATGGTCGTGCTGCGTATCGGGGAGCGTATGCTGCTCAAACCGCCCTGGCACTACACGGACGACACGCAGATGGCACTGTCCATTGTGTCGATTTTGCGCAAGTCCGGGGCGGGGATATTAACCTGGGTATCCGCGTTGACCGCTACGCCAGGATCAAGTCTGATTTCGTCAGCGAAATGAAGAAACCACCCAAAGATCAGATGCCGCCAGCCTGTGCCGCCGACCTGATTGCGATGGCCGAGGCATTGCAGAAGCAACCGTAAGCGGCATTGAGCCATAACAAAACCGGACAGCGCAATTGTTGGCGCTGCCCGGCTGTCAAATCTAAGTTAAGTTTGGCCTGCCCCGGCGGTGTTTCCTGGCAGGTTGAACCACCGGGCAAACAGTCAGATCACGGATAGAACCCACGCGTGAGCGTGGCCTGCGCAACGCGGTTGATGGCCGTGATCTGCGCCGCCGTCCGCATATCGACGTTGTTGGCCTCCATCGTGTGCACCACTTCGTCGTAGGCGCGCACCAGAATGCGTTCCAGGCGGCGGTACACTTCGTCCTCGTCCCAGAAGAATTCCTGCAAGCCCTGCACCCACTCGAAGTAGGAAACGGTCACGCCGCCCGCGTTCGCCAGGATGTCGGGGATAACCGGGATGCCGCGCTCGATGAAAATGTCGTCGGCTTCGGGCAGCGTGGGGCCGTTTGCGCCTTCCACGATCAGCTTGGCTCTGACGCGCGGCGCATTCTCGGCAGTCAACTGCCCTTCCAGCGCCGCCGGAATCAGCACATCGCAGGGCAGTTCCAGCAGTTCGGCATTCGTCACCCGATCCGGGCCTCGAAAACCGTCAAGCTGCTTTTTGGGGTGGCGGTTGACGTAATCGACCAGTTCGCGGATGTTCAACCCTCTCGGATTGTAGTAACCACCGCTGACATCGCTGACGGCGACAACCTTAAAGCCCAGTTCGTAGGCGCGCTTGGCCGCGTTCATGCCGACGTTGCCAAAGCCCTGCACGACCACCGAAATATCTTTCGGGCTGCGGTTAAACCCGTACTGGCGCAGCGCCTCCAGCATACAGACGATGACACCGCGCCCGGTGGCTTCCTCGCGGCCCATCGACCCACCGATATTCAGCGGCTTGCCCGTGACAACGGCGGGCACAGAATAGCCCATCGTCATACTGTAGGTGTCCATCATCCAGGCCATCGTCTGCGCGTTTGTGCCCATATCAGGGGCGGGAATATCGATATTGGGGCCGATCAGGAGGATAATCTCTGAGGTAAAACGTCGGGTGAGATTCGCCAGTTCCGACATGCTGTGCGCCTTCGGGTCAACGATCACGCCGCCTTTGGCACCGCCGTAGGGGAGGTTAACCAGGGCGCATTTCCAGGTCATCCACATTGCCAGGGCACGTATTTCATCCAGATTCACGTGCGTGCTGTAGCGCACACCGCCTTTGGAGGGGCCAAGCACCGTGTTGTGATGAACACGAAAACCTGTAAATATCTGTATCTGCCCATCGTCCAGACGCACTGGAAAGTTGACGGTAAGTTCGCGTCTGGGCCATTTCATAAATTCTGCAAGGCCATCCGGGATGTCCAGGTACGCAACTGCTCGATCATACTGCCGCAAAGCAGTCTGGTAGGTGGGGTCCGCAGTGGTGTGAACAGATGGTACAACATGTGCAACCATATGAGGGGGCTCCTATCTCAATCGAATTGCCAGGCACACGGCACAAATCCAGGAAACATCGCTTTTTATACTTATAATCAGTATAACCCAACCTGATATGTAGAGAAAAGCAAAGAAGTAATCGTAATGTCGCAAAATGTTATTAAGGCATACTGATATTTGTCAGGTTGCATCCCTCACTTCCTTAGTGTCCGTTTTACCGTAAATCCGATTGGCCGCGCTTTGACGTTATCCCTTTCAGGTTACACGGATTGCACGGATTTGCGGCCTGAATATGCTTGAAGCACACATTCCCGGCACACAGGTAAGGGTACACACATTTGATGAATCGGGATACCGCCCCGCCGGACAGCCGGGCGGCAGAGGCCATTTTTCGGACGCTGCTGTATGGTGACATCTTCAGCTTCCCGATGACGGAAGCGGAGCTGCACCACTTTCTTATCGGACTCTCAGCTTCACGCCGTGACATCCGCCGGGCGCTCGATCAATCGGCCTGGCTGGCGGCACGGGTTGAGCGCGTCAATGGCTACTGCGCCATCCGCGAGCGTAGCCAAACGGCGGCGGAACGGCACCGGCGCGACGCCGCCTCGCGCCGTTTGTGGCCGCTGGCGCGCCGCTATGGGGTCATCCTGGCCCACCTGCCCTTTGTACGGATGGTTGCGCTCACCGGCGCGCTTGCCATGCGCAACGCTGACGACGAGCAGGACGACATTGATTATCTGCTGGTCACGGTTCCGGGCCGGGTCTGGCTGGCGCGAGCAATGGCCGTACTGATGGTGCGCCTGGCCCGGCTGTGGGGCGTCAATCTGTGCCCCAATTACGTCCTGGCCGAGACGGCGCTTGTCCAGTCTCGCCAGGATTTGTTCATTGCTCACGAACTGGCTCAGATGGTTCCGCTGGCCGGATTATCCATCTACCAGGCGATGCGCGCCGCGAACGGATGGTCGTCAAAGATGCTGCCCAACGCGCGACAGCCCTTTTACCAGGAGCCGGATCGCCGCCCGCGCGGCCTGGGGCGCGCCGTACAATGGATCGGGGAACTGCTGTTGAGCGGCCCGTTCGGCGATGCGCTGGAACGCTGGGAGCAACGCCGTAAGCTGCGCAAATTCAGCGCCGAGGCCAGCAAGCCCGGTTCCGCTGCACAGATCGACGCCGAGCGCGTCAAGGGCCATTTCAACGATTACGGCTACCCGGCGCTGGAGGACTACCGGAAACGTCTGGCGCGCTATGCGCTTGCAGATGAATTCACCTCACATGGCGGCCAGCATCCGCAGCCCGCGCCGAGGGGACCGGTAGAGTCAGCGTTACCTGCGGTTCGCCTGGGACAAAGTGAATCGGGTGTAGACTGAACCGTCAAAGGATGTGTTGTAATGACTGTGCGTTCAACGGTTGATGGACAACCTGACATTCTGCTTGCCAACCCCCTGTTCATCAGCAAAGACCCGGTTGAGCAGAAGCTCATGACGCCGTACTTCCCGCTTGGCCTGCTGTATCTGGCATCGGTGCTGCGCCAGCACGATTACAGCGTCGCCATGTTTGACGGCACGTTCGAGCCGGATTACGACAGTTTTGAGCGGGCAATGGAGCGCTACCAGCCCAGGATCGTGGGCCTGACGGCGCTCATCACCACCCGCCACAACGCGCTCAAACTGGCCGAGATCGCCAAGCGGTATGGTGCAATGGTCATCTTCGGCGGCCCCGACCCGACGGGCAAGCCAGAAGCCTATCTGCGCCACACCAATGCCCAGGGCCAGCGGGTGGTCGATCTGGTGGTGTGGGACGAGGGTGAAGTGACCATTGTCGAACTGATGAATCACCTGACCGGGCGCAACGGCGCTGATCTGATCAGCCTGCGCCAGATCAAGGGACTGCGCTTCTTGAACGATCAGGGCGAACTGGAAAGCACGCCGCGCCGCCCACCGATTGACGACCCCGATACAATCCCCTTCCCCTCCCGCGACCTGATCGATATGGAAGTCTACAAGCGGCACTGGACGGCGGCGCACGGCTACTGGAGCCTGAGCATCATCAACACGCGCGGCTGCCCCTACGCCTGTACCTGGTGTCAGAAGGGCATCTTTGGGCGCTCCTACCGTTCGCGTTCGGCGGCCAACGCCGCCGAGGAAATGCGGTTGATCAAGGAACAATACGGCCCCGACCAGATCCGGGTCGTGGACGACATCACGGGCGTGGATCGGCAGTGGGTCTTCGAGTGGCGCGACGAAGTGGTCAAGCGCGACGCCGCCATTCCGTTTGAATGCCTGAGCCGGGTCAACCTGGTGGACGTGCCGATGCTGACCGCATTGAAGGAGATCGGCTGCCGGAAGATTTACTTTGGTGCAGAAAGCGGCTCGCAAAAAGTCCTGAATGCCATGAAGAAGGGCACCAAGATCGAGCAGATTTACCGTGCCGTCGAAGCCTGTCGCGCCGTAGGTATTCACATCTATTTCTTCATGATGGTTGGCTACCCTGGCGAGGAGATGGAAGACCTGCGCCAGTCCGTCAAGATGCTGGTCGAGACACAGCCCGATACGTTCAGCACGACCATCGCCTACCCGCTGCCTGGCACGGAGTTCTACCAGCAGGTGCGGGATCGGATCATGCACGACAGCGAGGATTGGGCCTTTACTGCCGAAAACAAGCTGCTGTTCGAGCGCGGCAAGTACAACACGCTGTTTTACCGCTGGGTGCAGATGTGGTTCCACAAAGAATGGGAAGTGGCGCGGGCGCGCAGCGGGCGCGATAGGCTCTCGCCGTACCGGCGGGCGCGCAACCTGGCCGGGCTGCACGTCAGCCGCGCGATGGTGCAGCTTATTGCCCGGATGCCCGGCGGCGGCACGGTGGAGTTCAAACCCGCGCCAGGGCGATGATCACCGCCCATCAGTGGCTTGAGTCTACAATGTCGAGCGTCTGCTCACGACAGACCCGGCAGCACCGCCAGCTTGATCACCTCGCTGCGATCCATGCGGTGCAGCCCTTCCTCGACCTGCGCCAGCGGAATCTGTCCCTCGATAACCATCTTGCCGTCCACGTAGCCGGACGAGAGCATTTGCAGCGCCTGTTCGATGGTACGCGGCGTGTGGTGGAAGACACCCTTGATGGTCAGTTCGCCGTAGTGTAGGTGGGTTGCGTCAAATTCGACGTGTGTGCCGCCCGGCAGTCCGCTGAACAGCAGTACCGTCGCGCCAGGACGAGCCATCCGGGTCGCCATGCGCCACGTTTCGGCACTGCCCGCCGCTTCAATGACCACTTCCGCGCCGCGCCCGTGTGTCAGCGCTTTCACCTGCTGAACGGCGTCCACGTCCAGCGTGCTGAACGTGACGTGAACGCCGAGTTGCCTGGCCTGCGCCAGCCGCCCGTGTGAGCGCCCTATGACGATCACCTGCCCGGCTCCGGCAGCCAGGGCAAGTTGAGCCTGCATCAGCCCCTGGAAGCCAGCCCCGATAATGGCTACCGTGTCCCCGAGCTGGATGTTGGCGTTTGCCACGCCCAGGATGGAACAGGCCAGCGGCTCGGTCAGTGACGCCTCGGCAAAGGCGAGGTGCGCGGGCACACGGTGCAGATTCTGGTTGACAATGTGGGCCGGGATGCGAATGTACTGGGCGTAGGCTCCCCAGTTGAAGCGCGAATCCAGGTTCTCGCAAAGCTCCTGGTGTCCCCGGCGGCAGTAAAAGCAGCCATTGCAGGGCGCGGAATTGGCCGCCACCACCGGGTCGCCCTCATGCCAGTGAGTGACGCCGGAACCAACGGCGCTGATCAGGCCGCTGAATTCGTGCCCAAAGAGCATGGGCGGCTTCATCAGCTTATGGCCGCGCTTGTAGGCTTTCAGGTCTGTGCCGCAGGTCGTCGCCGCTTCGATTTTGACCACGACTTCCCCAGGGCCGGGTTCCGGGATGGCCGTCTCGCGCAGTTCGAGATGTCCCGGCTCAAGGAAGAATACCCCCAACATCGTGCCAGACATGTGCTTGTGCCTTCTCTCTTTACCTCGCCCGCTGACCGAACCGGGAGATGCTGATCAGGAATGGGCAACCCGCTATATCTCGACCACAATTTTCAGGGAGTCGCCTGCCTGTTTGATCATTTTGAGGGCTGTACTCGCCTGGGCCAGCGGGAAGCGATGGGTGATCAGCACTTCGGGGTCGATCACCCGGTTACGCAAGATGGACAGGGCGCGCCGTGTGTCGTAAGGCCCCGCCGAGTATGACCCGGTGACGTTGATCTCCTGGAAGAACATGCGGTTGGCATTCAGCGGCCAGATGTCATCGGGCGCAGGCGGCCCATACAGCATGACGGTTGCGCCCGGCCCGGCCAGATTGAAGCCCATCTCGGCGGCTTTGGTCGTTGCGGGCGTGACGATGACGGTGTGCGGCCCCGATGCGTCGGCCCAGCGGCGAATCTGCTCGGCCATGTCCGCGTCGTCAATGTTGAACGGCGTCAGTCCCAGCGAACGCGCCCGTTCCAGACGCACCGGCACACGATCCAGGATGCCCACCCGATCTGCGCCCCAGTGGAAGGCCAACAGCGCCATCACGACCCCGTTGAAGCCTGCGCCCAGGACGAGCACCGTATCGCCCGGACGGATGTTGGAGCGATCCAGCGCCCGGACGCAGCAAGCCACCGGCTCGACCAGCGCCCCGACTTCATAGGACATGTCATCCGGGATTTTCAGCACATCGCCCGCCACAATTTCCGCCGGGACGCGCGCATACTCGGCCAGCCCGCCCGGATGCAGGCGTGTCTTCTTGAACTGCGGGCACAGCGTATAGTGCCCGTGCTGGCACAGGTCGCAGACCATGCATGGCATGTGATGGTGCAGCGCCACCCTGTCGCCTTCGACAAAGGCCGACACGCCTTCGCCCACTGCCACCACGTCGCCCGCCGCTTCGTGTCCGAGCGCGACAGGCGCGCGGGGAGCCATGTACCAGTCGGTCACGTCGCTGCCGCAGACGCCGCAGACACGAATACGCACCAGCAACTCACCTGGCCCTGGCTCGCCGGGTAGCGGGCGGTCTTCCAGCCGAATGTCACCGGGCGCAGCATAAATGACCGCCTTCATGGTCGCGCTGCTCGTTGCAACAGCCATTCTGTTCGCCTTCCACATCTCGCTTGCGTGCAGATGATGATGTCTCCAATTATAGGCCAGATCGGGGAAGATGTGCATTCACAGCACATTTGTGAAAAACGGCCCAAACTGCCAGGAGGAGAGGGGATCGCTTTACTTGGGCGTCAGTTCGACTTTGATCGGCCCGACATGGCTTTGCAGGGGAGGAATGGCAACGTCTTCGTGGATGAGCGCTGCCCAGCATTCCTGCGGATTGCGCGTCTTGATCAGCTTTGTCATGCGGATCGCGCCCCAGACGACGGCTTGCTTGCCGGGCATCAGATACCACAACGTTTCGCCGTCGCGCTCGACTTTGGTCAGTTGATCAGGCGAACCGATGGCCCAACGCCAGGGCAGCGACGTTTCGCTCCGCTCGCAGGCCAGACCGACGCGCCACGCGCCGCTAACCGGGTCGCTGTTCATGGCAGCGGCAAGCTGGTCGTACTGGTAGACCGTGCCCGGCCAGGGGCCAATGGTGCGGATCGGCGTGGACCCATAGTTTGAGACTGTGAGCCGGAAGACCAGCAAGTCTCCTTGAGGCATCGTCATGGTTGCCAGCGTCGAAGTGACCCCTTGCGGCTGCGGGATGGCTTCGCCCGGCGTGCTGGCATCGGTGAAGTACGAGTCTTTGTAGGGCGCGCTGGTGTAGTACACCGCGCCGCCGCTGCTCTGCGCCGGGATCTCGGCGTTGGGCAGGCCGCCGTCAGCCAGCGTGACGGTGCTCGTGCGGCGGATGCGCTGCCCCTCCTGATCCTGGGCGACGACGACGACGGCATAGTCGCCATCGGGCGGCGGCGTGATGTCGTTATCGACTCCGCCGTCGTAATCAAAGACGTGTGCGCCCGGCTCACCCGGCTTGCGGCCTTCGATGCGCTCCGCGACGTAGTAACGCTGCCGGTCCTGTCCTTCCAGGTAGACGGTCAGGGTAGCGGCTTTGGCAAGGTATACGTTGATGGCAACGCGGTCATCGATGCCGTCCTGATTGGGTGTGAAGCGCTGCGGCGACACGCTGAAAGCCTGGATCGCAGGCAGCGCTGCATCCGAATCGGCGACGGTCAGCGTACCGCTGGCGCTGGCGGTTTCACCGCTGTCGGTGTCCGCCTGAATGGTCCAATGGTACGTCCCATTGGGAACCAGTCGGGCCTCGATGTCACCGCCGGGGTTTTCGCCGGGCAGCGTGTAGCCATCGACGATGCCACTGAAGAGGACAGTATAGTTCCCGGCGGGTCTTGGCTCCGCATTGCGAAACAGGAAGCGCTGGCCGCTGGCCGGGTTGGTCAGGGCGATAGTGATCCGGGCATTCCGGTTCAGCGTATAATGAATCTCAGTGGCGTCATCCCTGCCATCAGCATTGGGCGTGATGCGGTCAAGGCTGAACCCGGCATCCGCCAGCAGAGGCCGTGCTGGTTGCAGGATGAATGCCCCCGCCGCGCCAACCACGATCAAAGCAGCCAGGGCAGCCAACAGGGTGATGAGCGGTGAAAGACGCATAACGGCGGGAGTGTAGCGTGCCTGTTCGGGCTACGCAACCTGTGCTTGCCCGACCACAGGCTGATACATGCGTAAGGCTGAAAATGCGTTAAGATTCCAGGCAAATAGAACGAAGTCTCTTCACCTTCAGGGGACTGAGCGATGGCTACCGTTCTAATCGTCGAAGACAATGTTGAGATTGCGCAGTTATACGAGCGCATCTTTGAAAAGCACCAGACGTGCGTCTTTTATGACCTGCCCGAAACAATGCAATATCTGGAGACAAATCGGCCCGACCTGGTGATCACCGATTTTCATCTCCCTTCTGGTTCGGGCGTGGAGATTCTCCAATATATTCGCTCAGAACCCGGCCTGCGCGACGTGCCCGTGCTGGGTATCTCGGTAGACGATACTCTGAAAACGGAAGCCAGAGAGCGGGGTATCGACGTTTTCCTGACCAAGCCCATCGACCTCAGTGACCTGATCAGCGCAGCACAGCGGCTACTCAGCAGCACGCGCAAAGTGCCGAGCCACGAAATGCAGGCGGCCCTGCGCGCCTACGCAGCCGCCTACCAGAGAGTCTACAACCGCCTGCCAAGCGGTCAGTGGACGGGCACGCAGGTGTTGATCGACGGCCAGCCCTGCGACGAAGCCTGGTTGCAGGCCGAGACGCGCCGTCTGCAGAGCCTGTCAACGGGCAACACGCAACGTAACTACCTGCACCGCCTGATCGACAAACTACGGCGACTGTAGGTTCCGCGATTCCGTAGATGCGCCGGGAAAACAAGGGCGTCCCGATTGGGACGCCCAGGTCAGTTTGCTATCGAATGCGTGAACGGGTTTAGAACCGGCCACCGCCACGATTGCCGCGATCACGGTTGCCGCCGCTGTAGCCACCGTAACCCCCGTTCCGGTCATCACGACGCCCCCCACCAAAGCTGCCGCCCGAACGCTCTTCGCGGGGACGCGCTTCGTTGACGGTCAGGTTGCGATTTTCAAGCGTGTAACCGTTGAAGCGCTTGATCGCTTCCTGCGCACCCTCTTCCGTCGCCATTTCCACGAAACCGAACCCCTTGGGGCGGCCCGTCTCACGATCTGTGATCAGAGCCACATCGGTGATTTCACCCGCCTGCCCGAACAGGGCACGAACCTGGGCTTCCGTGGTGCTGTACGGAAGGTTGCCAACATACAACTTCTTATTCATTGAGACACTCCATAAGAGACGAGAAACTGAACTTGATAGGGTAGAAGTTGACGTTGGCAAAAAAGCAAAAGCGCCCGAGCCATTTGTGTAATAGCCAAGGCGCGCGGCTTCAATCTCAGACCAAGGCACTGTCTACACTATCAACAGGCATTATCTCATAAATTACACGACCTGTAAAGTATGAATTTGCAGACGTAGAGCGCTGATTCTACTAACGGAAGATAACCTCGCCCCAACCGCGTGTCTGAATCGTAGCTGGGAGCGAGGTCAGGACTACCTTGGCGCCGCCTTGTCAAGGCTGCCAAGACCGTGTTCAGAGCTTCCCGAAGCGGGTTGGCGGGCTGTTTGTGCAGGAACCTCCCTGGGTCAGGAGAGCGGATCGACGCCGCGCTGCCCCTCTTGCGCGTGCCTTCACCGTGAGGGCGTACCTTCGCGCGCGTCCCGGCTGCCCGCCTGGCCGCTTCTGCTGGCCCGCGCATCGTGGCCGTCCCGGTTGCTGCCTGAGCTTTCGCCGCCCTTACGCCCGATCTGCGCCATGTGTTCACGGTTGCGGCTGACCGCCTGCCCGCCCTTGCGCCCGATACGAGCCATGTGTTCACGGTCACGACTGACGGTCTCGCCGCCCTTATGGCCCGCCGCCCGTGCTTCCTCCGAGGTAAATTCGTGTGCCGTGCCTTTCTGGTGCGCAGCGCGTCCTCCCAGGCTCGCAATCTCGCGCTGTTTCTCCTCATCCATCGAGGCGAATCCGCGCTGTTTCGTGCCTGCCATCGTGATCTCCCTTTCTACCTCATCTTAGGCGCACTAACGATCAGTCGGTGCGCTTGCGTCAGTCATAACAAAACTGGTAAGCTGCTGTCAAGACGAGCGGACTGAGTCTCAGCATTTACTCAGGGCGAGCTTAGAAAGCGTTAATTCGCGGTTGAATGCACAGGCGGAGTGGGAACGTTGCCGGGAACCGTCGGAAATCACTGACGTTTGTATAGACGCATTCCCGTACCGTAGAAATCCGTCGGAATCTCCTCCAGCAGCACGTAATTCTGTTTGAACGTATCATCTTTCTCCAGTCCCAGCCGGACAAACGCCTCCATGGTCACCAGGAAGGCGGGCTGCGTTTCTTTGATCAACTGCGGTGGGATTGCGTAGTTCTGGCCCGGCACGATCAGTGTGGGTGAGACCGGGTAATATTTGGACAGCGCAGGCGTGACCAGGCCCACCGTATCGACAATGGTAGCCCGGCTGAAATAGCCCACCGCGCCAATATCCGCCGAGCCGACGCGCGTTTCGGACGTGACGCCGTATTTTTCGCGCAGTTCCGTACCAATCTGCTGATATAGCAATTCAATCTTGTGCCAGGCCATCTCTGGCGCGGGCCGATCCGGGGCGTGGTCAGGATGCAGCCGCCAGGCGTGGAGCGACATGCCACCCCACAGGATCGCCAGCGCGCCAATGGCTACCGGAATCGCGCTCGGCTGCCGGGTGGCCCGTCGCAGATTCTCGATGAGGAGCCATGCCCCACCCACAATGCCGAGCATCAGGCCGGGCATGGGCGGGGCCGTGTACCAGCGAAAGATGAGCGGGTTGGCGGCAGAAAAGATCGCCATGTATAGCCAGGGATAGATCAGGATCGGCAGCAAGCGTGGCAAGCGCCGGGCTGCGTAGGCAATGCCAAGCAAACTCAGCGTCAGGTAGACCAGGCTGCCCACAGCCGCCCCAAGGGAGCCGAAGGTGTCGAACTCGAAGAACGGCGTTGAGTAGTTCTGAATGAATGTCACCAACGCTGAACCGGGTGGCATGACGTAGGCCACTGCTTTCGCCGTCAGCGAGCGCGGGAACGGCGATCCGAAATAGGCCAGGCTGAAGATGAGCCAGGGTGTGACGGTGATAGCGAAAGCCAGCCAGGTTCGCCAGGGGGTAAGGGATAGGATTCGCCTCACCCCCGGCCCCTCTCCACCAGCGTGGAGAGGGGAGTCAGGAGTAAATGCACTCCTCCTCTCTGCTTGCGGAGAAGGGGTGAGGGGATGAGGTTGGCTGCGCCACTTTTCGATCCACTGGTAGAGGAACAACGGCCCGATCCAGATCACGGCGTCGATACGTGTCAGGACTCCAAGCGCCGCGCACACGCCCACCCAGCCCTCGCGCCCGATCACGTACAGCCAGAGCGCGCCGATCATCCAGAAGATGTTGAGACTGGTTTCCATCCCGCCGACGGCGAAGGTCACACTGCGCGGTGCGATGGCCCACAGCGCGCCCAGCAGCGCTCCCATCCAGCAGTTCCCGGTCAGGCGGCGGGCCAACAAGAAAAGCAAGGCCGCTGTGCCTGCATCGGCCAGGGCGCTCACGGCGATGGCATACCAGGGGAAATCTTGCCCTCCGAACAGTACGCCGAGCGCCGCCATCAACACCGTAAAGAGCGGTGTGGTTGTGCCGAGCACGCGCGAGCCGGGGTTGTAGACGAAGCCCTGTCCCTCGATGATGTTGCGGCTGTAGCGGAAGGTGATAAAGGCGTCGTCGATGGTGCGGGGGCCAGGCAGCGCCCGCGCCACGATGGCAAGCAACATCACGCCGGCGATAAGTGCGTAATCGAGACGAACCAGCGGGCGGGATTGGAAGAGTGGCACGGTGTCCTCTTGGCACGGTTACGGAGTTGCCGACACCAGTTTACCCCAGCCCTGACTCCTCTCCAATCGGGAAACGGAACCTCGCCCCACCCCCTCCGGCTGGTTCACACGCTGACACGTAAAAGAAGGGGAGGAGATGGATAGGCTTGGCAGGTTGCACGAAAGAACGACGTGTCCATCCCTTACCTCGGCGTGCATGAGCCTGTTGTCGCGCCGCTCACAGGGGCAGCCACATGCCCCCCTGTAATTGGGGGGCGACTTTGACAGCAGACCGTGATTGTGCAAGAATACTCAAGTTTTGCGCTCAAAGGTAATGAGGGAACGACATGGCAACCGCCGCGAGTCCAAACAAGCCTACTCTGGGCCGTCTGTTGTTCGGCAAACCGCTTGCTACCTATGATTTGCCCCATCAGGCAGTCAGCCGGGTCATCGGGTTAGCGGTCTTCGCATCAGATGCGCTCTCCTCCACTGCGTATGCCACCGAGGAAATCCTCGTCATTCTGGCTTTTGCGGGTGCTGGTTACTTCGACACAGCTCTTCCGATTGCGCTTGCGATTGCGACCCTGCTGATTATCGTGACGCTTTCGTACCGCCAGACCATCCATGCCTACCCCAACGGCGGCGGGGCTTACATTGTGGCCCGCGACAACCTGGGGGAATTGCCCGCCCAGATCGCAGGTGCAGCCTTGCTCACCGATTACATCCTGACCGTCGCCGTCAGCATCTCCAACGGCGTGGAACAGATCACATCGGGCGTCCAGACTCTGCGCGATTTTCGAGTCGAGATCGCGCTGCTGGTCATCATCATCATGACCATCATTAACTTGCGCGGTGTTAAGGAGTCGGGGCGGGTGTTTGCCATTCCGACTTACTTCTTCCTGGCATTGGCCTTTCTGATGCTGGCTGTGGGTGGCTATCGCTACCTGACAGGGCAGCTTACGCCAATCACGGGCGTCGAGATGGTTAAGCACAGTGTCCTTGAACCGTTCACCTGGTTCCTGATCCTGCGCGCCTTCTCAAGCGGCTGCACCGCTCTGACCGGTATTGAGGCGATCTCAAACGGCATCACCGCTTTCAAAGAACCCAGGACCAAAAATGCGGCCAGCACACTAGCCTGGATGAGCAGCATTTTGATCGTGATCTTCCTGGGCTTTACTTTGTTGGCGCACCAGATTCAGGCCGTGCCATCTCACCAGGAAACAATCGTCTCGCAGATCGCGCGCGCTATCTATGGCAACAGCCCGCTCTACTTTCTGACGCTGACTGGGACGGCCCTGGTGCTGTTGATGGCCGCCAATACCAGCTACGCAGATTTTCCTCGTCTGGCGGCTCTCATTGCCGGGGATGGCTTTTTGCCCCGCCAGTTGACGCTGCGCGGCTCGCGGCTGGTTTACTCCTGGGGCATTGTCGTGTTGGGTTTGTTGGCCTCGCTGCTGGTCGTTTTCTTCCGCGCAGAAACCTCAGCCCTGATCCCGCTCTACGCTATCGGCGTTTTCCTGAGTTTTACCATGTCGCAGTCGGGCATGGTCGTGCGTACCTGGAAAGTCGGCCATATGCAACCCGGCGAAGTCGTCAAGACAGAGGCCACTGTCCTGGAATATGACGCTCACTGGAAGCCCAAGCTGGCGTTGAGTGCACTGGGTGCATTGGTGACCGGCATCGTCATGATCGTCTTCGCCGTGACCAAATTCACGCAGGGGGCGTGGTTTATCGTCCTGCTCATTCCAGCCCTCGTCTATGTTTTCTTCCGCATCCATTACCATTACCGCGATGTGGCTGCTTTGCTCAGTCTTTCACACAAACGGCCCAAGCGACACATTGGCCCGGTGTTGAGTCTGTTGTTCATCGAGGATGTCCATGCCGGAACGCTGCGTATGGTCGATTATGCTAAATCGATGGGCTGTCCCTGGAAGGCCATTCACATCGAGGTCAAACCCGGCAAAGCAGCGCTGGTGGAACAAAAATGGAAGGAGCGGGTCGGCGAGGGCGAACTGATCATCGTTCCGTCACCCTACCGCCAACTGATTGAACCGATCCGTGAAATCGTCGAGTCCGAGTTAGAGAAACATCCCGAAGGTTACATCAACGTGATCCTCGGCCACCTGGCCATGGACACACTTTGGGAACAAGTTTTGCACCAGAACACCGCTTTCATCTTCAACCTGGCTCTGCAGGGCCAGGAACGGGTGGTCATGACCAACGTGCCGTACCAGATTCATCATCTGCATGAAAACGGCAACGGCTACACTGGTCACGCGCTGCCTACGGGTTCGGCGTCTGGCCCAGCAGTTCCGGAAAAACACGATGCCCCGCCGCAATAACTACAGCTGCTACCGCTCAGTTCAACCGATCTGCACGCTGAGGCGGCGCGTTCCGGGGCTGCCATTTCCGGTGTTTACTGGGCCAGCTCGATGCGTTGCGCCGTGACAGGCTTTCTGAGTCGGCGGCTGGCCCACCGGACGGCTTTCGCCCCCGTCTTCTCAACCACTTCATACAATGCCGCGCTGACACAACTCACGGTCAGGTAGTCAATGGCCCAACCGGACATGTCCAGGAAAGCATTGACGGATTTGATGGCAGATGAGGCTATCGGCGTCAGCTGAACCAGGTACAGCGCGTAAGAGATACGTCCCAAATAGGCAAGAAACGGTAGCGACATAATCCGCGATACAAGCGTATGCTCATTCGTCAAGGACAGGATGAGCAGTGCAGAGGACACCGCAGCCAGGTAGTTGTAGAACCACCCGTCTCGGTAAATGCCACCTGCCCGGTTCATCAGGTACATGAATACAAGCAGACTCAGCGCTGATAGGGCGGCCATGCCATAAGCAAGCGCTTTGCCGCGCCCGGCCTGCCACCGATTCACGAGGACGCGCTGGTACAGGCGCGCGCTCAAGATGCCAATGGCGAAGGCGAAGAACCGGAAGAAAATCGTCGTGTAGATGGCAACGTGAATATCGCTCATGAAACCCGCCTGCACCGACAGTCCGGTTCGCTTCGAGACATCGCTCAGGACAAGTCCGATAAAGGCCAGGCTCACCGTCCAGATCGCCAGCAATTTGGTCAGGCGGGCCAGTTCACTTCTGGGCGTACTGCGAATGCCCGGCATGAAGCGCGCAATGGAAAGGAATACAATGGGCAGCAGCAGGTAAAAACTTTCCTCAGTGGTCAACGACCAAGCCGTCGGGATACCACTAAACGTAAGCCCCGAAAAGAAGCCCTGTGTCAGGGTCCAGTTCACCAGCGACTGTTTGGTGAAAAAGGGCGTGCCGCCCATAATGAGTGTCGCTATCAAGAGCACATAGTATAGCGGGTAGATACGTGCCACCCGTTTCACGACGTAATCAAAAAGGGAGAGGGTGCCGTCGAGGAATACGTCGTAGTAGCGGTAAGCCAGCAAAAATCCCGACAGGACGAAGAAAATCGTCACGCCGATATGCCCCTCTATCACCAGCGTTTGCCAGAAGTCCTTGCCGATTGTCCCGTACCCCACCCCGGAAGCGAAGTGTTCGAGAAAGACCAGAAGGGCAGCCACCATACGCAGCGAAGTCAGCGGAAGGATTTCCTGCCCGCTGTGTTGTATTGATTGTTGCGCGCCTGAAATTTGAGGATCTGTCATCGGAGGTGACCTATTTCACTTGCCATGCGATTTTCCACTAGAAGCGCCCCACCATGCCCGCCGAGCCGCCCGACAGCAGGAACGTCACGCCCAGGTAGAGCAGCGCCAGGACGAACGTCGCCATCGTGATGATCGCCAGGTTCAGCAAGTCCTCGTTTCTCATGAATGGCCCTGGCGGTGGCGGCGACACGTCGGCAAGGGAAGCGGCGGGGTTCGTCAACCGCGCCCGCTTCAGAGCGCTGTCCAACCCTTCGCTGCGCACACGAGCATCGTAATAGAGCAGCGTGAAGCCCACCGGCAGCACCGGCATGAGCAAAATACTGATGATCGTTTCCAGGATGATGCGGATTATGGGTTCGCTGTTGGGCGGCGCATAGGCAGTCTCCACCGCGTCCAGGGTGGCGCTGACCACGAATGAGATGAACAGCACGATCAGGATCAGGCCCAGAACGGGCCACAGCCGCGTTTTGCACAGCGCCCAGGCTCGCATCAGGCCGTGCATCACGCCGCCGCGTTCCAGCATGGCAACGGGCACGAGGAACGCCCCCACTGTCGTAGCCACGTAGACCAGCAGCCCGAAGCCCAGGCCGCACGCAAACAGAATCAAGGTCAACAGGACGGTGAGCAAGAGCAGTAGCGTGTAGTACAGGGACATTTGCCCGATAAGCGTCCCGGCGCGGCTGCCCAGCACCGCAAAGGCATTGCCAAGCGTCGCCGGGTGTCCCAGTTCGTTCTCCGAGGTCACATAGACCAGCGGGCCACTGACCAGCACGGTCTGGATAAATGCCGAGACAATATAAGCGCCGACCACCACCAGCAAGATTTCTAGCATAGGGGACAACATTTGCATCGCCACTTCCGGACTGATGACGGCAGCGCTGTCGGGTGAGATGTTGAAACGATTGAGCAGTTGTAGCAGCGGATCGCGCAGACGTACCTGGATCAAGTAATTCGCAACGGTCAGAGGTATCTGCACCGCCGCCGACAACACGACAAACGGTACGAAATTGTGACCGTAGACCTGGAACAGGCGATTGAGCAGTTCTCGGAATGTGTAAGTGCGCAACACATAGCTATTGGCTTGATCCACTATCGGGTCATCCTTTTGAGCAAAATTGAGTCTACCGTGCTCCGCGACGTTCGGAAGGTGTGCTGATGATTGGCTCAGTCCTCGTCCACATCGCGCAGTCCCGCTAAGTATAGCAGCACATCCCAATAAAATCGGCTACACTTGATGTGCTATGAAGCCTGAAGAACTGCTGCATCTTTTTGGCCCCTATCTTCCGACGGATCGCTTTCGTGCGCTGCTGCGCAACAGCGAAATTCCCCCGAATAGTGAAGGCGCAGCCCTCCTGGTGGACGTGGTGGGCTTTACGCCCTTGACCACGCAGCTCGTAGCCGAGTACGGGCCGGAACGGGCCTGCGACGAACTAAAGCATCGCCTGAACCCGATGTTCGAGGCCATCGCCGGGCAGGTCTTTCATCACGGCGGCAGCGTCATCAGCTTCAGGGGCGACGGGTTTATTGCCTGGTTCGACGACCACCCCATCGGGCAGATGATCGAGAACGGTGCAGGCGTCCCGGCGCTGCTGCGGGCGGTGACCGCCGGGTTGGACATGCAGGCCGTGATGCCGCTGTTTCGCGGCCTGCAACTGCGCATCTGTATCGGGGTAGGTCGGGCGCACCGATGGGTCGTTGGGCAGGCGCAGCACGGCTTGAACGACGTGATCTGTGGGCCAGCCGTCGAGGCGATGCACAGCCTGGCAGGTGAATCACAATCCGGGCAGGTGCTCATTCACCGCGACGCTATTCCCTTGCTACGCAGCGAAAATGTAAACGTCGTCGTCGTGGAGACGGGCAACGTTTTGGCGCTTGCCGTGCCGGAGACTATCGCCAAAGCCGCCCGCCAACACCGCTGGCCTGCCTGGGCTATCGAAGGCGATGTGAACGATATCCTGAACACTGTCCGTTCCTTCGTCAGCGCGGTCATCCGCGAACGCGTCGAGAGCGGCGTTGGCGATTTTGTGGCCGAATTGCGCTATGCCCTGCCGGTGTTCATTCGCATCGGCCACCTCAAACCCGAAACGGCTGAGGCCCACGAAACGCTGGACAACTACGTGCGCAGCGCCCAGGATGTGTTGTCCAGCACGGGTGGGCGGCTTGTGTCTGTGGAGGTCAGCGAGAAGGGCAATGTGCTGTTCGCCGTCTTTGGCGCGCCCGTCACACATGGTGACGACGCCGAACGCGCTGTTTATGCCGCACTCATGTTGCACGACCGGGCTGTTGCCAACGACAACATCGCTGCCCTGCGGATCGGGATCAGCCGGGGACTGCTTTACGCAGGCACGATAGGCGGCGAAGCGCGGCGCGAATATAGCACCATCGGCGACGAGACCAACATCGCAGCCCGCCTGATGGTAGCAGCGGGTGCGGGGCAGATCCTGGTATCATCGGCGGTGCGGGAAGCGGTTGGCCGGCGCATCGTCTTCCGGGACTTACTGCCGATCACGGTTAAGGGCAAGGTCAAGCCAATCCCCGTCGCAGAGCCGATCTCGATCCAAGCTGGCAGCCAGCCGCAGACTCACGTCGGGAAGTTTGTCGGGCGGCAGGCCGAACTGATCCAGCTTCGGCAGGGATTGGCGGCTGCCAGGGAAGGGCGCGCCCGGATTCTGCGGCTGGAAGGGCCAGCCGGCATCGGCAAGAGCCGCCTGATCGCCGAACTGAGCGATGCAGCCGCCAGCGAAGGCTACCGCGTGGCCTGCGGCAACAGCCTCAGCACGGGGCGAAGCACCCCCTACCTGCCCTGGCGGAATGTCATTGCGGGGCTGCTCGGCCTGGACACCACGCCTGACGACCAGGCTACGGCCATCGCGCAATTGACGCAGATTGTAGAGCAAATTGATGCGCGCTGGCTGCCCCGGCTGCCACTGCTGGGCGACGTGCTAAACTGGCCGATTGCGGATACGCCCACCACCGCCTCATTCGAGGGCCAGACACGCCATCAGGCGCTGTCGGCCCTTGTCACTGACCTGATTCTACATCTGGCGCACGAGCAGCCGCTTTTGCTCATTCTTGAGGATGTGCAATGGCTGGACGAAGTTTCGGAAGCACTGGCGATTGATCTGGCAAGGCGGCTGAACATTGAGGCGGTGCGACTGATGCTCGTCCTCAGCCACCAGCCGCCGGACAATGGAACTCCGGAATTGTTCCACGTCCTGAATGATATGGTCATTCATACGCACCTGCATGTGGAGAAACTCGGCGACGGCGAAATGGCTGCGCTGGTTGAGGGTTACTTGGGTGCGCGTATTCCTGACGAACTGGTGCGTTTCGTGCAGGGCCGTGCGCATGGCAACCCTTTTTTTGCACACGAGATCGTTGACTCGCTGCGTGAAACCGGCCACGTCCGCGTGATCGGCAACACGGCCTTCATCGAGCGGAATTTACAGAGCGCCAACCTGCCGCTCAATGTGCAGGGACTGGTGCTGGCCCGCGTGGACCGGCTGGGAGAGATCAACAAGCTGGTGCTCAAGGTGGCTGCCGTCATCGGGCGCGAGTTCCAGGTGCGCGTCCTGGCCGCCAGCCTGCCCGTGCCAATAAAAATGGACGAACTGCTGTCGCGGCTGCGCACACTGGAAGAACACGACTTTGTGCGGGTGACCTCTACCGAGCCGGAACTGGTCTATCAGTTCGCGCACACCATCGTGCAGGAAATCGCCTACCAGAGTATGCTCCACGTGCAACGCCAGCAACTTCACATGGCGGTGGCGATGGCCCTGGAAACGCTTGACTCGGATGCTATTGAGCGGCTGGCTTATCATTTCGCCCGCAGCGGTTCAGGCAAACGCGCCGGGCGTTACATGGTGCTGGCCGGGCAAAAGGCGGCGCGCGAATATGCGAACCAGGCAGCGCTTGGCTACTTTACGCAGGCATTGGCCCTGGCCGGTAGCAGCGAAGAAAAGTTCAACATCAACCACCAGCGTTTGCAGGTGATGTTGCGCCTGGGCGATCTTCAGGGGGTGCAAGCCGAACTGCCAGACATGCAACAGCGGGCAGTGCACGATGGCCGGGCCGACTGGCAGGCAATGGTACATATCCTGTGGGCCAGCCTGTACGCGCAGACCAGCGCCTGGCCTGGCGTCATCGCATCGGCCCAGGAAGCAATCCGTTTTGCGCTGGCGCTGGGCGACGATGCGCTGGCCTGGGAGGCGTACCGATTGCTCCATAGCGCCCTACTTGGCATCAATCAGCCCGAAGAAGCGCACGTGATCAACGAGCTGATGGAGCCATTGACAGCACGGTTAGATGATCCGCGCCGTTCCATTGAGTTTGCCCTGATGCAGATCGAGGACGCATCGCGGAAAACACCGCAGGCATCCATCGATCAGGTGCGGAAACTGATCGTTTACACGCACGAATCGGGCTATCCGGTGCTCGAAACGGCGTGCTGGTCGGCGCTCAGTCGCTTCTATTTGCGAGTCAGCGATTACGCCGCCGCGCTGGACGCCATTCACCAGCAGATCGGGCTGCTGCGGCAGGTCGGAGATCATCGCCGGGAAGCACTGGCGCTGAACCAGATCGGAATGATCCTGGTGAATCTCGGCCAGTTCACCGAAGGCAACAAACGCCTGCTCGACGCTTACCAGTTTTTGCACCAGATTGAGGAGCGCGCGGGTGAAGCGATCAGCTTCACGTACCTGGGCGTGATCGCCAGCCACTACCAGGCGTATGGCGAGGCGCTGGCCTACCTGGAGCGGAGTCTCGTCATCCAGCGCGAACTGAAGATCGGGCTGGATGCCGCCTTTACGCTTTTCCAGATCGGCAACGTCCACCTGGCGCGACATGAACTGGACATGGCCGTTCACGTGCTGGATGAGGCACGCACCTACCTGGACGCCATCGGCCAGACGACTCAAATCGAAGAGATTGACCTGGCGCTGGCAGAGATCGAGGCACAACAGGGCGACTATGATTCCGCAGCGGCACGGGTTAAGCCGGTGCTGCCGCGCTTACTGGACCGGCAAGTTGTTGATCTCTTTGCGCCCGGGTTGGCCTACTGGCGGGCAACCACGCTGCTCAACCGGCTTGGCAGTGCGGCTCACTCGGAAGCGGTGCGGGCCGCTTTCCGGGCGGAAGTCGAAATGGTGCTCGGCAAGCTGCCTGATCCGCGCTGGCGCGAATCCTACGTGAATGCGATCTGGTATCATGCCGCGTTACTTTCGAGCTGAGGGAGGTCAACAATAGACTGCAATGAACAGCCCGCAGTCTTCTTCGGCACCGAGTTCTCAAGTTCTGGCTGAAGACCCGGTGCTGAAATGGGAAAGGCAGTATCGCCGACAACCGCGTCGATCCGGTAAACGGCGTGGTCCTGGCTGCTTGATCGCCGTGCTGGCCGTCGTGGCGGGCCTGGCGGTTAGCTGGCGCCTGTGGTTCCCGCTCATCGCAGCCTATCTGGATGTCAGTGAGTTGCCGCGCCATGCCGATTTCATTGTCACGCTCAGTGGCGGCAGTGGACATCTTACGCCTGATGGACATTGGGTAAGCAACCGCGAATTTGAGGCGGCAAAGCTCTATCGGGAGGGAATGGCCGCCACCCTTATCTTAAGTGTTTACAGTGGTGAGGACGGTGTCAAAGCGGCTAAGGACGATCTGGCGCGGGCCGGCGTTCCCGGCAATGCAATCCTTGTTAACGATAAACCAACGAGCACCTGGGACGAGGCGCAGCAACTCCTGGACAAGCTGCGGGCCAATCATGCGCACTCAGCCATTATCGTGACGGACGCATATCACATTCGCCGTGCCCGCGCTACGTTCAGGCGGCTTCAAACCGACCCGGCCATCGACCTGATCTTTGTGGCCTGTCCTGCCGCGTTTGATTACAGCACCTGGTGGGACAGCGAAGATGGCCGCGCGGCCATTACTGATGAGTATGCGAAAATAGTTTATTACCTCTTTCATTATGGCGTACTGCCCTGGTAACGCCGCCGGCAGGACCGCTCCCCGAAGCCATCAGCGATCCCGCACCGGTATGGTCAGTTGAAGGTACTCTTCCAACTTCCCGACGGCTTCCGGCATGTTCTTGCGTCCGTATCCGATGCGGAAATGCCTGTCACCATAATTGAAACATGTGCCGGGCAGCAGCAGCACCCCACTGCGTTTCACCACATCCACACAAAAATCTTCGACGTTCTGATCGTGCCGGATGCTCGAGAAAGCCGTTGATCCAGCTTTAGGCCGTCGCCAATCGAACAGGTTGGCGTACCGTGCGAAAAAGCTGTCCAGAAGCGCCAGGTTGTCACGAATAATTGCCAGGTTGCGCCCGGCGATAGCCTCCCGGTGGCGGAGCGCCACCCTTGCCAGGAATTCACTCGGCGCGCTGTTACAGATCGAAAGGTAATCTTTGAACGACGCCGCAGCCTGGAAAACATCTTTGTTACGTGTGGCGATCCAGCCGATACGCAGCCCGGCCAGCCCATAGGTCTTGGAGAGCACGCCAAGCGAGACAGCATTCTCGTACAGGTCACAGGCCGCTGGCAGCCGGTCTGCCGGATCGTGTTCGAGGCCGCGATAGACCTCGTCTGAGAAGACGATCAGGCCATGCTCTCGCGCCACTTCGACGATCTGGTTCAGCGTGTCCCGGCTCATCAGGTAGCCGGTGGGGTTGTGCGGGCAATTGAAGACGATGGCGCGTGTATTGGAGCGAATGCTGCGCTTCAGCAGATCGATGTCCAGTTCCCAACCGTCTTCCGGGTGGGTTTCCCACTTCGTGACCTCGCAGGCACTGGATCGCGCGATCTCGGTCAGGGATTGGTAGCAGGGGAAATGCACGATGACGTGATCGCCGGGCGTAAGGGCGGCGTTCATGAAGGCAAAGATCGCTTCTTCCGCGCCCGCATGAACCAGCACCTCCTCGGCCCTGATCCCTTCGTACAGGGACGCAATTTCCTGGCGTAGGGCCGGATCGCCCTGCGATTCGGTGTAGCCGAGCCAGTGCCGCTGAAAAGCCTCTGCCGCGCCCGGCTCCAGCGCCAGCAATTCCGCGACAGACATCGATTCACAATCCGAACTACTGAGCAGGTACGGCGCTTTGAATTCGTATCTGGCGAAGAAACGTTCGAGTTTGAAGGGTTGAAGTTTCAACACAGTACTCCCGGTGATCTTCACCTGCACATAACGCAATCGGCGATCCATTCATGCAAAATTCTAGCAGAGTATTGCCGCGTTTGACGGGGCAAACTTTGACCCAGGCCGCATTTTTTGACGCCAGCGGCATAGAGCGATATGTTATGAGCAAAAAGGCGTTGCTGCCTGTCCGAGCAGGGTCAATTCCACCGGGGCTGCGATCAGTGAGCTGGTTGAACGACATTTTTCACGTAAACAAGCCGATCATCGCCATGTGCCATCTCAAGGCGCTGCCCGGCGACCCCGGCTATGACTCGCAAAAAGGTATGGACTGGATCGTGGAGTCGGCCCGCGCTGATCTCCAGGCGTTGCAGGCGGGCGGTGTCGATGCGATCCTGTTTTCGAATGAGGCCAGCCTGCCCTACCTCACCAAAGTCGAGCCGATCACGACTGCGTGTATGGCAAGGGTCATTGCCGAACTGCGCCCCGATATCAGCGTGCCATTCGGTGTAAACGTCCTATGGGACCCTGCTGCATCGATTGATCTGGCGGTGGCGACAGGCGCTCTGTTCGTGCGCGAGATATTCACCGGCGTCTACGCCAGCGATTATGGCCTGTGGAACACGAGCTGCGGCGAGGTGATCCGCCACCAGCATCGGGTCGGTGGGCAGCACGTCAAGCTGCTGTTCAACATCGTCCCCGAATCGGCGGTTTATCTGGCCGAGCGGCAAATGGCCGATATTGCCAGGTCAACTGTCTTTGTATCGAAGCCGGATGCCCTGTGCGTTTCGGGTCTGACCGCCGGAACGGAAACGTCAGCGGATACGCTGAAGCTGGTCAAGCAGGCGGTTCCTGATACGCCCGTGTTTGCCAATACGGGGGTGCGGTTGTCGAACGTGGAACAGATGCTTTCGGTGGCCGATGGCGCGATCATCGGGACGGCGTTCAAGCGCGACGGCTACATCTGGAACGAGGTCGATGCCAGCCGGGTGTGTGCATTCATGCAGAAGGCGAAAACGCTGCGGGGCTAAGTGAGCCTCGGCCCCTATCGCGCTCCAATTGAAACTGGATCAATCCTATGGCACAACGAGGCGAAAGTACACGTGCGGAGATTCTGAGCCAGCCCTCGGTCTGGGCAGAGGCGCTGGACGCCTTCAGGGCACAGGCAGCGTCCGTGCGTGCGCTGCTGAACAGCCAGGGCTTTGAACGGGTCATCTTTACAGGCTGCGGTTCGACGCATTACCTGTCCATGACCGCTGCTGCCCTGTTCCAATTGCTCACCGGTATCCCGACGCAGGCACGCCCTGCGTCGGAGATCGTGTTGTTCCCCGACCTGGTGCTCGCTCCCAAAGCCAGGACGCTGCTGGTGGCCGTCTCCCGTTCCGGTACGACCACCGAGACGGTGGAGGCAGTACGGCTGTTCCGGGCACGAACGGGCAGTGCGGCCATCACAATCACGTGCGATGGTCGCAGCAACCTGGCACAAATATCCGATCTGGTGCTGGCAGCGGAAGCGGCACAGGAAGAAAGCGTTGCACAGACCCGATCCTTCACCAGTATGCTGCTGATTGCTCAGGCGCTGGCAGCCGCCGCCGCGCAAATCGATTTCAACCCGTTAGCCCAACTGCCCACACTTTGCCAGCGGCTGCTGACCGACTATCAGGCTGTGGCGCAGCAGCTAGGCGAGGACATGGGAATCGATCAGTTCTTCTTCCTCGGCTCTGGCTTGCTGTATGGAACCGCCAGCGAAGCCATGCTCAAGATGAAGGAGATGTCCCTCTCCCACAGTGAGGCCTTCCACGTCCTTGAATTCCGACACGGCCCGATGTCGATGGTCACGGAGCAGACGCTCATTGCCGGACTGATCGCGGAAGACGCCGCCCCACACGAGCTTCGCGTGCTGGGGGAAATGCACGCACGCGGCGCACATACGCTGTCGTTGATCGACGGCAACACCCAGGCCAGCCCCGGAGAACGGCGTGTGGTAGTGCAACTGCAATCCGGGTTGCCGTTATGGGCGCGCCCGGTGCTGTACATGCCAGTCTTGCAACTCCTGGCATACTACCGGGCAATGGCAAAAGGGCAAAACCCAGATCGCCCCACCAATCTTGAGGCAGTGGTATCGCTTGACAAACTCGTGTGAAGCGCTGATGCCGGGGCCACTTCCACAGCCGCGCAGCCAGTCTGCCGCATCAGAGGCTGAATGGTATTGAGCGGCCATGTGAAGCCAGCCGAGGTCAGATCAGGCGCTGCCGCCGAGCGCTGCCGTGATGGCCCTGGCGTTGGCGCGCATCATGCCCAGGTACGTTTCTCCTGGCGAGCCAGCCGCGCCCAATGCATCCGTGTAGAGCGACTGTACCACCTTGATGCCCGTCTGGGCAGCAATTTCCGAGGCCAGTTTATTGTTGCTGATGTTCTCGGTAAAAATGGCCGGGACACCCTGCGCCCTGATCGCGCTGATCAACGCGGCCATGTCCTGTGGATTGGGTTCGGAAGCCGTACCGCCGCCGGGCAGCACCACGCCCACCATTTTGAACCCGTAGCGCGCCGCAAAGTATCCGAGCGCATCGTGATTTGTGACAAGGACGCGATTCTTCGGTGGGATAGTCGCCACGCTCTGCCAGATTTCTGCGTCGAGCTGCTGGAGACGAGCAATATACAGCGCTGCATTCGCCCGGTAAGTGGCAGCGCTGGCCGCGTCCGCTCCGATCAAGGCGTCACGGATGTTCAGGGTGTACAGGATCACGTTGGTCGGGTCCTGCCAGCCGTGCGGGTCGCATTCGCCGAAATTCTGGCCCGGTTTCGGCACCTCGCAAGGGTACAGGCCGCCAAAGCCGAGAATGCCCGGCGGCAGGTTCGCCTGGGCCGACGACTGGCCCGTTTCTGCGAATGCGAAGCGGCGGAGGGGCATTCCGTCGGTCAGCGTCACGACTCTGGCTTTCGTGCCGGAATCCTTGATCAGCTTGTCGAGGAAGCCTTCCAACCCCAGGCCATTGACCAGGATCAGATCGGCGTCGAACAGTGTTTTAAGGTCGTTGGGCGTCGGCTCAAACTCGTGCGCGTCGCCGTCCGTCGGCACGATGGATGACAGCTCGGCTTTGTCGCCTGCCACGTTTCTGGCAAAGTCGAGCAGGATGGTTGTGCTGGTTACTACTTTCAGCTTTTTAGTCTGCGATCGAGTATGGGCCGGGCCGACCAGCCCCAGGACGGCCAGCGAGACAAGTGCCCATCGAATTAGCCTGACCATGACTGCTCCCTCCGCACATTGCGCCCCATTCCTCGGCTCGGTACAATGCTCAATGCACACTGGCATGGGTTGGCGCAACCGGGCTTTGCCGGATCGTCCTGGTCTACCCCAGGGAGTTATTGGTACAACGTCTCAGTTGCGCCAATTGAGATAATATATCAATACGCTGTGCATGTCAAATGACGAGAGCTGAATTGGGCGACCCACAATGAATGAAGCGATTCCCAGGACTGGGCAACCTATCGAAGGTCAAACACGGACACTGCTTCTGGATGCCGAGCATGCCGGGATACGCCTGGCGCTGCCCCTGCTCACGGTAGCGGGTTTCGCCGTTGGGCTGGCAGTGGCAACGGCGATCTCCAACGTCCTGAACCTGTCGTCGGTGGCCGGCTGTTTGTCGTTCAGTCTGGCAATTGGGCTGGCACTGCTGACGGCGGTGCTTGGGGATCGCGTCCTCAAACAGCGCTGGCCGAGTGGCCGCAGCCTAGCCCTGTCGCCGGAGGGTTTGCGTCTCCGCGATCTACGCAAAAACCGCCCGCACGAAGCGTACCTGGCGTGGGACAGGCGCTTTAACCTGCTGGCGTGGCGCTTCGCCGTTCAACGCGGATCGGCACGTGTGCCGAAGGGTTGGCAGATGCTGGGCCTGCAACTGATCCAGGACGAGGCGCAGTTGACGCTTTACACTTTTATGCCCGCCAAAGAAGCCGGGGCGCTGAATGGCTTTGGCACGTTTGTACCGCTCACAACCCGCTCCGCTATCGAGAAGGGCGACCTCTCGCTGCGAGAAATGAGCGAACAGCGCCGCCTGCTCAAAGCCGAAGACGAGCGCTGGCGCGACGGCGGCGAGGTACGCCGTGAGGATTTCCCCGCACTGTGGGAGGAAATCAACGCGCATTTACAGGGCTGGCAGAAACGGGCGGAATGACCTCATCATCCGGCCAGCTACTGCCGGGCCTTTCCACTGTCTGAGGGGAAAATGGCATTGGCCTGAGTGGTGGCGAGCGCCGCCGTGTGGCGCTGGTGCGCGTCCTGCTCAAAAACGCGCCCATCATGATCCTGGATGAGCCAACTGCCTACCTGGACACCAGTACGGAACGTGCGATCCTGGAAACCATTTTCGAGAGTGTCGAAGGGCGAACGCTGATTCTGCTCACGCACCGCCGAACGTTGTTGGAGCGCGTCGATCACATCTATCGGATCGAGACCGGACACCTCATGCAGATTCGCTAACGCTGCATGGGGAACGATTGGCCCGCCAGGCCGAGTCTAGGGTTGGTGCAGGCCATTCAGGGCCAGGTCGGCCACCGCTTCGGCCAGCTTCTGCGCGGAGAGCCGTCCACCGGGTTTGTACCAGCGCCGGATGGCATTCAGCGATCCCAGGACGTAGATCGTTGCCAGCCGCTCGTCACGCACGTTCAGCGCACCCGATTCAACGCTCTCGTGAATCAACCGCTGAAACAGGCGCTCGTAGCGCTCCCGGTGCTGCATGAACTCGGCACGCCGAACGTCGCCCAGATGACGCCACTCGTCAAAGTACACGGCAGTTGCGCCCAGGTGCGATGTGATGACCAGGACATGCGCGATCATCGCCTCCCGCAGCTTTTGGTCGGGCGAGATGTCTTTCGCCAGGATCGGCTCCAGGGCGCTGAAAAAGGCCCTGACCGCTTCCTGTGCAATGTCCCACAGCAGGTCTTCTTTGCCCTTAATGTGGGCGTATAAACTGCCGCCGCCTTTCATGTGCATCTCGTCGGCGATGTCGCGCATGGACGTAGCCAGGTAGCCCTTCTCGCGGAAAAGCTGCTCGGCGGCGGCCTGAATCTGGTTACGACGACCTGTTCGATGTCCATTGTGTGGCATAAGCAAACGGCCTCAACTGGCAATCAAACAAGCGTTAGTTTGCCGGATCAGGATGCGGCTGTCAATGTGCCGATGCACAATTCGATGCCGGTTCTGGCGCCGCTCCGGCTCAGTCCTGTTCAAAGCGGGTGTTATGGACGATGTCCTGGTGATAAGCCATAAAGCGTTCCATCGCAAAACGCACGTGTTCCGGGATCGGCTGGCGGTGCGGGCGGCCCTTGGTCACTTCACGAACCTCGGCCAGGATGGCGGCCTCATCGAAGGTAGTGATCACGCCGTCGTCCAGGACGATCTGCCCGTTGACGATGACCGTGTGCGTCGAGGAGCCGGGTTCGGTGAAAGCCAGGTGGTCGTAAGCGTCGTTGAACGGCGTCAGGTGCGGGCTGCGCAAGTCAAGCAGGGTGATGTCCGCCAGGTAGCCGGGTGCGAGCTTGCCCAATCGCTCCGGCAGCATTAGGGCCGCTGCGCCGCCTTCGGTTGCCATGCGCACCACCTCGCGCGCCGAAAGCCACTTCTCCGGCTCCAGAAAGCTCAGGTTATGGATCAGGGCAGCGAGATGAATCATGCCAAAGATAACCTGATGATCGCTGCTCTGCGCGCCGTCCGCACCCAGCGCCGGGGTAATGCCCGCATCCAGCATCTTGCGGATGGGCGACAGCCCGCTGCCCAGCTTGAGGTTGGCGGACGGGTTGTGGACGGGAACCGCGCCCGCGTCCGCGATCCGCTGCACGTCTTTATCGGTCAGCCAGACGGAATGCGGCAGCGACACGTCCGGGCCGAGCAGCTTCTCGTCAGCCAGCAGTGCCACCGCCGTCTTGCCGTGCATCTGGCGCATCGTCCAGTCCTGCACACGCGATTCGAGCAGGTGCATGTGGACGCCGCCGCCGTGCTTGCGCGCCGTGTCCAGACAGGCGTGCAGAAAATCCACGCTGGCCCACTGCACACCGGACGGCCCGACCCAGCAGCGCAGGCGCCCGCCCGCCTTGCAATGCCATTTCTCGAAAAAGGCGTCCATCATCGCCATCATGTCGGGAATGGAGGGCATGTTCTGGTTCATGCCCGCGTAGAACGTGTCCAGTGTGCGGTGGCCGCGTCTGTGGCCGTATTCCACATCGTAGAACGCATCCCGGATCAGCGGCGCGACGCCGGCCCGGATGCCGCTGTCGCGGTAGGCTTCCATCGCCCCATCCATCGCTTCCAGACTCGGGCGCGGCGGCATAGACAGGTGATCCAGCACCGCTGTACAGCCTGTGCGCAGCATCTCGATCACGCCGACCATCGCCGTCAGGTAGTGATCGCGCTTGCTGAAGCTGCCCGACATACCGAACAGGTGCGCCAGCCAGGGTTCGAGCGGCAGGCGCTCGGAGGTGGCACGGGTGAAATTTTCGGGCGAGTGCGTATGCGCATTGATCAGGCCGGGGATGGCGAACAGCCATTGGCCGTCGATGACGCGATCCACCGTTCTGGCAGGCCGCTCCGGGGTAATGCTGGTGATGGTATCGCCCTCAATCAGAATGTAGCGCCCGGTGCTGACGCCCCACGTGGCAGCAGGATCGAGAACGGCACAATTTTCGATGAGGATACTCATGAGCGACCTCTCAGGTAATCGGCAGAAACGCGCGAGTAGCTTTGTACGATCTCAGGCCGCAGTGCCCGCAGCAGGCCCGGAACGGAGCGATACGCCTTCGGCACAGTCAGCCGCTCGTCCATGTCGCGCAAGTAGTGCAGCCGTCGCAGGTCGAGCGTGACATGCAACTCACCCTCCCCCTGGCGCTGCCAAGCTGGCCCTCCGGGCCAAATACGACATTCAAGCCGTCTTCCAGCCCGAACAGGTTGACTGAGGCCGCTGTATAGACCAGATTCTCAGAGGCGCGTGCCGCCGGGATGGTTGCCCACCGATCGGTGAGTTCATAGAGCAGCGCGCCCGCCGGGGACAGGATCAGGTCTGCACCCATCAGCGCCAGCATCCTGGGGATTTCTGGAAACCAGATTTCCCAGCACGTCGCCAGCCCGACTCGCAGGCCGTCACAGTCCACGACAACAGGTTGACCACCGGGCGACCAGGGTTCACCGTTGGCCGGCAGCATTTTGCGGTACACGGCGCGGATCGAACCGTCGGACGCGGCGACGTGAAGCGCATTGTAGAAACAACCCCTGTCATCCGGCTCCGCGCCGCTGAAACACACCCAGACGTGGCTGTCTCTGGCCTGCGCGCAAAGGGCCGCTTTCGTCTCGTCCAGCGAGAATGCGCCTTCGTCGTTGAGCGGGCCGGGGTACATCTCCGGGAAGACGACGACCTCCGCGCCGCTGCTCGCCGCGCCTCTCACGTAAGCCACTGCCTCGTCAAGCTGCTGGCGTTCGGGCGGTGCCGAAGCGTCGAATACAACCGGGAAGATGTGCTCCCAGGCCCGCAAATAGCTCCTGGGCTGGACAACGGCCAGGTGTAGGGAATCCTTCATGATCCTTCTCATTGGTCGGTACTGTTACTGCGATTCCCGTGCGTACTTCCACACATAATAATCCCAGGCGCGGCGGGCCTCATTCCCGTACCAGCGCTGTCGATTGCGCAACTCATCCGGTGTGAACAACACTGCGCCGCCGACGGCCAGCGCCGATAGTTCGATCCTTGCCGCTTCTTCCAGATAGATGGCATGGACGACGGCACGCTCCACATCCGCGCCAGTGACGAGCGCACCGTTGCCGCGCAGCAGGAGCGCCGTGTACCCGTCCAACGCTTTGGCGACTTGATCGCCCATTTCTGCATTCACAATCAGGTCGGTTTCGGGATGCACCGGGACGAGCGGGCCAAGCATTCCGCCAAAGCCGTGACAGGGGTGGACGGGTTTGCCCGCCGCGCCCATGATCACCGCGTAGTGCGAGTGCGTCCGGCAGATTGCGCCCACGTCGGAGCGGGCGCGATAGACAGCAAGGTGCATCGGCGTTTCGAGTGCCGGAGGAATAGCCGTTTGCGCGTCAAGGCATTTGCCATCGAGCGTGAAAGTCAGCAGCACGTCCGGCGTGACACGGCCCGGCCCCATCGCTGGCGTGATCAGCACGCGATCCGTGCCGGGAATACGGGCGCTCACGTGGCCGAAGCCTTCCGTCAGGCCCGTGCCATCCATGATCCGGCAGGCCAGGACAATCTTCTCGTGCAGTTCGTCCATCAACCTGGTTTCCAAACTTTGACCAGCATTTCCGTGCAGTTCCAACCATTGGTCGGCGTCTGATCCTGCGGGCAGGCCGACAGCGCGATCACCATGTCCATCAGCGCATCGAGGGTGATGGACGAGCCGGGGCCGTGCGTCGGTTCCAGGTAGACCATTTTGCCGTCGGGCTGAATCTCGTTCTTCATGAAGATGTTCCAGGCATTTTCGCCGCGCACCGGCCAATCGATCTGGATGGCTGCCAGCGCCTCCTGCATGTTGGCCTTGCAACTGCGGTGGTCTTTCAGGCCGTACCGCTTCAGGTAGGCTTCCGGGTCGCAGCACGGCACGATAAGGTCGTGGTAGCCCACCGTGTCCGCCACGATGCGCATCATGTTGTTGCGTCGATTGCTCGCCAGCACGTCACCCACACGGAGCGCGACGCGCCAGTTCTGCGTCACCGTGTGCGACGGCGAGAAATACTCCTCCGGATCGCTGGCATTGAAAGCCACCAGATCGCCCACCTGCTGCCCTTTCACGTCGATGATCTGGAAGCGCTCACCGGCGTTGACGCGAAAGGCAACGCCGCGCATGGGTGGGGCGAGGTATTCGGCGCGAAGGGTGAAGCCGTCAAGGTCGGTCATGCGTGGTTGACCTCACGTGCTGGCCGGACAGGAGCTGTGCCCGGCGCTAAAGCACCGGGCTGAATCAATGCGGCCCAAACGCTACGACGGGCGGGGGCCGACTCCGTTGATTCAGCTCGGCGTTTTAACGTCGAGCGTGAGAGGTGCACCATAAGTTTCTCAGTCCTTGATGACGCTTGCCATGCGGGCGGCGGCGGGTGTGTTGCGGCTCTTCATGGCGCGAATCTCGCCGTCGATGATCACGCAGGTGATGCCGGGCAGGTCGCCGCCCTGCATCGCGTCCAGCGCAGTCGTCCAGGCCGAGCCGAGTGGCGCATCCATGATCACGATGTCGGCCTCCCGACCCGGAGCCAGTCGCCCGCTATTCAGCCGCAGTACGTCGGCGTTATTGCCCGTCGCCAGCGCCCACGATTGCGCCGCAGGCAATCCGGTCAGCGTCGCCATCTCAACCACCGATTTGAGCGTGCCAAGCGGCATGACACCCGTGCCCGTCGGCGTATCGCTGGAAATGAGCACCTTGTGCAGCTTGCCGTACTTCTGCGTCAGTTCGATCACTTTCATAGCAGAACGGATATTGCCTGCCTGCGCGATCTGGAAACAGAAATCGCCCTCGCGGATCAGCCGTTCCAGGTCGGCATCGGGCAGGGCTGTCGTGCCGCCGTTGGTGTGGCCGGAAATGTCCGGGCGCAGCGTCAGCAGATCGTCCGCCGTGATGGCGCTGCTGCCGGGGATCGACGCGCCGCCAGAGTGACACATCACCACAAAACCGTAACGCTGCGCAGCCCGCACCAGCGGTTCTGCCTCCGTCACCTTCGGGAACGCGCCAAAGCCCACCTTACCAAGCCACACGCCCGCGTCGGCCAGTTCCTCAAAATCGGCGTCGGTCAGCCCCGGCTCGAAAATGACCGACCCGGCATAGACCTTCACGCCGCCGGGCCGGAAGTGCTGGTAGGCGCGCTGCGCGGCAATCGCCAGCGCCTTGACACCCACCGGATCGGTGGGACGCCCTGGTAGATGCACTTCCGAGGCGGACATCATGCCCGTGATGCCGCCGTGCATGTAGCTTTCGATCCAGCCGAGCGTGTTCTGGCGCGGCGTCCAGTCGCCAAAGACGATATGAACGTGGCTGTCGATCAGGCCGGGCGCTGCCGTCGTGCCCCTGGCATCGATGATCCGTTCCACGCCGGAAGTGTCGAGTCCTGTGCCGATGACGGCGATCTTGCCGTCCTCGACCAGGATCGTATCGCCTGCCGCCGTCGGGTCTGCCAGGTCGCCTGTCAGGATTTGCCCGATGTTCACAATCGCCAGTGACGCCATACGGAACCTCACCGCCCAACCCCCTCTCCAATTGGAGAGGGGGAGTCAGTCAATGCAGCCCATCCTCGCCCTTGATGTCCTCATATTTCAGCCCGCCGAGCCGCGCATTGATCCGCCCGCGCGTGGCTGCAACCACGATCACGACCACCTCATCGGGCGCGGGCGCGTCGGGGATGGCGACGGTCATCGTGTCGTAGTGGGAGCGCACGTACAGCGCGTCTTTGGAGGCCAGCGGCACATCGATACTCGCACCCATTGCTGCCCGCTTGCCCGTCGAGGGAACCCACGCCTTGCCGCCGCCCAATGCATCGCGGATCGGGTTGGCGAAGGCGGTGGTCAGGAAGGCGTTGCCGTGTTCGTATTCGCCCGCCGTGCCGACGATGGCCGCCTTGCCGTAGCTCTGTGCGGCCTGTCCGAGTGCTGCCACCAGCCGCCTGCCGAACTCCTGCCCCAGCGATGGCGACTCGTCCACAATGGCGCTCAGGTCTTCGCTGTAGCGCCCGGCGTAAGGATTCTTGATGACGGCGGCGATGGCAGCCTTTCTCAGCGGGCCGCCCTGGTCGGCCATGCCCGTCTCGTTGGTCAGCGTTTCCTCGATGAAGGTGGCCCACTTGCGAATTTCGTACATGCTCAACCTCGCGCTGATTCGGGCAGCTTATCCGCGAACAGGCCGTCCGGCAGCCCGTCCAGGTAGGCAATCACCTCGTCCAGCTTGACCACGTCGCCGTACTTCTGCTGAATGTCGAACAGATTGATCTTGTGACTGACTTCGCCGCGATCCCAGACGCACTCTTCGGGCACGATCACGTAGTAGTTGTAGCTGAAGCCGTCAACGGCGGTGGCGCGAATGCAGCCGCTGGTCGTCGTGCCCGTCAGGATGATCGTATCCACGCCCAGATCGATCAGGTAGCTCGCCAGCGCCGTGCCGAAAAAGGCGCTCGGCTTCTTCTTGACGAACGTCATGTCCTGGGGCTGCGGCGCGACCTCCTTGACGATGTCGTTGCCGTGATGCCCGATCACGTCGATAGGGTCGTCCACGCGCCAGTTTTTGCCGTTCCAGCGCCCGTTGTCCAGCTTGTCCACACGGCGCTCCCAGGTGGTGTAGAAGAGCGGAATGCGCTTCTCACGCGCCTTGCCGATCAGCTTTTGCAGCGCCCGCACGCCGTCCCAACCCACCGTGCCACAGCTATAGCGCCAGGTCTTGATGCTTTCCAGGATGGGCAGTTCCGGGTCGCCCACGAAGTTGTAGATCACGTCCACGACCAGCAGCGCAGGGCGCCTGCCATAGCCGCCCGGCTTGCCCCACCCGGCCCGTTCGTAAACGATCTTGTCCTGCTCGGTTAATATATCATCCCAGATCGCCATAAGAATTTGCGCAAGGGGACTGTCGCCTAAAGGCGACAGCGGAATGGCGCTTGCCTCCTTTCTGTGTTATACTTTACTCAACTTTCGCCCCCAACCTTCGGGGCGCGGTCACACGTCCTTTACCAACTTCAAGTTGCGGGCTGTGCGGAGAAGTTCCGCACGTAAGACTTGAAACGTCTTGAAGGGCCGTGACTAAGTCGGCTTGGACTAAGCCCTCAGGCGCTAACGTAGTCCAGTAGGACATGCGTAGCCTGAGAAGCCGCTGTTGAAGTGGGCTTCTTCGCAAGAAGCCGCCTGCTTTAGCTGGCGGAGTGGTCACAATGCTTTACCCCCTGACTGGCTGTTCGGCCTGCGAAAGCAGCGGATAGAGTTGGCTGCCCACCTTGCGCGGAAGGTACTGCCCCGACGGTTGATCCTCGATCACGCGCGGCACGGGCACATCGTCCGGCCACTCGGCAATGACCCGCCCACGCAGGATGGTCATGACCGGCCAGCCCTTGAACGTGTGACCCTCCACGATGGACCAAGCGGAGCGCGTGAACAGGTTGTCTTTGCTGACCGTCACCTCTTTATCCATATCGACCACGCACAGGTCGGCGTCTGCGCCGACCTGGATCGCGCCCTTCTTCGGGTACAGCCCGAAGATTCTGGCCGGGTTCTCACACAGCACCTCGACAGCCCGTTCAAGTGAGATGCGGCCCTTATTGACGCCCTCGCTCAGAATAACGGGCGTCAGCATTTCGACACGGCTGGTGAAGCCTGTGCGCAGTTTCCAGATGTTCGCGTTGTACATATCCTCGCGGCGGTTCGGGTCCCAGGCGATGACGTGATCGGAGCCAACGGCGTCAATCGTGCCGTCGGCCAATGCCTCCCAGATGGCTTCGATGTTCTCTCGGTAGCGCAATGGTACATTGATCCGCCAGCCCTTGTCGTTGGCCTCCAGGTATAGCCAGGCCGGGCCGGTCTGCGCATAGACTTTGAGGCCCTCGCCGCGCATCCGGCGGATTTCGGCGTGGCTGGCAGCGGTACTGGCGTGCTGGATGTAGAGCGGGCAGCCGGTGACCAGCGCCAGGTAGCCATAGGAACGGATGTGATGCACCTCGGCGAAGTCCGGCGAGCGATCCGTCCAGGCGGCGAAGTCGGTGCGCCCGGCTTCAATTAGCCGCTTCTCAAATACACGCCCGATCTGCCAGTTCTCGGCATGGATCGCCACGATGCCCGGCGCGCCAAGCTGCGCGATCTGCTCCATCGTCTGGTAGACCACGCCGTCGTCGAAGCCGTGCCCCAATCCGGCCCGGCGGCCCGCCCAGTATTTGTCAAGTTCCGGCTTCATCGACTGCAAATACAGCTTCATGCTGGTCATGCCCCATTTTTGCGCCAGCATGGGGATTTCGGCGACCTGCTCATCGGTTTCCAGCATGAGCGTCAAGAACACGTCGATAGTCGAAGAGCGGTTGATGATCTGGATCGCACCGTCGGCCACCTGGCTGAAGGGGATCACGTCCTCGGCCTGCACATATTCCGGGAACGGCTCGTGGCCCAGCCGCGTGCTTGGCGCGTGGACGCCCCAGGTTGTCACGCCGACAGCAGCAGCGGCGCGCGTCTCAGACTTGATGTCGCGCTCAAAGGGGACGTAGCAGCCGGGGTGTGCCTCGGTATCGACAATGCCCGGCAGGATGAATTTACCCTTGACGTTGATCGTCTCTTTGGCGTCGGGCATGAGCGCACCGTCGCCAATCGCCACGATCCGGCCCTCTTTGATGGCAATGTCGGCCCGGTATTTGCCCGCCGAGGTGACGATCCAACCGCCTGTCACTTTGAGGTCAACTGGCATGATGATTATCCTTACGCGAGATGACCGGGCACACCCATCACGGGTTGTGATTCCCCCGGTAGCCCAATTTCATGGAGATGGCTTGCGCACTCTGGCACAGGGCGCGAATCAGCGTCTCGCGCTGCGGCCCCTCGATCTCCGGCACGATCCCGACCAGGCTGATGGCCCCAATCCAGCAGCCATTGACATCCTGCACTGGTGCGCCGATGGCTGCCACGCTTTCCACCACATCCTCGACAGCCAGGACGTAGCCCTGGGCACGAGTCCGCCGCGCATCGGCCAAAATGTCGTGCAGTCCAACCAGTGTTCGATCTGTCAGGCGTGGGAAGCGGCCAGCGTCATGCAGCCGCCCAATCTCCTCGTCGGACAGCGAGGCCAGCAGCACACGCGGCCCTGCTCCACAATTGAGCGAGAGCCGTTCTCCCACGTCAATAGCAAGGACCTGAATCGGGTTCGCGCCTGGCACTCGTTCCAGGCAGAGAGCCTCCTGGTCGTTCGGTGCGAAGAGAGTCACGGCGTGTCCGCACGCCGTCGCCAGACGGCGCATTTCGGGCAGCGCCACCTGCCGCAGCCCTAACCCGGCTTGTACGCGCTGGCCGAGTTCCAACAGCCGCAGCCCCAGCGCATACTGGTTATCCTCGCGCTTCTCGATGAACTGGTGAGCCAGCAGCGTAGCCAACAGACGGTGCGTGGTGCTGGGAGCAAGCCCGATCCGGCGGCTGATCTCGCTCAGACTGAGCGCTACCTCGCCTTCCTGAAATGTCATGAGGATGTGCAGCGCGCGTTCCACGCTCTGGACGGGTGTACCTGGCATAGCCGCTTCTCAGAAACAGGGCTTTCCACAATGTGGAATGGCTTTCCGCAGCATGATAAGAATCATCATACGGTGGAAGGGCATTGCTGTCAATTGTGCAGATGTACCTGGGAAATCGTATCCGCTGTCGAACATCGAGTCACACCTGCCACAGCCGTCGCGCCTGCTCCCGCGTTGCCGCCCGGGTCGCCTTCGGATCGCGGGGGCCAACGCCTGCGCCCTGGCCGTAGCGCCACCGGCCTGCAACCATCACACCGCCGACGTGTACTGGATCGCGCCAGAGGATAATCTGCTCGCGCAGGTTGTGGGCGGTGATGGGCGTGGGCAGGTCAGCGTCGATCAGCACCAGGTCAGCGCTGTAGCCGGGCAGCAGCGCGCCCACGTTGTCCAATCCGAGTGCCGTCGCCCCGCCCTCGGTGGCAATGTGCCAGACCCGATCCGCTGGCATGACGGAGGGGTCTTCGCGTCGCGCCTTGTGCATCAGGAATGCGCTGCGCATCAGGTCGAAGAAGTTGTTGACGTAACCATCTGTTCCCAGGCCGAGCGTCACGCCGAGGGCGTCCATTTCGGGCAGGGGCGCGAACCCGCCGCCGACCTCGCAGTTGGAGAGCGGCATGGACGTGACACGCACCCCGCGCCGCGCCAGCAGTTCGATCTCAAGGGGACTGATCTGCACACACTGGGAAGCCATCGCGCGCGGACTCAGCACGCCGAGAGAGTCGTAGTATTCCAGGGTACGCACGCCGAATCTGTCCAGACAGTACGCTGGCTCGTACTGACCCTCCGCACAGTGGAAATGAACCAGCGAGTCGAGTTCCTCACCAAGTTGGAAGGCGCGCCGGATGAATGCGGCGTCGCAGGTAAACGTCGTGTGGAAGCACATCAAGCCGCCGACCAGCCCACCCGCCGAGCGGCAGTCACGGATAAAGTCGGCATTTTCGTCCAGCCCGGCCTGCCCGTTCGCCTCGCTGACGCGCTGCGTCGCCTCGAAGGACAGGAGGCCGCGCAATCCCCAGCGACGCACCACCTCTGCCTCGACATTCAGACAGCCGCGCAATGCATTTGGCGCTTCCAGAATGTCGTAGAAGGTGGTCACGCCGCTGTGCAGCATTTCCATGCAGGCATGTTCGGTAGCTGCCGCAATCATGGCATGATCGAGCGCGTCCTCGACCTGCGGCCACCAGTAATCTTGCAGGAAGCCCCAGAAATCCAGCACCTTCGCAGCGGGCGGGATGCCGTGCGCCAGCACGCCGTACATATGCGTGTGTGCGTTGACAAAACCCGGCGCGATCACGTACCCGGCAGCCTCGGTCAGAGTCGCGCCGGGGTAGGTTGTTTTCAATTGCGCACCCGGCCCGGCGGCCAGCACCTTGCCATCCTGGATAGCGACGCCCCAGCCCGGCTCCGGCGGTTTGCTGCTGTCATAAATCAGCCAGTCGCCCGTTACGATGTGCACAGCATTCATGGATAGTTTCGTGTTCCTGATTGCAGGCAAAGGATGGCCCGATCCTAGCCCGCATGTAGCCTCGGCGCAAAGCGTCATGCACAGAATTCAAATTCTCGTAAACTGGTAGGTGCAGGTCTCCAAAGAGAGAAGGTTAAAAGACTTATGCAAAGCACAATGATGAATTATCCCTTAACACTGCCTCACATCCTGGATCGCGCCGCAAGATTATACAGCCACGTCGAAGTCGTCTCCCGGATGCCCGACAAATCGCTGCACCGCTATACCTACGGCGAATTCTATCGCCGATCCCGCGCCCTGAGTGAAGCGCTGCTCAAGGCCGGGCTGAATCGCGGGGATCGAGTCGGCACGCTCATGTGGAACCACTACACGCACCTGGAGACTTACTTCGGTGTGCCCTGTGCCGGCGGCGTGCTGCATACGCTCAACCTGCGGCTCAGTCCCGCTGACATTGCCTACATCATCAACCATGCCGGGGATCGATTCCTGATCGTGGACGACGTGCTGCTGCCGCTGTTGGAAAAGTTCAAAGACCAGATCAATGTCGAACGAATCATCGCCGTGCCGCTGACGCGCCGTTCCGTGCCGGATGGCTACGACAATTACGAGGACTTTCTGGCGCAGGCCACCGGCAAGTTCACCTACCCGGCTCTGGACGAGAACGATCCGCTCGGCATGTGCTACACGTCAGGCACGACGGGCAGACCAAAGGGTGTTGTCTATTCGCACCGCGCCCTGGTGCTGCATACACTGGCGGCGGGCCTGGCCGACATGTTGGGTCTCACGCAGCGCGACACAGTGCTGCCTGTCGTGCCCATGTTCCACGTCAATGCCTGGGGCATCCCCTTTGTGGCGGCAATGGCGGGGGCCAAAATGGTCTTGCCGGGGCCACACCTCGATCCGGCGAGCTTGCTCGAACTCTTTGAGCACGAGCAGGTGACCTGTTCAGCAGGCGTGCCAACCATCTGGTTTGGCATCTTGCAGGCGCTGGACAAGAATCCGGGCGGCTGGAAGCTGATCCCTGGGATGCGTATGATCGTTGGTGGCTCCGCTGCGCCGGAGGCGATGATCCGCGCCTTCGACAAGCACAACCTGCGGGTCGTCCACGCCTGGGGCATGACCGAGACGACACCACTCGGCGTGGTCAGCCATCTCAAGGCGAACATGGATCACCTGCCCGAAGATGAGCAGTACGCCTACCGAGCCAAGCAGGGGGTGCAGGCTCCCTTCGTGGATATCCGCGCCATGAACGAGCAGGGTGAGATTCCCTGGGATGGCAAGAGTATGGGCGAATTGCAGGTGCGCGGCCCCTGGGTCGCCGCCAGCTACTTCAACAATGCGGAAGCGCAAGAGAGCTGGACGGAGGACGGCTGGTTCCGCACCGGGGACGTGGTCACGATTGACCCGGAAGGCTACGTCAAGATCACGGATCGCACCAAAGATCTGATCAAGTCGGGCGGGGAGTGGATCAGTTCGCTTGACCTGGAAAATGCGCTGATGAGCCATCCTGCCGTCGCCGAGGCCGCCGTGATCGCCGTTCCGCATCCGCGCTGGCAGGAGCGCCCGCTGGCCGTCATCGTGCGCAAGCCGAATGCGGAAGTCTCCCGCGAGGAATTGCAGAGCTACCTTGCCCCGAAATTCGTCAACTGGTGGCTGCCAGACGATTACGTGTTCGTGGAGCAGATTCCACGCACCTCGACGGGCAAATTCCTGAAAAGCGTGCTGCGCGACCAGTTCCGGGATCATGTGCTGTCCAGAGTGGAATAAGCGTTTTCCCTGCCCTCGCCCCCTCTCTGTAAAGTGGAGGGGGGGAATCTCACTGCCTGGGTATAATCATGCCCGGCGGCAAGCCAGTTTGCCGCGTGCTTGCAAGTTTCAAGCGAGGGCGAAGTGTACCTTTACAACACTCTGAGCCAGCGGCTCGAACCCGTCACGAGCGAGGACGGCGTTTTTCGCATGTACGTGTGTGGCGTGACGCCCTACGACACCACTCACCTGGGCCACGCTTTCACCTTTGTTTGCTTTGACGTGCTGGTGCGCTACCTTGAATTCCTCGGCTACCGCACAATCACCGTTCAGAACGTCACAGACATCGACGACGACATCCTGAAACGCGCCAAAGAGATCGGCGTCGCGTGGGATGAACTGGCACGGCGGGAGACGGCGAACTATCTGGCCGACATGAAAGCGATCAACGTCAGGCCGCCCGATCATTACCCGCACGCCACGCAAGAAATCTCCAAAATCCTGGAATTGGTGACCGTACTGCTCGAAAAAGGTTATGCCTACGAGCGGAACGGCAGCGTCTACTACGACATCCACCGCGATCCGGGCTTTGGCGAACTGGGCCACATGGATTACCCGGAGATGCTCCGGACGGCCAACGAGCGCGGCAATTTGCCCGATGACCCGAATAAGCGCGATCCGCTGGATTTCGTGCTGTGGCAAGCAGCGAAACCCGGCGAACCAACCTGGGATAGTCCCTGGGGACCGGGCCGCCCCGGCTGGCACATTGAATGTTCGGCCATGAGTATGCGCTACCTGGGGCCACAGATCGACATTCACAGCGGCGGAGCCGATCTGATCTTCCCCCATCATACCTGCGAGATCGCCCAGTCCGAACACTACAGCGGGATCACGCCCTTTGTGCGCTACTGGTTCCACGTCGAGATGGTTATGCTTCGCGGCGAGAAAATGAGCAAATCGCTCGGCAACATGTTGTTCATCAATGACCTGATCGGGACATACTCCGCAGACGCGATCCGGCTGTACCTGCTGTCGCACCATTATCGGGAAGTGTGGGATGCCGATAGCGCCGATACACATTTAACGGCGGCGGAGGACATGCGGATGCGCTGGCGGAGCGCCCTCGCGGCGGCGGGCGGTAGCGGCGAAGCGTTGAATGTGCTGCCTTACGAGGCCATGTTCGGCGAGGCGATGGACGATGATCTCGACACCAAGCGCGCCATCGATCACCTGGACGAACTGGCCGACGCGATCCTCGACACGGCACACAGCGGCGGCGATGTGCACCGGGCGCAGATTGCACTGCGGACGCTGGCGGATGTCCTGGGGCTGCGATTGGACGATGAAAATTTTGGGAGCACTCATTCCTTCGATAAGGGATAAAATTCAGGCAACCCGTTTCAGCCAGGTAAGACAGTGAGCATTTTATGGCGACGATTGAACTGCACGGGCGTATCAATGAGGCAGGCAAACTGGAAGTCGATTTGCCGGAGGGCTTGCCAGCGGGCGACGTAAAGGTGACGCTTGAACTGCCAGCCGAGAATGCGGATTTGCTCTCCGCTGTGCCCGAATCGCTGTACGGGCTGTGGGCAGATTTGAATGTCGATATATCAGAAGAGGACATCGGGCAAGCGCGGAGCGAAAGGTGAGGTGTATATGGCGACAACTCAGATCGCAGAGATATTTGAATCGATGGAATATGGCCCCGCGCCGGAGGCAGCCAACCTGGCGCTGGACTGGATCAAGCAGCACGGCCCGCAGATGGGCATTTTCGTCGATGGCAAGTGGTCGGCCCCGACGGGTGGGCGCTACTTTGACAGCATTAACCCGGCGACGGGCAAGCCGCTGGCACAGATCGCGCAGGCGGGCAAAGCCGACGTTGACTCCGCTGTGAAAGCGGCGCGTGCTGCCTTCGAGGCGTGGGGCAAGACGCCCGGCCACGTCCGCGCCCGCTACCTGTACGCAATGGCCCGGCAGGTGCAGAAGCACTCCCGGTTGCTGGCCGTGCTGGAGTCGCTGGACAACGGCAAGCCGATCCGCGAGACGCGCGACATCGACATTCCGCTGGTGGCGCGGCACTTCTACCATCACGCGGGTTGGGCGCAGTTGATGGAGTCCGAGTTTCCCGGCTACCAGCCCGTTGGCGTGGTCGGGCAGATCATCCCCTGGAATTTCCCGCTGCTGATGCTGGCCTGGAAGATCGCGCCCGCGCTGGCGATGGGCAACACGGTTGTGCTCAAGCCTGCCGAGTTCACCTCGCTCACGGCGCTCAAGTTTGCGGAAATCTGCGACGAGATCGGTCTGCCGCCGGGTGTGGTCAACATCGTCACGGGCGACGGCAAAGTGGGCGAGATGATCGTTAACCATACCGGCGTGGACAAGATCGCCTTCACCGGCTCCACCGAGGTTGGACGCATCATCCGCAAGGCGACGGCGGGCAGTGGCAAGCGGCTCTCGCTCGAACTGGGCGGCAAGTCGCCGTTCATCGTCTTCGACGACGCCGACCTGGACAGCGTGGTCGAGGGCGTGGTGGATGCCATCTGGTTCAACCAGGGGCAGGTCTGCTGCGCCGGGTCGCGGCTGCTGGTGCAAGAAGGCATCGCGGATCGGCTGATCGGCAAGTTGCGGGACCGCATGGAGAAGTTGCGCATCGGCGACCCGCTGGACAAGGCCATCGACATCGGGGCGATTGTCGCGCCCGTGCAGTTGGAGAAGATCAGACGGCTGGTGGCGCAGGGCCGCGAGGAAGGCGCGCAGATGTGGCAGCCCTCATGGGCCTGCCCGACGGAGGGCTATTTCTTCCCGCCGACGCTGTTCACCAACGTTTCGCCCGCCGCGACCATTGCCCAGGTCGAAATCTTTGGCCCGGTGCTGGTCACGATGACCTTCCGCACGCCTGCCGAGGCGGTGGCGCTGGCGAACAACACGCGCTATGGATTGGCGGCGAGTGTCTGGTCGGACAACCTGAATCTGTCGCTGGATGTGGCGCGCAAAGTCAAGGCCGGGACAGTCTGGATCAACAGCACCAACTTGTTCGATGCCGCCTCCGGCTTCGGCGGTTACCGGGAGAGCGGTTACGGGCGCGAGGGAGGCCGCGAAGGGCTGTACGAGTACGTCCGCCCGGCCTGGGAAGCCGCCATCCACGAGAAGGCCAATGGCAAGCGCCGCAAAGCCTCGGCCAACGGGAAAGTCGCCGCCGCCAACGGTCACGACCCAGCCGAAAAGGTGATCGGGCTGCCCGCCATTGACCGGACACCCAAGCTGTTCATCGGCGGCAAGCAGGCCCGCCCCGACTCCGGTTACAGTCTGCCCGTCAAAGACCCCGCCGGACACCTGATCGGAGAGGTGGGCGACGGCAACCGCAAGGACATTCGCAATGCTGTCGAAGCGGCCCACGCTGCCGCCAGTTGGGGCTTCACTCACGGTCACAGCCGCGCCCAGATTTTGTATTACGTCGCGGAGAACCTCTCGGCACGCAAGGCGGAGTTCGCGGCGCGCATTGTTCGCATGACCGGGCGAAGCCCTGCCAGCGCCGACGCCGAGGTCGATCAGGCTATAGTGCGGCTGTTCACCTATGCGGCCTGGGCGGATAAATTCGACGGCCAGGTTCACGCCACGCCGCTGCGCGGGGTTGTGATGGCGATCCCGGAGCCGGTGGGTGTGATCGGGATCGCCTGCCCGGACGACTACCCGCTGCTGGGCTTCGTCTCGCTGGTTGCGCCCGCAGTGGCGATGGGTAACACCGTTGTCGCCATCCCGTCTGAGCTGTACCCCCTGAGCGCCACCGACTTTTACCAGGTGCTTGAAACTTCGGACGTTCCGGCGGGCGTGATCAATATCGTGACAGGCAAACGTGACACGCTCACAAAGGTGCTGGCCGAGCATGATGATGTGGACTCCGTCTGGTATTTTGGCTCGGCGGACGGCAGCAAGATGGTCGAGGCCGCGTCGATCACCAATATGAAGCGCACCTGGGTCAGCTCCGGCCACGCGCGCGATTGGACAGATCGGGAACAGGGCGAAGGTCAGGAGTTCTTGCGCGAGGCCACGCAGGTCAAAAACATCTGGACGCCCTACGGAGAATAACGCCCGATGCCCGACGAGTTTCTGTCGGAAGCACGACTTAAGGCTGCACTGGGAGAGCGGCCCTTCCGGTTCCACGAGCAAGTGGGCAGCACCAACGATCTGGCGCAGCGGTGGGCGCTGGACGGCGCGCCCGCCGGGGCAGTGGTCGTGGCTGAGGAACAGGTGGCCGGGCGCGGGCGCTTCGGGCGTACATGGCTGGCTCCCGCCGGAACCGCGCTGCTGTTCAGCGTGATCCTGCGCCCGCAAATCCGGGCGGAGCGCCTGGCCCGCCTGACGATGGTCGGCGCGGTGGCAGTGGCCGAAACAGTAATGGGGATGGCTCCCGGCCAGGTCAGGCTCAAATGGCCGAACGACGTATGGCTGGCCGGGCACAAAGTGGCGGGTATCCTGCCCGAAGCGATCTGGTTGGGCAGTGATCTGCAAGCCATCGTGTTGGGGATCGGGGTAAATGTCAGCATGGATTTCGCAGGCACGGCACTGGCGGACAGCGCTACCAGCATTGAGACGGTCACGGGACAGCATGTTGATCGGGCCGCGCTGCTGGCGGCGATCCTGGGCCGGATTGATGCCTGGACAGCGCGGCTGGAAGAACCGGCCCTGTTGGAGACGTGGCGCGGCTGGCTGGCAACGCTCGGACGGCGCGTGACTGCTACCGCGCCCGGCGAGCAGATCGATGAGCAGATCAGTGGGGAAGCGCTGGACGTGGACGACAGCGGCGCTTTGCTGCTGCGCGTGGATGATGGTTCCGTGCGCCGCATTGTATCAGGCGAGGTGACGCTGGCGGATTAGCAGGAGGTCAGTTCTGGGCGAGCCGGAAAAATTTTTTGGGCAGACTCTGGAAACGGTCATCGGGCAGGCATTCGCAGCCGCAGGCTACCACCTGCAAGATAACCCCACGCACCAATCACGCGGGCTATTTCGTTACGTCAAGCCGCTACCCGACGGCGCTTCGGTATACGTCGAGTTTCAAGTGCTGGTCTACCAGGGCGGCGGGCTGTCCCGCTTCCGCGTCAACCTGTTGCGCAACACCGGCCCCGATGCACGATCCCCCAGCCAGTATGCAGGGAAAGTCGATACCACGCTCGGCAAGCTGCTATGGGATGACTTCGGCGTGCGCCAACTGAACGGCCCCGATCACTGGTGGTCGTTCAGCACGCCCAACGAACTGGCCTATGCGCTGGTCGAGGCGGGCAAGCTGCTGTTCGGTTTCGGCATCCCCTGGCTGGAAGGAGCCTTGCAAGACGGCGATCTGGAAGGCGATGATCAGCCGCCGCCTATTGCCTGAGTCTTGTCGTGCCGGAGTGTGTCGCCAACGTGCTCATCGGGGTCGTCCAGGTTGACAGCAGGAAACGTCCCTGTCGAGCGCGTGCGGCGCTTTTCACTGCTGGTGCTCATCGCCCGGACGAGCCGGCTGCGCGCGGCGGCGGCTTGCTCCCCATGAAGCATTTCGCCGCGCAGGATATGCGTGCGCAGGAGTGCGCGTAAGGTGTCTGAGGGAACGAGACAGTTAGGATCGATCTGCCGCAATTCGCGTTGCAAGGCGCGAATCATCGTGTCAGATTGCAGGACGGCGGCCACCAGATGAGGATCGGTCACGTCGGGCGGTAAAAGTTCCATCACGCACCCCCTGGAATCGTCTGTCGATAGTGATCGATATTGGATTGCGGCGAGTTTATAGTGCGCTGACTATAGGCATCCAGTGTAATACGATAACAGCCCGGTGTATATTGTGGTTTTGTACAAAGCTGAATCTTTCGAAGGAACGACAACCGGCTGGAAGGGGAGGACAAAGTGGACAGCTTACGAGCAGCATTCGAGGCGGTGCCAGAATTTCGGGCGTGGCATCAGTATGCCCTGGTGGGGGTCTTGCCGTTATGTTTAGCGATGATGCGTGGCTGCAAGGGCGAACGGGAAATCGCACGCTGGGGGCAAGCGCAGCGGTGGACGCTGGCGGGCCGGTCTGGGTTTGAGCGTCAGTTTGGGGCAGTCGTGGTGCGCGCGCGATGAAGGGCTACGACATCACCCATTTAGCACCCGATCTCGCGGATGCCCCGGTGCTCTTAATGCTCTGGCGTGCCCCCTGGTCGATGGCTGTCCTGGGTGGCGAGGATGCCAGCCGTTTATCGTCTCAGCATTCCCCCCGCGTTTTCCCTGTCATCCGCAATGCGGCTCGGTCTGTCTTGAACCTGTTTCATCCTGGCCGTTGGTCGGCTG
>JAJPHV010000122.1 GCA_021325095.1 Chloroflexota bacterium | reverse complement strand
TCGGATTTGTCAGCATCCTTGTCCGTGCCTGGTTTCGGCCCGAAGGGGTTGGGACGGCTGCCGAAGGGCGTGGCGGGCTTGGGCGCTTCGGCCTTCACCGCTGGCTCTTCGGTTCCTTTTTCGTCGGCTTCACCATCATCCTCGGTTTTGCTCGCGGGCCTGGCGAAAGGGCTGCTGGCGGGCTTATCCGTGCCCGGCTTCGGCCCGAACGGGCTGCGAATGCCAATCGGCGTGGCAGGCTTGACTGCCTCTGGTTTATCTTCCTCATCGCTTTCTACAGCCACCTTGCCACCCGTCGGTTTCAAAGCCGATGTGGTTTGCGCTGACGTAGCAGCAGTATCCGCCAGCCCGGCCTTGACGTTCTGGGCGGAGGGCTGGTCGTCAGTGCTCGTCGGCTTCGGGCCGAAAGGGCCGCTGGGTTTGCCGCCTGGACTTCCGAGGGCCGGACGCGCGGACGCCAGTGGACTCGGCTTGACGATGGGCGCGGCATCCTCGTCGCTGGCTTCCTCATCCTCGATGTCCTCGTCAGCCTTTGTCGCTGCCGAGGTAGGCCGCGCGCCGAACGGTGTCGGCTTGGCTGTCTCCGTCGCCTGAGCAGGCCGTGTGCCGAACGGTGTGGGTTTCTCGCTCTTTACCTCAGTCTTCGGCTCAACGGCCTTTACCGCGCCAGTTGTCGATGCCGCTGCGGGCCGCGAACCGAAAAGCGTCGGAGCCGGGCGTGTGGCCGGAACAGGTGCAGACTCCTCGGCCCCTTCCTCGTCAGATACATCCTCCTGTACATCGGGCTTTGCAGCAGGCGGCTTGCCAAATGGCGTGGATTTCCGGGCCACGCCCTTCGCGGAATCGCTGGCGGCTTTGCTGCCTGCCGTCCCTGCGGCCAGACGCGGTGCGCCAACCGGCTCCGGTTCGAGCGCGCCCGTCCGCTCCGGGATGCCCGCTGCTTTGCGCAGCGGCGCAGCCAGGGCGGCAGCGGCGGGCGTTGCCCCAGTGCCGATGGCAGGAGGAGCAGGCTTCTCAATCGTGAGCGGCGCAGCCGCCGCTTTCGCTGCCTGGGCAGCGCGGCGGCTCTCCACATAGCTGTTTCGCACCCGCACAAACCAGCGAAACACTGAACGCACGTAGATAGCGACTTCGCCAACCGTAATGCTGAACGACAGCATGAATGCGATCAGCCACACCCCGATCAGCACGATGGGCGTCGCATAGTCCCCCGCCAGCCCGAAGGCTTGCATCAGCAGTTTGTATAATTCGCCGCCGAGCCACCCACCGCCCTGCTGTGCCCTTGCCACCGTGTCCGACGCCTTGACGAGCAACGCCATATTGACCGAGTCGGGCACGCCGGGAACCAGCACAATCGTCTTTTGCAGCATCACAAAGTAGTGCCACGTTGTGACCAGGGCAAACAGCAGCAGAATGTACCCGGCTGCGCGGTGAATTTTGATGACCAGCGGATTCTCGTTGAAGCGCTGAATGAAAAGCCACAGGCCGACGGCCAGTGGCGGAATGCACATCACTTTGCGAGCGTCCCCAAACAACCCGCCCAGGAAGTTGCCCAGCCCTTTGGTGATTTCGCCTTCGGGCTGCCACGCCGCAAAAAAGACAAGGATACCTAAGCCAATCAGCGCAAAACCTGCCAGGTCCAGTTTCTGATCCAGCGACAGCCCTTGCTGCACAGTGACTTGCTTGGGGGCACGCTCCAGCGGCTTGGCGACTTTCTCGCCGCGCGCAGGCGGGACTTTGCTGCCCGCCTTCTTTGGATCAAGCGTCGTAGTGGCCAGTCTGGCTGGCGTCGGTAGGCTGCTGCTACCTGGACGCACGGCTGGCGACGAACCGGTAGTGCGCTTCACGTCGCCGGGCTTGTCGGCAGCCTTATCCGGTGCTCTGCCAAACGGCAGACGCCCCAATAGACCGCCACCGCCCGGCTTGTCCTCTTTTTTGTCATCTTTCTTCTCGGCGGGTTTCTCAGCCGGCTTGCCGCCGAAAGGCGGGCGCAGCCCACCGCCAGCCGGCTTATCGTCTTTCTTGTCAGCCGCCTTATCGTCCGGCTTGCCGCCGAAGGGCAGACGAACGCCGCCGCCCAGGATTCCACCGCCCGGCTTGTCATCCTTCTTCTCGGCGGGCTTGTCGCCGGGCCTGCCCCCGAAGGGCGAGCGCAGCCCGCCGCCAGCCGGCTTATCGTCTTTCTTGTCAGCCGTCTTATCGTCTGGCTTGCCGCCGAAGGGCAGACGAACGCCGCCGCCCAGGATTCCACCACCCGGCTTGTCATCTTTCTTCTCAGCGGGTTTCTCAGCCGGCTTGCCGCCAAAGGGCGAGGCGGGCTTGGGCGCATCCCCCCCGCTGACTTTGCTGCCAAAAGGCGAACTGCCTGGCTTGTCGGCGGGCTTGCCGCCAAAGGGCGAGGCGGGCTTGGGCGCATCCCCCCCGCTGACTTTGCTGCCAAAAGGCGAACTGCTACCGGGCTTGTCGGCGGGTTTGCCGCCGAAGGGCGAAGCAGGCTTGGGCGCATCCCCCCCGCTGACTTTGCTGCCAAAAGGCGAACTGGCACCGAGCCGGCTCGCCGGGCGTGGCGCATCGTCTTCGTCGTCTTCGTCGTCCTCGTTGCTGGTTGGTCTGCCGAATGGCGACTTATTTCCCAGACCAAAGCCGCCCGGACGATTCAGACCGGGCTTGTTCTCTTTTTTCTCTTCCGGTTCGTCTTCGTCGTCCTCGTCGTCCCTGCCTCCAAATGGTAAGCGGCTGCCAAAGGCAGCCTTCGTTCCGCTGTCTTTCTTACTGTCATCTGGCTTGCCAAAAGAACTGCTGCGATTGAAAGGATTCGAGGGACGTGATCCACCAGCCGGACGGCCCTTGTCGTCGTCGTCGTCACGATTGCCGCCCCCTGGTGAGGGGAGCCGAGGTCTATTCGACATGGTCGCGCTACCTGTACTTCATAAGCCGACTGTAGGGGTCGATGCGCTTACTAACTCCGAGAATTCAGCCTCAATTGGGCGTGCTCACCGCCTGAACGGTAGTTCTTATTTTACCACAAGCCGGGTGTGAAATCCAATCCGGTTTGCCTCGCCTGCCGGAGCAAACTCATCACAAAAGTGTACCCATTAGGCGGCCCAGATCGCCTCCCCAATGCCCATGCGGATACACCCCCACACTTATGCCCTGCGGAGAGGTGCGTGACCCCTGTCTTTCTGGGGGCCGCCTTTCTGGGTGCGGGCCGTACTGAATGGGTCGTACCGGGCGATCAGTCTGGCGCCCACAGATAGCCCTTGCCGCGCACGGTCAGGATGTGCCGGGGGTGAGTCGGTTCGGGTTCGAGTTTGTAGCGCAGGTGTGAAATGTGACTCTTGACCAGTTCGCGGGCTTCGGCGTCGGAGGCGATGTACCCTAGCGCACTGCACACCAGGGTCTTCGCATCGAGCGTTTCACCTTCTGCGCGCGCCAGCGTAAACAACAGGTCGAATTCGGCATCCGTCAGGTCGAGAGACCGCCCGCGAAAGCTGGCCCGGCGGCGTACCGGGTCGATGTGCAGCGACCCACTCTGGACCGGCCTTCCGGCAGTTTGCTTCGCGGGCTGGACGTCCTGCATCATATCAATGGCTGCACGCATGTGAGCGGCCAGCGCGTCCCGCTGGCGGCGTTCAGCCATTGCCGCCACTTGCAGTGCCACGTTTTCCCGCAGTTGCTGCGGCGTCACGGGTTTCAACAGGTAACTTTGCACGTTCACCTCAATCGCCTGGATCGCGCTTTTCAGATTCCCCTGGCCGGTCAGGATGATCAGGGCCGTATAGGGCGTCCGTTGGCGGATGGCCCGCGCGACGGTCATGCCGCTCTCCTGCGCTACCGCCAGATCGAGAATCGCCACGTCGAAGTCACGCTGCCGCACGATTTCCAGGGCTTCTCGGACGCTGCCCGCGCTCACTACGCTGTAACCGCTCAGGGTGAGCGTATCGGCCAGGATCAGCCGGACGTTAGGTTCGTCATCGATAACCAGGACAGAGACGGGGTTGGTCATAGCTCACTGTCGCCCTCCGGTGTTGACTCGTCATACGGCAGCACGATCTGGCACACAGTGCCCTCGCCGGGCTGGCTGATGATCTCCAGTTTGCCGCCGTGCTGTTTGATGATGTCATGCGAAATGAACAGCCCCAGCCCCATCCCATTGGCTTTTGTCGTGAAAAAGGGCGTAAAGAGGTGGGGCCGATCCTCATTCGATATGCCCGGCCCGGTATCTCGCACCTGCGCCATCACCGTCCGTGTCTTGGCGTCAGCACACGTCGTCAGTTCTAGCTGACCGCCCTGGGGCATCGCATCCAGTGCATTCAGAAGCAGGTTCAACAGCACCTGCCGTATCTGGTCGGCGACGCCCCACGCAGTTGGCAGATCCGGAGCCAGGTGCAAGATCAACTCCACCCCCTGGTCTTCTCGCTGCTTGCGGATCAGCGGCAGCAAGGCTTCAATCTCCGTGTTGAACGACACTCTGCATTTGTTTCCGCTGCTGGGGCGGTACATCTCCCGCATCTGGTTGACAACCCGGCCAATGCGCAAAATTTCGGCCTGGGCAATGTCGATATAGGTTTTGATGCGTCCTACCGTGGCCGGATCTTCCTGAACAAGCGCCAGCGCGCCCTGGATAGCCTGCAACGGGTTGTTCAGCTCGTGGGCGATGCTGGCCGATAGGCGGCCCACCGTAGCCAGGCGCTCGGCGTGTTGCAGACGTTTCCAGGCCGAAACGTCACGGTTGATCGACAGAATGGCACGCCGCCCCATGTACTCTATCGTTGAGGCGTTGATCTCCAGGGGCATTTCTGTTCCATCTTTGCGGAGGTGTACGCATTCAACCCCGTTAATTGAACCGGCTTTCAGCGTTTTCTGCAGGTGCTTTCTCGTCTGATCCAGGTTCTTCGTAAGCTTGCTGATGTTCATGCCAACAAATTCTGAACGCTCGAAACCGTAGAGCGTGCAAGCGCGTTGGTTGCAGTCCAGAACCGTTCCGTCCGCCGCATCAACGATCAAAATGGCGTCATGGGCCTGCTCGAACAGGCCGCGATAGTCGCGTTCCGACTGGCGCAGCGCCTCTTCAGCCCGTCGGCGCTCAGTGATGTCCTGATTGAGGCCCACCCTGCCGATGGCGTTGCCGTCCTTATCCTTCAACATCGCCACCGACACATCCACGATGATGCTGCTGCCATCGCGTCGCCGGTGGATGGCGCTGCCTTTCCAGTAGCCTGTTTCCGTGGTGGCCTTCAGAATGTCTTCCTCGGTCTGCCCATCCAGATAGCTGGAGTCCATCACACTGTCGAGGTGCTTGCCGATCACCTCGCTGGCTTGCCAGCCATACATACGTTCAGCCGCCCGGTTCCAGCTCTGAATGCGCCGGTTCAGGTCGGTAGCAATGATCGCATCTGAGACGTTCTCAAGCAGGTTGGCCTGATATTGGAGTGTTTCGTCGAAGCGCTTCTGTGCCGTCACATCTCGCGCCGAAATCACCTTGCCCAGAAAGCGCCCTTGCTCATCATAGATCGGGCTGTTGATGCCTTGCAATGTCACATAGTGACCCTCCGCGTGGCGGAGGCGATATTCAATCGCGTGTATGACACCGCGCGACAGGGTCTGGTCGTCATGTGTCCGCACCCGCGGGGCGTCGTCTGGGTGGAGCAGGTCTATAAAAGCCCGATACGATTTCCCGATAAAGTCTTCTGGCGCATAGCCCAGTATCTTTTGAAACGACAGATTGACATACCGGACTATTCCCTGCTCATCCAGGTGGCAAACAATGTCCTGTACGTGATCGGCGATTAGATAAGGGTGTCTCCCGACCATCTCCCACTCCTGTTGGCGCAACAGAAGTTTTCCCATAACTGTAGTGCCAAACCTGTAATACCGCCAGTGCACGAAAAAAGACACACGACACTTTCAGATTAAGCATCCCTGCTCCGCCTGGCGCGCAGTTGGCGCATTGCCAGATTCCGGGTAGCATTTCCGCTCACTATGGATGTCACAACGCTGACTCTCTCTGAAGCGGCCCGCCTGATCGCCGCTCGCCAGTTATCGCCGTTGGAATTGACGCGCGCCTGCCTGGAACGTATCGCGCGCCTGGAGCCGCGGCTCGTGGCGTTTATCACCGTCACGGCAGATCTGGCCCTCCGCCAGGCACAGGATGCCGAAACCGCCATGCAGCGCAGCGAACTGCGCGGCCCCCTGCACGGTATTCCCATCGCGCTCAAAGACCTGTACGAAACGGGCGGCATCCGCACCACTGCCGGGTCGTCTTTCCTCCGGGATTACGTGCCGGAGGCCGATTGCGTTGCGGCGCAGAAGCTGAATGCGGCGGGCGTCGTCCTTCTCGGCAAGTTGAACATGAACGAATGGGCGCTCGGCCTCACCGGGGATAACGTCCATTACGGTTCGGCCTGCAACCCCTGGAAGCTGTCTCACATCCCCGGCGGATCGTCCAGTGGATCGGCTGCGGCACTGGCGGCGACTCTCTGCCTGGGATCACTGGGCAGCGACACGGGCGGCTCGATCCGCATCCCGGCCTCGCTGTGCGGCATTGTCGGGTTGAAGCCGACTTATGGGCGCGTCAGTCTGCGCGGCGTGATCCCCTTGAGCAGCAACCTGGATCACGCCGGGCCGATGGCGCGCTGTGTGCGCGACGTGGCGCTGCTGCTGCAAGCCATCGCCGGGTACGATCCTGGCGACCCGTTCTCGGCCAACGTCCCCACCGACGATTATCTGACTATGCTCGATCAAGGGGTGCGTGGCTGGCGCGTTGCGCTTGTGCAGGGCGAATTCGTCAGCACTGCCGATGCTGAGGTCTTGCAGGCGGTCTACGACGCCGCCACAGTTTTTGAGCAACTGGGCGCGCATATCACCGAAGTGGATTTGAACTGGGCGCGCGACACGCACCGCCTCAACCGCCTGATGCTCGCCGCCGATGCAAAGGCTATTCACCGGGAACGTGTCCAGTCCAATCCGCAGGGCTTCAGCGCCGAAGTCCTGGCACGCATTCAGGAAGCCGATCAATTCACCGCGGAAGACTATGCCCTGGCCCGTCGCGCACAGTCCTTTTTCCGCCACCGCTTCGCCGGGTTCTTCGTGGACTACGACATCCTTTTGCTGCCGACGACGCCCATGCCCGCGCCGCCCCGCTCCGACCCGGAAGCAATGAACAAGGCCCGCTCAAGCATGTCCTTCTATACGCGGGCATTCAACTTCGCCGGAGTGCCCGCGCTGTCCGTCCCCTGCGGGTTTACGCGCGATGGCCTGCCGGTTGGCCTGCAAATCGTCGGGCCGCACTGGTCGGAGGCCAGCGTGCTGCGCGCCGGATACGCCTACGAACAGGCGACGGCGTGGCACAAAAGGCAACCGCCCTTGACAGCTTAGAACGTTTGTGCTAAAATGCGTTTTGATACGGCCCGCGCTATTAATAAGCAAATGACGATTGATCTTCGCCTGTTTTTCAGGTGATCAGGTGTATGCCGTCCGATAATAGCCCCGCCCCGCCCAGCAAAAGCGCTTCTCTCCTCTCGCTGTTTGCGGAGAGGAAGCAAGTTCAATTACCGTCTCCGCCGCAGCGCCTCAAGCTCCGCACGGGCCGCGTCAAGGTCGGCGCGCACCTTTGCCGCGATCTCCCGCAGCAGATCGCGGCCCTGGCTGCGAGCCAGGCTGTGTTCGATCTTGAGCGACATCAGCGGGCTGGTCATCAGCCGCTGGTGCTCGCTCTTGACCCAGAGGATTTCTTCGTCCAGTTTGTGGCTCTGCATCAGTAGGTCGGCGTAGGTTACTTTTCGCTCCGTCGCCATCGGTTTGGTAGCTGGTTCAACCGTTGGGCGGTGCGCACGCTGACCGTCCAGCGCGTACAACTCGTCCATGTTCCTGGCGCGATAAGCAGCATTGATCTGCGCCATGATGACCGTCAATCTGGCTTTCTCCGCCGGGTCCGTCGTTGTGTCGGGGTGATATTTACGGGCCAGCTTGCGGTACAGGCTCCGCAGCGAGGTTTCGTCAACGGCGCGCGGCGTAAGGCTAATCATAGGGTTGTTGGGGCGGCGATACTTGGCGTCGAAACTTTCCTCGAACGATGTATAGCCCGGCCCCCAGATCGACCCGTTGTCAAACGAATTGAAGTTCAGCGGCTCGCTCTGCAATACCTCGATCTGCTGCCGAATCTGGTCTAGCTGTGCTTCCAGCGGCCCGATGATCCGGTCATATTGCCGGGCGAACGTATCGATTTCATTCTGCAACTTGAGCAGTGCGGCCCGGTGTTCGGCCAGCGCTGACCGCTTCAACTCGATTTCGGCGCGCAGCCGTTCCGTGCGGATGTCCTGGTCTGTCATGGTGGCTCTGCTTCCGGACGTGTACTGTCAATGATACACCAGAACTGCCGTACATACCCCGGCTCAGGGGCCGAGCGCCAGCCGCGCTTCGTCCCCTACAGCCATACCGCCGGGATCGTTGATCGGCAGTCGCAGCCCGTTGCCCTGCAAATACATCCCGATGCTGATCGTAAAGTCGCCGGGCGGCGCAGCCAGGATGTAGGTATCTGTCACAACCTCGCCCGTCACCCACTGGCTGGTCGGGCGTGAGGGCGGGCTGTCCTGCTGGCTAAACATTGTGCCGTCCGGGTTGCTGAGGTGGACGAACACGGTATAGTCCCGATCAGGAATGGCGCGTGCCTGCCAGGCCAGCCTCACCGTCACATGCTGGTCGCTGCCCTTTTGCACTTCGTAGCCGACCAGCGCAATCGAATCGCCAAATCGCCAGTTAATCCGGTGAGCCAGCGCCGGGACGCTGAACTCGCGCGCCACCGCAGTTACCCGCAGCGGCTGCGAAAAAATCGGGCTGCTTGCGCCATCCAGCATCAAGGCAATCCGGTAATCGCCCGGCGCGAAGTCCGCCGGGATCGGCACGTCGTAGCGGTCTAGCACCTGCTGGCCGGGCTGCCAGGCGCTGATCGGGTACGTGTTGTGAACCGGGTTCCCTGCCCACAACACGGCCTGAGTTTTGCCATCGGCCACCAGCTTGAGCCGTTTTGCACCCCGAACGGCCTGCTGCACAAACCAGTTGACCTCGAAGCGCAGGTGTTCGCCCTGCCTCACAGCCGACGGCGGTAGGACACTCATCTGCGCATATAGACCCGGTGCAATCTCGTTCGCGTTTTCCGGGACGGACAGCGCGCCGGACGGCTCGGCCTTCACCGTCAGCGGTCTGGCCTCCGCCCACAACCCGGCAAAGCGGCCCCTGTCGTCCAGCAGCGGCAGGTAGTCGTTCTGCCGCGCTTTGCCGACCCACGCCACGCGCACCGAGTACGAGCCAGGCGGATTGCCGGGCGGGATTTTGAGCACGACGTTCTGAATGATCCATTCGCCGGGCTGCCATTGCCCGGTATGCTCAAAGTAGGGCATGGCCCGCGCGATTTCGTTGTTCCAGTCGTCTGTCACGCTGACGACGGGCGCCAGGTCGTCCCGGCCCGGCGCGTTCAGCACTTCCCAGTACAATCTGACTTGCGCCGTCTGCCCCGCCGCAGCGGGGGACAGATCAGCGCCGCGCAGCCGGAGCACATTGTCCACGTTCGCCGCCAGCGCGATCTGTGGTGCCGGTGCGTGCAACTGCCCCGGCGTGAACTGGAAAGCCAGGTAGGCGGGCTGGCCGTCCGGCCCGGCTGGTACATCCTTGATCGCGCCCGCCTGCAGCAGCCCGACCCAGGCCGAGGCGTCCACCGAGCGCGGGAAGATGAAGATCGCTCCCCGGTCAGGCGGCGGCAAGATCAGGTGATCCTGCATCATCCACCGGATGCGCTGCGGATCGAGGTTGTGCGCCAGCACCGTTGGGTGCTCGTAATAGCGGGAAGCAATGTAGAACAACGCATTTGGCGGGGCGTTCTTTTCCAGCCAGCCCGCCGCCAGATTCAGGTCGCCATCGCTGTCGTAGAACAGATCGGCGCGCCCGCCCCAGGCCTGGTAGTCACGCCACGTCAGCCCGCCGAGCGCGATCAGCAAGGCCGCCGCCAGCCCGAACGCCAATCGCGGGCGTGTCCGGATCGTCCAGCCCACAAAAGCAGCCCCCAGCATGGGCAGGAAGAAGACCAGCGGAACCATTGCCACCGAGCGCATGTGGCTGGGCGGCAGGCCCTGGACTGCGATCACGCTCGGCGCGATCAGCAGCGGGCAGAGCAGCACAAAGGCCGCGCCCGTCTTTTCGAGCGGGCTTCTGCCGCGCAGCACGCCGAAAGCCGCCACCCCCAACCCGATCAGCAGCAGCACGCCGCTCACCGGGTCGAAGAAAGGCCGTCCCACGTCCAGGTTGTAGCGCAGCAGCGGATCGCCCCGCAGGAAGAACATTTCCAGGTGCAGCCGCAGGCTATCCAGCAGTGTCGGCGTCTCGGCGGTGGGCGCAAGCTGCGACAGTCGATCTGTGAACACGTCCAGGTGTGTCGCGTAAAACACGGCAATGGGCGTGGCCGTCAGCCCTAATGCCGCAAAAAAGACGAGCGCCTGCCGGATGCGCCGACCTCGCGCAGCCCGATCCACCACGATCAGCAGTAGCAATGGCAGCGCCAGCCACAGCGGAAAGACCCGCGCTGCCATGTAGACGTACAGCGCCAGCCCGCAGAAGATACCGGCCAGGATCGCGGGCAGCATCCAGCGGCGAACGCGGCGCAGCGCTACCCAGAGCAGCCACAGCCCCAGCGTTTCGAGCAGCGGCTGCGGGCTGGTGCGGAAGCCCTGCCGCGTCAGCCAGACCTGTGGCCCCGAGACCGCCAGCCAGGCCCCCGCCATCAGCGCCAGAGGTCGGCGGCGGAACAATGCCTTGCCGAGCGCGATGGTTGCGGCCACCGTCAGAACACCCAGGAAGGCGCTGGTCAGGCGCGCGGCCATCACGTTTGTGCCAAAAATGCGCAGCAGCGGCGCGGCCAGGTAATAGAAAAGCGCTTCGCGGCCCGAATAGGCAGTCACCACCGGGAAGGGCCGGTAGCCGTACCAGGCAATGTCCCGGCTCAGGAGCATATCCGCCGCTTCGTCGTAGTGCAGACCGGGCGGAAAACGGTGCAGGTCGGCGATCCGCAGGAAGACCGCGCCCAGCAGAATCGCCAGCGCCAGAAAGATAAACGTGCGTCGCTTCATCGGGGACGGTCACTGAATCTCATCTCGGAGATTGTACCCGGTACATCATTTCTGCTACACTTAAACCATACTAGAGTCATAAATAATATAGGTGCGTTTGGAGAATATTTGACATGGCAATATCGGACGCGCAACGTCAGAAAATGGCGGATTATGTACGCAGTTACCTGCTTCGCACCGCTCAAAGCTACGGCCACCAGAATGCGGAGTTTCGCGCGACGGCTCGCTGGACGCACACCCTGAATGTGCGCAAAAATGTGGCGCTAATCCTCGACGGTGAGGGAGTGCCGCAGGGCACGTGCGATGTGTGCGAGGTCGCCGCGCTCTTCCATGACATCGATCACTACACGGTGCAGTTGGAATACCATGCCATGCGTGGCGCAGAGACCGCCACGCGCTTCCTGACCAAAGAAGGCTACGATCCCCAGTTTATCAAACAGGTGGCCGAGGCGATTCGGGAGCACCACCGCGACCTTGATGACGAAATCCCGGTGGAAGACCAGGTGAAGCAGCTTACTGAAACCTTAAGCCTGGAAGCGCGCATCCTGTTCGATGCCGATACACTGGATAAGATCGGCGCAAGCAATATCTTGCAGGCCGTCCTGCTCATGGGCACGACCCGGCGGCAGCTTGCCGATGCGGCCAAAGAACTGACCTCTGGCTGGCCTTTGCAGCGTGCCAAGGCGTGGATGCAACTGCTGACCACGCCCACTGGCAAGCGGCTGGGCCAGGAGCGTTTCGCCTTTTACGAGCATTTCCTGGCGCAGGTCGCTGCGGAAATCGTGATGGACGATCCTTTTTCGGTTGCCGCACCGAACCCGGAAGCAGCACCCGCCTGAGAAGATTATTGACCTCACCCCCTACCCCCTCTCCGCAAGCAGCGAGGGGAACCGCCAGACCACAACTCCCCTCTCCACTGGGTGGAGAGGGGTAGGGGGTGAGATAAGGAGCATGCGCAGCGTGAACAGCAGAGAGCGTATGGCGCTGGCAATGCGCCACCAGACAGTGGATCGCGTGCCTGTCATGTGCCAGCTTGCCCTGGGGCACTACTTCCTCAACATGCGCCAGCGCTGGCAGCTTCATGAAATCTGGTTCACCAGCGAAGCGTTTGCCGACTCGCTCCTGCCCCTGCGCGAACGTTACCGCTTCGACGGGGTTCTGATCAATATCCCCGGGCGCGACCCCGACTGGCTCAGTCAGGTGGCCTCCATCAAGGAGGTGGCCGACGGCCAGGTTATCTACTGGAAGGACGGCACGCACATCTTTATGCCGTCCGATGGCAATCCCTACTACGACCCGACTGACCCCGACACGCCTCCCCATCCGAGTTTTCTGGAATTCGACCCCGACACCGACATAGACCGTCTGGACGAGTGGCCGCGCTATACCTGGGGCGTTTACCACACGCCTTTTCTGCCCGGCAAAGCGCCGGGGCTGCTGCTCGAACCGCCCGACTACTTCTACCGCACGATTGACATGGTGCGGGCAGCGGTGGGCGACACGATCTCCATACACGGCGAAGTCTTCTCGCCCTTCACGCACTTCCTGGAACTGTTCGGCTACCAGGATGCGTTGATGGCCCTGGTTATGGATGCTGGCCGGGCCGAAGCCATCCTCAGCACGGCCTGTTCGGTTGCGCCGCGCGTCGAACCCTGGAAACTGGAATTGCTGGTGGACATCGCCAACGAGCATGGCCGCTACAGCCAGACCGGGCAACCATAACCTGGCTCACCGGCTGTCGAATTGCCAATTTCGCCGCGCGAACGTAACATGAAGACATTCCTCGTTGTGTTAGTTGGAGATACGGCAAATTGACCGATCTCACCCACCAGACGATCCGAGGCTACGAGCTACGGCAGCTTATCGGTAAAGGCGGTTTTGGCGCTGTTTATCGAGCCTTTCAGAGCATTGTGGGCCGCGAGGTCGCCATCAAGATCATTCTGCCGGAGTTCGCCAATCATCCAGATTTCATCCGGCGTTTTGAAAACGAAGCGCAACTGGTTGCTCGCCTTGAACATATCCACATCGTTCCCCTCTACGACTATTGGCGCGACCCGACGGGCGCATACCTGGTCATGCGCTGGCTGCATGGCGGTAGTCTGCGCGGAGTCGTCAAACGCGGCCCGCTGACGCCCGATCACATCGCCCAGATTCTCGATCAGATCGCGTCGGCGCTGGCGGTGGCGCACCGCAAAGGGGTGATCCACCGCGACCTGAAGCCGGACAACATCCTGCTGGACGAGGATGGCAACGCTTATCTGGCCGATTTCGGCATCGCCAAAGACCTCGAAAACCAGACTGCCGAGCTTGACCAGGCGGAAGCCATTGTCGGCTCGCCCGCCTACCTGTCGCCGGAGCAGATCACCACCGACCCCGTGACGCCCCGCACCGACATCTATAGCCTGGGCATCATGCTCTACGAGTTGCTGACGGGCGAGACACCGTTTCCGAGCCTGTCCCCCTACGAGCAGCTTCAAAAGCACCTGCGCGAACCGATCCCGTCCGTTCGCGTCCGCCGCCCGCATCTGCCATCGGCAGTTGACGCGGTGATTCAGAAGGCCGTCTCCAAGAATCCCGACCAGCGCTACCCGGACGCGCTGAGTGTGGCCGTTGCCTTCCGCAAAGCCATCGATTCGAGGAAACAGGCGCAACCGGCAGCCTCCGAAGCAGCTCGCACCGCACCGACACAGGCTGTGCCGGGTACAACGACCCGCGAGGGGCGCAGGACCGACCTGGTGGACGTGAACGAACCCACCCTCACGCCGGTGGAGTCCTTCGACACCGAAGGTGCAACCCTGACTCCTAGCGTGATGCCGGCGGTTCACGACACGGAGGGCAGGCCGGCTGCCCCGACTGCCGCCTCGGACGTGACGCCCGACGAGGTGACCTATACGCCTGCCAGCCCGCTCACGCCAGCCCCCAGAGGGACACTGATCGAGGTTCCGCCTCCCGAAGTCGAAAATCCGTATAAGGGCCTGCGCGCCTTCCAGCAAGCCGACGCCGACGATTTCTTCGGGCGTGCTACGCTCATCCAGCAGCTTACCGCGCGGCTTGGCGAAAAAGCCGCAAATGCGCGTTTTCTGGCGGTTGTCGGGCCAAGTGGCAGCGGCAAGTCGAGCGTCGTGCGGGCCGGACTGCTCCCGGCGCTGCGCAAGGGGGCGCTGCCCGGGTCGCGGCGCTGGTTCCTGGTGGAAATGGTTCCCGGCGCGCGCCCGCTGGAACAGCTTGAGGAAGCGCTGTTGCGCGTCGCCGTCAACCCCGTCGAGGATTTGCACGGGCTGATCATGCAGGATGAGCGCGGGCTGCTGCGCGCCATCGGCCAGCTATTGCCCGGCGATTCCGGCAGCGACGTGGTGCTGGTCATCGACCAGTTCGAGGAAGTGTTCACGCTGCTCGACGACGAGGCCGAACGCACCCATCTGCTCAACAGCCTGCTCGCCGCCGTCAGCGACCCGGCCAGCCGTCTGCGCGTTATCGTCACGCTGCGCGCCGATTATTATGACCGGCCCCTGCTCTACCCCGAATTCGGCAACCTGATCCGCCAGCGCACCGAGGTGGTGCTGCCCCTCAATACCGCCGAGTTGCGCGAGGCCATTGCTGGCCCGGCGCAGCGCGTTGGCATCGGGCTGGAAGCGGGCCTGGTCGAGGCCATTATCGCCGACGTGGGCGAACAGCCCGGCGCGCTGCCCCTGCTGCAATACGCCCTGACCGAACTTTTTGAGCGCCGCGAAGGTAATTTGCTCACCCTCAGCGCTTACCAGAACAGCGGCGGCGTCCTGGGCGCGCTGGCCCGCCGCGCCGACGAACTGTACAACAGTCTGGATACAAAGGGCCAGGAGGCCGCGCGCCAGTTGTTCCTGCGCCTGGTGAACATCGGCGAGGGCACGGAGGACACGCGGCGGCGCATCCGCACGGTGGAGTTGACCCCGGCGGGCGGCGATAAGCAGAAGATGGATGAGGTGGTCGATGCCTTCAGCCACTACCGCCTGCTGACCTTTGACCGCGATCCACAGACCCGCGCCCCCACCGTTGAGATCGCGCACGAAGCCCTGATCCGCACCTGGCAGCGTCTGCGGGACTGGCTGGCCGAAAGCCGCGACGACCTGCGGATGCACGCCCGGCTGGTCGCCGCCGTCACCGAATGGAACGCCGCCTCCCGCGATGCCAGCTTCCTGGCCTCCGGCACACGGCTTGACCAGTTCGAGACATGGGCTGCCGAGACGACGCTCGAACTCAACCAGGAGGAGCGTGCCTACCTGGAAGCCAGCATCGCGCAGCGCAATGCCCGGCTGGCCGAAGAAGCCGCGCGCCAGGCGCACGAGGCCGCGCTGGAACGGCGCTCCCGCAACCGGCTGCGTGCGCTGGTGGTGGTGCTGCTGGTCGCAACCGCTGGGGCGCTGGCGCTCTCGGCGCTGGCGATCAACCAGCAGCAGCTTGCCGAACACAACGCAAGCACGGCTACGGTGGCCCAGGGCCAGGCTGTTTTCAATGCTTCTACGGCCACCATTGCGCAGGGTCAGGCCGTCTACAATGCCCAGACTGCCATCGCCAATGCGGCCACCGCCACCGTCGCGCAAGGGCAGGCTGTCAACAACGCGGCGACGGCCACCATCGCGCAGGGCCAGGCTGTCAACAATGCGCAAACCGCTGTCTCCAACGCAGTCACGGCTACCGTTGCCCAGGGCCAGGCCGTCGCCAATGCCGCCACCGCGCAGTCGAACTTCATCCGTGCCGAAAGCCAGCGGCTGGCCGCCGAAGCCGTGACCATCATGCAGGCCAGCGATGGCAACGTCGAGTTGGCCGGACTGCTCAGTCTGCGTGCCATCCAGACCAATTACTCACCGCAGGCTGACCTGTCGTTAGCCAGGGCCGCGCTGCTGGACTACGCCCGGCAGTTGTACCGTCATGGCGCGAAGCTGACCGTCGTGGCGCTTTCGCCCGATGCACGCACCGTCCTGACGGGCGGAGAAGACGGCGTGGTGCGCCTGTGGGAGACACAGAGCGGCAAACTGGTTCAGGCGATCAAACCGCCCACCCTTGCCGCTGGCCTCGCGGCGCTCTGGACAGCCTTGTTCGATCCATCGGGTAGGGCTGTTTTCACCAGCAGCGCGGGCGGAAACGTCATCGTCTGGGATGCCCAGAGCGGCAAGGAGTTACGGCGTTTTGCAGGCGAGGGCAACGAAGTCCGGAGCATGGCGCTGTCCGCCGACGGGCGTTACTTGCTGACCTCGGCTCGCAATAATACGGCGGTCTTGTGGGATGTTCACAGCGGGGTGCAGTTGCGCCGCTTCAGCGGGCACACGGCTGAAGTCGACGCGGTGGCGCTCTCCGCTGATGGCAAATGGGCGCTGACGGGCAGCGACGACAAAACGGCCCGTCTGTGGGACATCCAGACGGGCGAGCAGCGCGCGCTTTTCACCGATCCGATCAGCCGGGTTGGTGCGGTGGCTTTTTCACCGGACGGGCGCTATATCCTGGTCAGCGGCTCCGACAGCTATCTCTACGATGCGCAGTCCCACAAGCAGCTTCACCTGTTTCCAGGCAGTTCGCAGAGCATCAGTTTCTTGCCCGACAACAGGACCGTACTGCTGGCAGGCGGCATCAAGACCGCGCAACTCTGGAACGTGGAGACGGGCGAACTGGTGCGGCGGCTCAGTGGACACACCGACGTGATCGTCGCCGTCGCCGCCTCCGCCGATGGCCGCCTGGCGCTGACCGGCAGTTGGGACGGCACGGCCCGCCTGTGGAGCTTGCAGGAGAACATGGCACACCTGCGCCAGTTCGCCGGGCACACGCGCGGGATCGAGGAAGTGGCCTTTTCCCACGATGGCCGCCTGGCGCTGACGGGCAGCAGCGACAACACGGCTCGCCTGTGGAAGGTCAGCACGGGTGAAACCGTTTACACCTTCAGCGGCCATACCAGCGCCGTCATGTGCGTGGTCTTCGCGCCCGACGATCAGACCGCGCTGACGGCCAGCAGTGACGGCACGGCGCGCCTGTGGGACGTGGCAACCGGGCAGGAAATCCGCAAGTTCACCGGCCACACCGACGAGATTCGCGGCGCGGTCTTTTCGCCCGACGGCAAGTTCATCCTGACGGGCAGTCTGGACAAGACAGTGCGCCTGTGGGACGTGAACACGGGTACAGTAATCCGCAAATTTGAGCGCGTTGGTGGTGAAGCGCTGGCCGTTGCCTTCTCGCCCGACGGCCAGCGGATCGCGGTGGGCGCGTTTGATGGCACTGCCCGGATCATCGAGGTCAGCACGGGCAAACAGTTGCAACAGCTCTCCGCTGGCGGTGGCGATATTCCCTTCGTCACCACGCTGGCCTTTTCGCCGGACGGCAGCCTGCTGGCAACTGGCAGTTATGACCGGACGGTGCGGCTGTTCGACGCGAATTCAGGCAAAGCACTGCGCCAGCTTACCGGCCATACCGACGCCGTGCTCAGGCTGGCCTTCTCACCCGACGGCAAGACCCTGGTCACGTCCAGCCTGGATACGACGGCCCGGCTGTGGGACGTGGCGACGGGCCAGGAACTGCGCCGTTTCAGCGGGCACACCGACCAGGTGTACGGGGTCGCCTTCTCACCTGACGGCAAGCTGATACTGACGGGCAGCAAGGACAGGACGGCGCGCCTGTGGGACACGGATTACCACGACACGATTGCCTACATCTGCGCCCACCTCTTCCGTGACTTCACCGATCAGGAGCGCGCCCAGTACGGCGTAACCGATACACAGCCGACGTGCCCCGGCGCGGCGGCCAGCCAGCCAGCAGCGGTTGCACCGCCCTGGACGCCCATCCCGGTCAATACCGGCGTCGCCATGATCGGCGCGGCGCCCAGACCGCGCCAGTTCGCCGCGCACAAGGACAGCGTGTGGAGCGTCGCCTTTTCGCCCGACGGCAAGTACCTGGTCAGCGGCAGCCCGGATCAAACGGCGGAACTGTGGGATGTCCAGACCGGGCAGGCCATCCGCCAATTCGCCGGGCATGGCGAAGGGACAATCGTGGTTGCCCTGTCGCCCGATGGCAAGTACCTCCTGACGGGCAGCGAGGACAAAACGGCCCGTCTCTGGGACGCGCAGACCGGGCAGGAGATCCGCCAGTTCACCGATAAGGCAGGTGGGGTTTACGCCATTGCCTTCTCACCTGATGGCAAAACCATCCTGACGGGTTCTGGCGATAGGCGGGCACACCTCTGGGATGTGCAGACCGGACAGGAAATTCGCAGTTTCGCCGGTCACACGGACAGACTCCGCGCCGTCGCCTTTTCGCCCGATGGCACAACGATCCTGACGGGCGGTTACGACCAGACGGCGCGGCTGTGGGACGTGCAAAGCGGCGCACAACTGCACGTGCTGGTCGGCCACACCAGCGAAATCCAGGCGGTGGCCTTTTCACCCGACGGCAAGACCGTTGTGACGGCAGGCGGCGCTGTGCGTTCCACTGACGCAGCCGGAGACACGCGGGTTCGTCTGTGGGATGCGCAGACTGGCAACTTGCTGCGCACGTTCATCGGGCATTCCAAACAGGTCAACAGCGTTGCCTTCTCGGCGGATGGCAAATACCTCCTGACTGGGGCCAGCGATGGCACGATGCGGCTGTGGGACGTGCAGACAGGGGCCGAACTCCGGCGCTTCGTGGGCGTCGGCGGGGCCGATGATTTCATCCTGACTGTGGCCTTTTCGCCCGATGGCAGGCTGGCGGCAGAAGGTTCCTTCAGCTCGAAGGTTGTGCAGGTCTGGAACCTTGAGCCGGGCGACCTGCTTGCGCCGTCGATCCTGCCCATTCAGCCAACGTCGACCCCCGCTCCAACTGCCGCGCCGCTTGGCCCGCGCACGTTCAAGGGCCACACCAAAGCCGCCTTCCACGTCGCCTTCTCGCCCGATGGTCAGCACATCCTGACCGCTGGCAACGATGCGACGGTCAGGCTGTGGGACGCGGGGACTGGTGCGCAGTTGCGCCAGTACCCGGGTGTGTCGGCGGTTTTCTCACCGGACGGTAAATACCTGCTGTTTGGCGGCCTGGACGCGCAACTGCGCGACGTGCCTACCGGCGCGGGCTTGCGGCTGTATGCGGGCCATTCCAACATTGTGTCCAGCGTCGCCTTCTCGCCCGACGGACAGTGGGTCTTAACAGGCAGCTACGACCAGTCCATCATCCTGTGGGATGCCCGGACGGGCGAGCAGATTCGCAAATTCAGCGGCCACACCAAAGGGGTGTGGACGGCGCGCTTCTCACCCGACCAGAAGTACGTCATCAGCAGCGGCCTGGACGATACGGTACGCCTGTGGGATGTGCAGACGGGCCAGCAGCTTGACCTGCTGGAGGGCATCGGCGGCTTTGGCGCGGCCTTCTCGCCGGATGGCAAGTTTGTGGCTGTCGGCGGCTCAAAGCCGAGGATCATCGATTTTGCTGCTCGCGCGGTCAGCGTTGAGCTGGTTGGGCACGTCGGCGCAGTCGCAGACGTAGCTTTTTCGCCCGACGGCAGGCTTGTCCTGACCTGTGGGGAGGACAAGACGGTGCGCCTGTGGGACGTGGCGACGGGCAAGGAACTGCGGCGCTTTACGGGTGCAGACATCATGTGGTCGGCAGTTTTTTCACCCGACGGTAAATTCATCCTGACGGGCAACAACGACGGGACGGTGCAATTGTGGTCTGCCAGTGACACGTCGTAGGCGACGGCCACATCGCCCGTCAACGAATTGCGCCCGGCGCTGTATCAGGCGCTCCGTCAGAATGTGTAACACCGCATCCTGGCCCGGACTGTAGGCCAAGCTTCCCCCATTCGCGTTTCGGCTCGGTGGCGGGTTGTTACGGGCCACGCGGAGCCGCCGTCGATTGGCGAACCACAAGCGTCGGATGCAGCACAATGTCCGCTACGGTAGCGCTTTCGAGCCGCTGTTCAATCATTTCCAGCAGCAGCCCCGCAGCGGCGCAGCCCATCTCAAATGCCGATTGGTTGATGGTCGTTAGCGGCGGAGTCAGGAACTGCGCAAATTCCAGGTTGTCATAGCCCACGATGGATACGTGATCGGGCACGGCAATCTTTGACCGAAATGCAGCCTGTAGCACGCCCATGGCGATTCTATCTGTAACCGCAAAAATGGCGGTGGGGATGTCGGGCGACTCAAACAGGCTGAGGCCCACTTCGTAGGCTGCTCGCGGCGATTGAGCGGTCTGCAAGACGTGAATATGCTCCTCCAACCCATGCTCGCACATCCATTCCACGTAGGTCTGAGCGCGCAGCCGCCGGTCATAGGCGCTGTGTTCGGATACACAGGCGATACGCCGGTGGCCCAGATTCCACAGATGATCAAGCGCCAGCCTGCTTCCTATCGCGTTATCCGTATAGACGCCTGGATACTGTCGCCGGGTTACGCGATCTACCACCCCGACCACGTAGCGATGCTTACTCGTCAAGAACTCGACAGCCTGCTCGTCTTCTTTGAGATCGCCCAGCACCAGGATGCCGTCTGCATGGGACTGCTCAAACATCGTCCCGTAATCGATGGCAGTGTTGGCCTGCTCAACGTTGCCCAGAAACAGCCTGTAACCGCGTTTGATAGCAACCTCGTTGATGCCCTTCAGCGTTTCACTCATGAACGGGTCGGCTACATCCCGCACGATGACGCCAATCAGAGAGCTACGGCTGCCGCGTAGCCCGCGCGCCAGGAGGTTGGGCTTGTAGCCCAGTTCAATCGCTGTTGCGAAAATGCGTTGGCGCGTCTCGTCGCTGATAAACCCGTTGGCCTCGCGGCCATTGAGCACGCGCGAGACAGTTGCGATAGAAACCCCGACCTGTTTGGAAATATCCTTGAGTGTGACTGGCACTGTGCGCCTTCGCTTTCTCGCTTGCGGTTTACCCGCATCACGCAATACCAGTTTGGCCGAGTTTCAATTTGTCCATGACGGTTTCCTAGCGGCAGTAGACGTAATGCAGAATTGCGCAAGGTGGCGGGTTCGGCCACCCGAACCTCAAGCGTTTCTTGTAAAGACTTTTCCGGTCACGTATCGATTACGTTAAACGTTTTCCAATTGTAAGATAGCGGCGAATCGCTGTCAATTAGGTGAGGTGCACGAAGGGGATTCGTTCCTGGGCTGCGTTCGTTTTTACAGCATTCGTTTTTACAGCGTTGTCCGTTTTGTCAAACGGTTTTATATCTTGCCGAGACCGAACGCTTGTGCTAGGCTGTCTATATCTGTGGTTGAAATGGGACGCCAACATGGAGCAGATGAATCTGGCTGAAGCCTATCGACGGCGTGATTCCATCGCGGAGGCTGGTCAGGCCATCTATTGCAAGGGACGCACAGGGAAAACTATCCGCCGCATCATATTCCATGCACGCCAGCCCGGTGGGGTATGGTTCAACGTGTGGCTGGTGGTCGATGAAGAGGCCTCTCTGGTCGCCATGCACGCCGATTCTGCGGTGTTCACGGCGGATGCGCCAGGCGGCCCTCTCAGGATTGTCCCCAAAGAAGGCCGCTACCTGGTCGAACCCATCACACCCTGATCGGCCTGACGCTTTGAGCGAGCATGGCTTTTGCCCATCGACCCCAGTAAGGGCCGACGGGTCTGCGTGAATTTGGTCAGCGTGGCGGCACGGTGATGGTGAGCGAGTATGTGGTAGTCGTGTTGGGATTGCCCCGCACGTCGATGAAGTAATCCTGCGTCAGCGGCAGCACACTGCTGAAGTTGCTCGCACCGGCATGATCGGACAGCAGCACCGTGCCATCGGCTCCGAAGACGACCAGGATGGCCTGCCCGCTGGTGAAAGCCAGTTGAGCAAACATCGTCTGCCCGGCCAGTGCCCTCAACACCCAACGGTTGATGCCGGAGGGCGCGACCTGGCCCTGCACTGTGGTCGAGAACGTGCCGCGCTGGAAGATAATGCGCGTTGCAGTGGGCTGCTGCGCGGCCAGCGGGGGCACCGTCACCGTCAACGTGTAGCTGGTCGCCGTGTTGGGGTTGCCCCGCACGTCGATGAAGTAGTCCTGGGTTGTCGGTAGGACACCGCTGAAGATGCTCGACGTGGCATGATCGGACTGCAAGACCGTGCCGTCAGCCCCATAGACGATCAGGATCGCCTGCCCGAAGGCGAACGACAGTTGCGCCGACATGGTTTGCCCGGCCAGCGCCCTCAGCACCCACCGATCCGTTCCGAAGGCCCCTACCTGCCCCTGAACGGTGGCCGCAGTTGCGCCCGTCTGGAATACGATGCGTTTGATGCCTGGCGGAGGAGCCTGGATGGCAACCGGCAGGCGCAGCACCTGTCCGGCGAAAATGATGTTGGGGTTGGCGAGGCAGTTACCCGCTGCCAGCGCATCGAGCGTGGTTCCGCTCAGGCGGGCCAGGTTGGCCAGCGTATCGCCCGGCGCCACAGTGTAGGTGAATGTCCAATCGGTACGCGGTGTGCAGGCCACAGCGATGGGTGGCGTGGGAATCGGGTTGGCAATCTGCGGTGCAGACGGCGCATAGGCTGGCGAGCCGCCCCGCGTAATGCCTGTGGCGCTTGACAGGTTCGTCACGGGGCCAGTGATCGGGGTGGACAGGATTTGAAGTTCGGGGTTGTCCCCACCGGGAATGTAGCTGAAAACCGCTGCCTGTGAGTCCGGCGTGGAAGTGATGTTCCCGATGAATTTGCCAGGGTCAGAGAACAGCCGGGTGGCCTGTCCACCCTGGACAGGGATTTTCCACAGCGAAACGCCCTGCGGGTCGATTGTACTGTACAAGAGCAGTGTCCCATCGGCTGACCAACCAACCTGATCGATGCCCGCCACTGCATTCAGCGCGCCGTTGCGGCCCGTCGCCAGGTCGATGTACACCAGCGACGAGGGTTTGCGGTTCAGGTCGAACAGAATGCCCGCCGCGCGATCCCCATCCGGTGCAACGGCCACCCGCCCCAGGTTTTCGATCCGCCACAACTGCTGGTTGTTGAAGCCGTTCAGCGCCAGCCCGATGTTGTCGCACGATGGCGAGTAGAGCCAGCCGCTCTTCGTCCAGGCGAAGGTCGGGCCATTGCCGTTCAACCCGGTTTCGGCGTAGTAAAGTATCGTCGCCGGATCGCTGCTGCCGCCACCGCAGCCCTGGAACTCGACAAACGTGCCGACTGTCTGGGCCTGCCCGCCGCTGCTGGATACCTGCAAAATGTTCATCGTCGTGGCCGTCCCGCCCGCCGATTGTTGGGTATCGACGGCGTAGGCGACGGTGTTGTTATCCGGCAGCCACGCCGGAGGGAACTGTGTGGAAATGCCGGATGCCACGCGCTGCGGTGGGTTGCCCGCTACCGCGACCAGCAGATCGTTGGTCACTGTATCTTCAAAGGCCAGCTTGCTGCCGTCAGGCGACCAGCGCAGGTGCGCATAGTTGTGCGCTGTCGCTCCCGACGGAAGTTTGAAGTCCGCGTCGCTCGTCACGGCTGTACTCTGGTTTGAACCGGCCATTCGCAACTGAACGTTGCCGGTGCTGTCCAGGTAAGCAAGCGCTCCCGCGCTGTTCGTCTGAGCATTGATCACGCGCGGCAGTTGCGCGAAGGTCAGCAGGAGCAATAACCCCAATCCCAAACTGCGGACGGTAAGGTGCTTCACTACAGTCACTCCTTTCCGATTTCCCACGCCACACAACCGTGCGCCTGGAACGAATAAGCAACGCCGCTCAAGCGCACAGGGGCAACACAATCGATCTGCGCAAGGTGTTTGTCGATTTGTTCGGAACAGAAATTGTAACGTGATCTGAACGGGGCGCTATTCCAATGACCGCGCAGCGAAGATCAAGCCTCTGTTCGGCAGGCGCGAATCTCCACTCCGTTTGGAAATGCCGTCATTTGCAAGGTTCAGGACGAAATACTCGGACGCCCCGCTTTTTCTGCTGACGTACAGTTGTGTATAATAGACGCACCCATAAGACAGCTTTGAAGTACGTTTAATTTGAAAGCCCCAATCTTTAATGGCACTCACGGCGTTGTTTGATTCCGTGCAAGCGGTCACGGATGCGCTCGCAGCGGAACGCTATATTTCCAGCACGGGTCTGAGCACCAGCATCTTCCTCGCCCTCAAGATGGGCAAGGCGCTGTTCCTGGAAGGCGAACCGGGTGTCGGCAAGACCGAGGTCGCCAAAGTCCTGAGCCGGTTGCTGCGCACGCCCCTCATCCGCCTGCAATGTTACGAGGGTCTGGACATCAATCAGGCCGTCTACGAGTGGAACTACCCCCGCCAACTGCTAGAAATTCAGGCAAAGCAGCGCCAGCCCAACGGCGCGCAGCCAGACCACGATCCGGTGGACGACATCTTTACCGACAAATTCTTGCTGAAGCGTCCGCTGCTGCAAGCCATCGACCAGGCCAACGAGCAAGCGCCCGTGCTGCTCATCGACGAGATTGATCGCGCCGACGAGGAGTTTGAGAGCTTCCTGCTGGAAGTGCTGGCCGAGTTCCAGATCACTATCCCCGAACTGGGGACGCTGAAGGCCAGGCACGTCCCGATTGCGATCATCACTTCCAACCGCACCCGCGAGATTCACGACGCGCTCAAGCGGCGCTGCGTTTACTACTGGATCGACTACCCGTCCCGCGAACAGGAGCTCGAGATCGTGCGCCTGAAAGTGCCAGGTATCTCGGAGCGTCTGACGCAGCAGGTCGTGGACTTTATCTATGCGGCGCGCCAGCAGGAACTTTACAAGCTGCCCGGCGTGGCCGAAACACTCGATTGGGCGGAAGCGCTCGGCCACCTGCACCAGACACACCTCGATCCCGACGTGGTGGATGCCACACTCGGCATGATCTTGAAGTACCAGGACGACGTGAACAAGCTGCGCGGCGAGACGGTGCGCAACCTGGTCGCACAGGTGCAGACGGCAGCCATCGGCGGCGAATAGACCGGAAGTTATGTATTCGTGTTTCGCAGAACCTCACCCCCAACCCCTCTCCGCAAGCAGAGAGGGGAGAAATACTACACGATGTTGCCCACCGATTCCCCTCTCCACCCTGTGGAGAGGGGGTCAGGGGTGAGGTCAAACCAACGGCCTACAAGGTGACTGATGAGTTCGACCCATGACTATCGCTAATACGGATCAACCTTTCCTGGCTAACCTCCTGCACTTCCCCAGGCTGCTGCGCCGCGCCGGGTTGTCGATTTCGCTAGAACAGACGATGGACTTTGCCCGCGCCCTGGAACTGATCGACCTCGGCGTGCGCGATCAGGTCTATCACGCGGCGCGCGGCTTGCTCGTCAAGCGCAAAGAGGACTTCCCACTCTTTGACCGCCTCTTTGATCGCTTCTGGCGTTTGCACGCCCCTGCTCGTGAAGCGCAGCCGCAAAAAACGCCCCTGGCCCCACGCCACGAGGAGAAGCAGCGCGGCGCACTCAGCCTCGCCATGCTGATGGCCCAGCGGGCGCGGCAAAGCGATCCCGAAGTCGATCTGGCGGATCGGGCCAACAGCTACAGCCCTAGCGAAGCCTTCCAGCAAAAGGCATTCTCGGCCATGACGCCGGAAGAACTCGAAGCGGTGAAGAAGCTGATCCGGGCCATGCGCTGGCAGGTCAGTCAGCGCCAGACGCGCCGCCGGGTGCTGGATCGGCACGGGCGCTACCTGGCGCTGCGCCGCGCGCTCCGCGATGCCAGCAAGCACGGCGGTGTCCCGCTCCGGCTGTCCTGGCAGAGCCGCAAGATCAAGGCGCGCCCGCTGGTCGTGCTGGCCGACATCAGCGGCTCGATGGAAAGGTACGCCCGGCTGCTGCTGCAATTTGCCTACAGCGTAACGCAGGGCATCACCACCGTCGAGAGTTTTGTCTTTGCGACCCGGCTGACACGCATCACGCCCTATCTGCGTATCAAGGACATCGACGTGGCGCTGGCCGAACTGGCCGGGACAGTGATCGATTGGTCGGGCGGCACGCGCATCGGAGAAAGCCTGCAAACCTTCAACCGCGTTTGGAGCCGTCGGGTGCTGCGGCGCGGCGCCATCATCCTGATCATCAGTGACGGCTGGGAGCGGGGCGACGCCCAAACGCTGCGTATGGCCGTGCGCTACCTGCAACACCGCTGCTACCGGCTGAACTGGCTCAATCCGCTGCTCGGTAACCCGGCCTATCAGGTACGGGTGGGGGGATTAAGCGCCGCCATGCCGTTCATCGACGACTTCCTGCCGATCCACAACTTGCAGAGCCTGGAGGCGTTGAGCGAGCATCTGGCGGCGCTGCGGTGAATGCACAGAAAATTGAAAATTGTCGTTTGTACGTATGAGGGGGTATTTCCGATGAAACTTGAAGGATCATACACCTTTGAAGCCCCGCGCGATCTGGTTTGGGACGCGCTGCAAGACCCGGTGCTGCTCGCCGCGATCATGCCCGGCTGCGAAGGGCTGGAACCGCTCGGCGACGACAAATACAAGACCACGCTCAAAATCCAGGTCGGGCCGGTGCAGGGCGTCTTTGAGGGCGACATCGCTTTGCACGACATCAACAAGCCGGACAGCTACAAAATGGATGTCAACGGCAAGGGCGTCCCCGGCTTCATCAAAGCGCTGGGCAGTGTGCGCCTGGAACCGCAGGGCGAAACAACCATCATGCACTACGAGGGTGAGGCCCACGTGGGCGGCAAGATCGCCAGCGTCGGCCAGCGGCTGCTGGAAAGCTCTGCCAAAGCGCTGACCAAACAAAGCCTGGACGGGATCGCGGAGCAGATCAGGGCACGCATGGGGGCGCAGCAAGCGCAGGCAGCAGCGCAAACCTCATCCTCTCCGCAAGCCAGCACGCCTGCCCTCAAACAGACGACGCAGACTCAATTCGTGCTGGGTGTGACGCGCCATTTCCTGTCCGACGCCATCCCGCCGGAGCGTCGTCCGCTGGCCGTTGGCGGCGGCGTGGCGCTCCTGGCACTCATCATCTACGTCATCGTGCGTCTACTCGCTCACTGAGCGAACCAGACCTGTACAGGTAGAAAGGCGGTTGTCCGATAAACCATACGTGATCCAAATATTCGCGCCATCGCCGAAGGAGTCATGCAAGGTGAGGAGCAGTTTTTATGATCCCTGGCAAATTTGATTATTATGCGCCCACAACATTGAATGAAGCCGTTTCGCTCCTGGGCCAGCAAAAAGGAGCCAAGATTCTGGCCGGCGGGCAAAGCCTGATCCCGGCCATGCGGCTCCGGCTGGCCGGGCCGGAGGTGCTGATCGACATCAACCGGGTGGCCGGGCTGGACTACATCCGTGAGGAGAACGGCTACCTGGCAATCGGGGCCATGACCCGCGAGGCGACGCTGGACGACAGCGCGGTGGTCCATAGCAAGTACCCGCTGCTGGCCGACACCGCCCACGTGGTCGCCGATCCGCTGGTGCGCAACCTGGCGACGGTGGGTGGCAACCTGGCCCATGCCGACCCCGCCAACGATCACCCGGCGACCATGCTGGCCTTTGGCGCGCAACTCATCGCCGTCGGCCCCAAAGGGGAGCGCACTATCCCCATTGACGAGTTTTTTACGGGCCTGTTTGAAAATTCGCTTGGCAAAGACGAGATTCTCCGGGAAATCCGCATCCCGGCTCCGCAGCGGGGCAGCGGTGGCGCGTACCTCAAGCTGGAACGTAAGGTCGGCGACTATGCTATCGGGGCCGTCGCCGTGTTCCTGACGCTGGACGGCGACACCTGCAAGTCGGCGCGGATCGGCCTGACCAACGTTGCGAGCACGCCCATGCGGGCCAGGCAGGCCGAGGCGGCGCTGGTCGGCAAACGGCTGGATGATGCGACCATCAAGGCGGCAGGGACAGCGGCGGGCGCGGAATGCGATCCATCCAGCGACTTGCGCGGCGCTGCCGACTACAAGCGCGACGTGATCCGCGTGCTGACCATGCGTGCCATTCGTAAGGCGATGGAACGCGCTCAAGGAGGCTCCCGATGAACATCTCAGTGACTGTTAACGGGCAGGCGCATACGCTTGATGTTGAACCCCGCCTGCTGCTTGTCCACCTGATCCGCGAGAACCTGAACCTGACCGGAACGCACATTGGCTGCGACACCAGCAATTGCGGCGCGTGCACCGTGCTGCTTGATGGCAAGCCTGTCAAAAGCTGCACGGTTTTCGCCGTGCAGGCCAATGGGCGCACGGTGCAAACGATTGAGGGCGTGGCCGAGAACGGCAATCTGCACCCCTTGCAGGAAGGCTTCTGGGAACGGCATGGCTTGCAGTGCGGCTACTGCACGCCGGGCATGATCATGACCGCCAAAGCGCTGCTCGAAAAGAACCCGAACCCAACCGAAGACGAGATCCGCTGGGCTATCTCCGGTAACCTGTGCCGCTGCACCGGGTACGTCAAGATCGTCGAGGCGATCCAGTACGCCGCCGAGAAACTGCAAGCCAGAGAGAAGGTGGAGGCGTAAACATGGCCGATGTAAGAATCACGACACCGCCCGAAATCAGCGGCATGGGCCACCGTATGAAACGCAAGGAAGACCCGCGCTTTTTGCAGGGAGCCGGGCATTACGTTGACGACGTGAAGCTGCCGGGGATGCTGTACCTGGACATCGTGCGCAGCCCCTACGCCCACGCCAGAATCCTGAAGATCGACGCCAGCAAGGCGCTGGCTCTGCCCGGCGTGCTGGCCGTCATCACCGGCGAAGACCTCAAGAAGGCCGGCAATCTGCACTGGATGCCGACACTGATGTCCGATACGCAGATGGTCTTGCCCATCGACAAGGTCGTCTACTACGCGCAGGAAGTGTGCGCGGTGGTCGCCACCGAACGCTACATCGCTGCCGACGGCGTGGAACTGGTCGAGGTCGAGTATGACCCGCTGCCCGCAGTGGTTGATCCCTATGAGGCGCTCAAGGATGAGGTGATCGTCCGCGACGACAAGGAAAAGAAGACCAACCACATCTGGCATTGGGAGGCGGGCGACAAAGCCGCCACCGACAAAGTGTTCGCGGAAGCGGCGCGCGTCGTCAAGGAACACATCTACATCCCGCGTATCCACGTCTCCTCGATTGAAACGTGCGGCATGGTCGCCGATTGGGACAAGATCAACGGCCACATGACGATCTACATGACCTCGCAGGCCCCGCACGCCCACCGCACTGTCTTTTCGCTGGTCAGCGGCCTGCCCGAACAGCAGATTCGGATCATCTCGCCGGACATCGGCGGCGGGTTCGGCGGCAAAGTGCCCGTTTATCCCGGCTACGTACTGTGCGCCGTCGCCAGCCTGGTCACGGGCAAGCCCGTCAAGTGGATCGAAGACCGCAGCGAGAACCTGCAAGCCGACAGCTTCGCCCGCGACTATCACATCGACGCCGAACTGGCGCTGGACAAGGACGGGCGCATCACCGGGCTGCGCGCCAAGACGGTGGCCGATCACGGCGCTGCCGACGCGGCCTGCAACCCATCGAAGTTCCCCGCCGGGCTGTACAGTGTCGCCACCGGCTCCTACGACCTGAAAGCCGCGCACATGGAGGTGGATGGGGTCTACACCACCAAGCCACCGGGGGGCATTGCCTACCGCTGCTCGTTCCGCGTGACGGAAGCCGTCCACATGATCGAGCGCATGGTGGACATTGCCGCCCACGAAATTGGCGAAGACCCGGCCCAGTTCCGCTTGAAGAACTTCATCAAGCCGGAGCAGTTCCCCTACAAATCCGTCACGGGCTGGACGTATGACAGCGGCAACTATCACGGCGCGCTCAAGCTGGCGATGGACATCATCGGCTACGATGCGCTGCGCAAGGAACAGGCCGAGAAGCGCGCACGGGGCGAGTTGATGGGCATCGGCATTTCCAGCTTCACCGAGATCGTCGGGGCCGGGCCATCGCACACCTTTGACATCCTGGGCCTGAAGATGTTCGATAGCTGCGAAATCCGCATCCACCCGACGGGCAAGGCCATCGCCCGCCTGGGCACGAAGAGCCAGGGCCAGGGCCACGAAACGACCTTCGCTCAGATCATCGCCGAGGAGCTTGGCATCCCGGCCAGCGACATCAAGATCGAGGAGGGCGACACCGACACCGCGCCCTACGGCCTGGGCACTTACGCCAGCCGTTCGACGCCCACCGCCGGGGCCGCCACCGCCGTCGCTGCCCGCAAGATTCGCGCCAAAGCCCGGCAGATCGCCGCGCACCTGCTGGAAGTCAAGGAGGATGACCTGGAATGGAACGTCAACAAGTTCCAGGTCAAGGGGTCGCCCGACCAGGCCAAGACCATCCAGGAGATCGCCTTCGCCGCCTACACCAACCACCCGCAGGGCATGGAAGCCGGGCTGGAAGCCGTCAACTACTACGATCCGCCCAACCTGACCTTCCCCTTCGGCAGCTACATCTGCGTGGTGGACATCGACAGGGGCACGGGCGAAGTGAAGATTCGGCGCTTCGTCGCGGTGGACGACTGCGGCAACATCATCAACCCCATGATCGTCGAGGGGCAGATTCACGGCGGCCTGACGATGGGCATGGCCCCGGCCTTGCTGGAAGAGATCGTCTATGACGAGAACGGGCAAAACCTGTCCGGCACGTTCGCCGACTATCTACTGCCGACGGCGGTGGAGACGCCCAAATGGGAACTCGGCAAGACGATCACGCCCTCGCCGCACCACCCTATCGGCGCGAAGGGCGTGGGCGAGTCGGCCACCGTCGGCGCGCCGCCCGCTATCGCCAACGCCGTCGTGGATGCGCTGTGGCACCTGGGCGTGCGCCACGTGGACATCCCGATCACGCCCTACAAGGTCTGGAAGCTGCTGCGTGAGCATGGCGTGACAGAGTAGAAGTCCGCACGGTCTCCTATCCCTTTCCCCACACGGAGTTCAAGCACCGACACTTGACCTCACCCCCTGACCCCCTCTCCCACTGGAGAGGGGGAACCGGCGGGCCAGGACGCCTCTCTCCACAGCGTGGAGAGAGGTTGGAGGTATCGACCAGATTCAGCAGGCCGTGCGCGACAGTTCACGGTGATATGCGGGTACGGTTATTCTTCGCCAAACTGCTCCATCAGGATCGCGTAGGCGGTGTTGATCTGCTGCATTCGGGCCGTCGCTTCGGCGGATTTGTTCACGTCCGGGTGGAAAGTCCGCGCCAGTTGGCGGTAGGCTTTGCGCACGTCGTCGGCGGTGGCGCTGCGCGTTAACCCCAGCACGTCATAGAAAGCCTGGATCGGGTTTCGATCCGGCGAGAATGCAGCCTGCCCATCGGTACGCGACTGCGTGCCAAAGCTCGCCACGCGGAACACACCCTGAAGGTGCTGCCCGTCGGCACGGATCGTTTCGCCGCGCATCCGGGCAAAATCGACGTTGGCCTCGTGATGGATCAGCCGTTCCAGCCCCGCAGCTTGCCGCTCAAAGTACACCGGGAAGAATGAAACCTGCTCCTCGTACAGATCGTAGGCGTAAATCCTGTCCCCATAGGCCGTCAGCAGGGCCGCCATCCAGTCGTAGGGAAGGTAGCGCTGGCCGTCTTCGGGCAGCAGCATGTCGCACCATAGCATGAACAGGGTGTAAATCTCGGCTTTTGTGTTGCGCGTCAGGACGTTCTTCACCTCGGTCAGATCGATGTCGCGCTCCACCAGATGAATCGCCACCGCCTCGCCCGTCGGCAGCTCGATCAGCACCAGGTCGCCGCCGTCGTGGCGCAAGCGCCCCATCGCGCCCGATCTCTCGAGTTCGTAAGTCAGGTAGGAATTGGCGATATTCAGGTTGATTCGCATGGCATTAACCGAGGTGCTGTTCGAAAAAGGACAAGACCCGCTTCCAGGAATCCTCGGCGGCTGCGGCGTCATACCGGCTGCCCGTCTCGTTGAAAAAGGAGTGTTTCGCGCCGGAATAAATCTTGATGTCGTGGGGAATCTGGTAGCGATCCAATTCTACACCGAGTTTCTCTCCTGACCCTCTGGTAAAATCATTCTCGGGGTAGGAGCCAACCACCGGGCAGAGGCGTGCCACCGCCGCCAACGGGCGCGGATTCATGGCATAGTAGGGTGCAATCACTTTTAGCCGGTTGTCAGCGGCGGCCCAGGCAATGGCAAAGCTGCCACCCATACAGAAGCCAATCGCGCCGACCCGCGTACTGTCTACGCCCGGTTGTGCCGTCAGGAACGTCAGTGCCGCTTTTAAATCGTGAATCCCACCATGATCAAGCGAATTGAGTACGATCCCGCTGAAAAAGCGGAACATGCACAGTGCTCGGTTGCGTCCGGCGAATAAATCGACGGCCAGCGCCACGTAGCCCTGGTCAGCCAGGCGGCGAGCAACATCCCTGATGTTTTCGTTCAGCCCAAACGCCTCGTGGATCACAATCACGCCGGGGCATAGCCCATCCCTTTCCGGGCGGACCAGGGAGCCTTCCAGCGTCTCCGAACCGGATCGAAACCTGACCGTTTGGATGACAGGAGGCATCATACTGCCTTTCGCATTTGCTGCACTGAACCTCACCGCTGCCCCGCTCTGTCAGCGGCGAGGAGAGCATTCCGTTCATGCAACCCCCACCGGTTCCCCTCTCCGAATTCGGAGAAGGCACACGGGTGAGGTCGATCTCAGAGTGGTTAAGGATACCCCTAAAATAGGATAATGTCTTTCTGAGTCTTAGCGATAGGGATGACAAGCCCCTGTCGGACTCAGGATGGCTAGCCAGGTCAGGGTCTGTTCGGAGGGCTTTACGGGTGCGCTATCGGCGGAATGGAGGATCGATGAGCGAAGGCGGCTTCAGGATGCTTGCCGGGCGCTGGCGCGAACGATCTCGGCGCTAATGGTATAGCCGCGTCCCTGGTAGCACGTCACGATGCGCGGGCGATCCGGATCCGTTTCGAGCTTAAGGCGCAAGTTGCGCACGTGGTTGCGCACCAGGGCCGGATCACCTGTGCCAGGCGGATAGTTCCAGACCTGTTGCAGCAGCGCTGTTGTCGACTTATGTTCGCCCGGCTTTGCGCACAGTGCTTCCAGCAGGCCGTATTCAGTCGGCGTCAGTTCGATGTACCGGTCTTCAAATTGGACAATACGTCGTTCGGGGTGCAGCGTGAGCAGTGCCCGCTCTGGGGCGCGCCGCGTGCGTCGCAGTAACGCACGCACTCTGGCCGCCAGTTCTCGTGAGACAATTGGCTTGCGCAGGCAAATATCGGCTCCCGCATCCAACAACTGCGCGACTTCCTGCGCGCTTCGATAGCTGATCAGCACGATGATCGGCGTGCGTTTTGCGTAAGGCATGGCGCGTATCTGGCGGCACAGGGTCGCTGCGTCGTGGTCGGGCCGTGTGGCGTCGAGAATGAGCAGATCGGGGGATTCGACCTGCAACGAGGCGCTATAGATGTTTTGGATTGACACCAGACGATATGAATCAGCGAGCGCCTGGTGAAGCAGGTCCTGAACAGTAGGTTCGCTGTTGATAATCAAAATAGTCGCCATGACATCCTCGGCTGAGAGGAACCGCCTTCTCAATGCCAAGTATAGAGCCTTTGGCGCGAACTGTCTGTGAAACTTGCATGAAATTTGGCTGGAACAGCGAACGGACGCCCTGTGGGTTATATGCGGACGAGGTACGCAAACAATCAG
>JAJPHV010000053.1 GCA_021325095.1 Chloroflexota bacterium | reverse complement strand
TCAGCATTCCCCCCGCGTTTTCCCTGTCATCCGCAATGCGGCTCGGTCTGTCTTGAACCTGTTTCATCCTGGCCGTTGGTCGGCTGCCGGTGACTGTTGTTCGGCACGGCCCCTTTATGTGCTCGGCCTCCTCTTCCGTGCCGTTTCAGATGGGTTTACTTGATTCAGCCCTTGTACAAAGCGACGAAGCAGCCAGTGTGTCCTATTCCGCTACTGTGTTCATGTTCAACATTTGGCGCACTTTGGCAACCAGATCGTGATGTAGAATGGGTTTGGGAAGATAATCAGTCGCGCCTGCGTCCATCCCCCGCATCACGCTTTCCGCATCGCCGCGTGCCGAGAGAATCAGGATCGGCGTCTCGGCAGTGGCGGAGCGCCCCCGAATCATGCGGCACAGCTCAATGCCATCGATGCCGGGCATCATCACGTCCAGAATCAACAGGTCGGGCGTGTCATTTTCAAGTGTGGAAAGCGCCTGGTTGGCATCTCTGGCCTTCAGAACCTCAAACCCGCCTCGGTCTAACATGATGCCAATCAGCGTTAAGGCTCCAATTTCGTCGTCCACAACCAGGATCCGTTTCATGAGATTGATGACTCCTTTGTATGGAGGGTTGGACTCTCGATGAATCAATATAGATGATTAAGACAATGCAAGTTTAGCACACAACGTTGCGCGTGCAAGAATCGCCTCGGATGGCGTCGTCTCCACAGTGGATCCCGCCGTCCATTCTACACGTTATGGTGGAGCATCGACGCCGTCGAGATATGCTATTAAGATAAAGGTAATTGATTGGTTCAAAATGGGTGACAATTCTTCTCAAAGCACACAGGGGAGGTTATGACAGACGGCGTTTCCGGGAGAACGGCAAGTTATGGCGATACGGTGCTTCTGGTCAGCAAAGATCGAAAGAGCTACGTCCGCACCCTGTCGCCGGGTGGCGATCTGACTACCCATCTGGGCACGATCCGCTTCGACGACCTGTGCGGCCAGCCCTATGGCAGCGCCATCCGTACCCATCTCGATCATTTGTTTTACCTGCTGATTCCCCAGGTCACCGACCTGATCGCCCATGCTCGCCACGAGACGGCTATCATGCAGCCCAAAGACCTGGGATACGTGGCGCTCAAGCTCGGTGTTCGACCTGGTGCGCAGGTGATCGAGGCAGGAACCGGCAGCGGCGCGCTGACGCTGACACTTGCCATGCTGGTCGGCGATCAGGGCCACGTATACAGCTACGAACGCAAAGCGGCCTTGCAAGATGTAGCAGCCCGCAATCTGAAACGCGCCGGGGTAGCGCACCGGGTCAGTTTCCACGCCCGCGACATCGCCGAAGGGCTCGAGCAAGCAGGCGTCGATGCGCTGTTTCTGGACGTTCCTAACCCCTGGGATTACCTGGTACAGGCCCGCGCAGCGCTGTCGGGCGGCGCAGCTTTCGGGGCCATCGTGCCGACGATCAACCAGCTCATCCAACTGGTGGATGCCATGTACACCGGCCCCTGGTTCATGATCGAGGTCGAGGAACTGCTTCTGCGAGCGTACAAGCTAACTCAGGTGCGCATCCGGCCCGATGACCAGATGGTCGGCCATACCGGATTTCTGGTATTCGCACGTGCCGTCAACCGCTCGGCCAGCAGGTCGGGAGAGGCAGAGCCGGGCCAGCCCTGAGCCAGCTTTGCGGTTCAAGCTCCCCGAGTCAGATGGCGCTGAACCTTTGCCCTGATCCTTGACATATCGATATATGTCGATATAATTGCGCGTATGGATAAGATTGATCCCGTTCAGTTTGCCAAAGCCATAGCCGACGACACGCGCCAGGAGATTATGACGTGCCTGTGCTGTGTCTGGTTGAGCGTGAACGAAGTGGTCGAAAAACTTGGCGGCAAGGTCAACCAGCCTACCGTGAGCCATCACCTCAAGAAGCTGGAAGAGGCCAACCTGGTACTTGTCCGGCAGGAGGGCCGCCAGCGCTTCTACACACTGAACCAGCAGCACCTGACCATGTGCTGCGGGCAACTGGTGCGGTCCTTCGCGCCGGATTACGCGGCGAACGTCGTGGCGATTGACTCTATCCCCGTCGTGGATCGGCGCACTTCCGAAGACCCTGCGACAGATCAATGATCGGCGGTTCGCACGACAGTCGATGGAACAGGGGTGCACTGCCAGCCAATGACAGCCCGAATCAACAAAAACGCCCCAATCGGTTGACCGGGGCGTTCTCGTCGAACATGAAGTATTGGCGCGTCTATTCCATCGCCTGATCGGTGATGGATAGGGCATCGTTGAGGATGCTCAGTCCCTCCTGCAACTGCTCTTCGGTGATGATCAGCGGCGGGACGGCGAAGACCATGTTCCAACGCACGAAGGCGAACATGCCCTTTGAGGCCAGGAACGCCGACAGCTTCTTCATCGGCTCTGTCAGCGGCTTGTTGAACTCGGACATGGGTTCGCGCGTGCCGCGATTCTTGACCAGTTCCATGACATAGAACAGGCCCGTGCCGCGCACCTCACCAATGCTCGGATGCTCCGCCTGTAGGTCGCGCAGGCCACGTTCCAGCACTGGCCCCATCGTGGCGGCGCGATCAATCAAGCCTTCTTCCTCGTAAACCTGGATGCAAGCCAGCGCCGCCGCGCAGGCCAGCGTGTGTGAGCTGTACGTGCCGCCCACCATCATCGCGTGCGTGTCGAAGTATTTGCCGATCTCCTCGCTCACAATCGTCGCGCCAAGCGGCACATAACCCGACGTCAGGCCCTTCGCCATCGTCATGATGTCCGGGTTGATGCCGGGATAATTATCGATGCCGAACCACTTGCCCGTGCGCCCGAAGCCGCTCATCACCTCGTCCACGATCAGCAGGATGCCGTACTTATCGCAAATCCGGCGCACAATCGTCCAGTATTCGGGATCGGGTGGCGCGATGATGCCGCTGGAACCGCTGTAGCCTTCCAGCACAATCGCCGCAATGGTTTCCGGCCCTTCGAACTGCACCACCTGCTCGATGTGATTGGCGCACATCAGGTTGCATTTATCCAGGTCACGGCAGAACAGACAGCGGTAGCGGTACGGGTCGTGGAAGTTGACGACCCAGGGCACGCCCGGCTCGTTGGGGATACGGCGCGGATCGCCGCCCGCCTGCTGCGACGCGAAGCCCTGCCCGTGAAAGGCACGGAACCGGCCCAGGATTTTCTGGCGGCCCGTGTACTGTCGAGCCAGTTTGAAGGCACTCTCGTTGGCTTCGGTTCCGCTCAGGCAGAAGAACGTCTTCTTGAGCAGGCCGGGGGTGATCTCGGCCAGCTTTTCGCCCAACCGTCCGCGTGGGTCGGTAGCGATGCCAGGATACATATAGCTCAACGACTCGGCCTGCTGCTTGATGGCCTCGATGACCGTGCGATTGCCGTGCCCGATGTTGACGTTCATCAACTGTGAATTGAAATCCAGGTAGCGCTTGCCGTCGGCGTCCCAGAAGTAGACGCCCTCGGCCCGCACCGCCGGGATCGGGTTGACCGCGCCCTGCACGGCCCACGAGAACAGTGTGTATTCCTTGTTCAGATCGATAATTTCATTCTGTGCTGCTGGTGCTGTCATACAAGCCTCATTATAGAAATCCGCCATTCAACTAAAGTGTGCACAGCCATCGAGAAATTGACGCAACCTGATCCGACTTATTCAGGTTGGCAGCATTGCTCAGAGTACCACCTTCAAGCTGACCCCAGATTTCACTTGCCATCTTTTTCTCGATTGCCGCACCGATAAAGAAAGTATAGGGCGAATGGCCCGCTTTTGAAAACGCTTCACGGATACGATCCAGGGCGGCACGTGCCGTTTTCCAGTGCTCATCAGCGCCCGCCGGCTCAAGGAAGTTCTTGATCAATCCGTCAACGGCTTCCCGTTTGTCTTGTGGCTGTAGATAGTCCAGCGACTTGTCAGAAAGCCCCGCAGCGGTCAGCAACCCCGATTCGATGCCTTCAATGTGTAGCAAGTCTGCTGGTGTTTTGGCCTGAGATGCAGCGGATTGGAGCGCTCGCGCTTGCTCGATGTGCGGTGTGGCTCGGCGGTTCTTTTCGAGGGCGAGTGCAACAAACCCCGCGCGAATAGCTTCATAGGTCGTGACCAGATCGTCGCTGGATTGAAGGTGATTCTGGTACGGGCGGCGAGGCGGCTCAGTCACGCTTTTCTCCAGACGTAGACGCATTTGCACAATGCCTCACGCCCATGTTCTCCCATCTGCTAGCCTATGGGCAGCAGTTCAGTACCCTCGGCGTGGATACCTGCGGCGCTTGCGGCGAACAGCGCCGTTCCGCTGCCTGCGAAAGGGTCTAGCGTTTTGCTTTCGGTAATACTGCTGGGAATTTTGCGCGTTTAACTTTGCCGTCGATACGTGCGCTGTCTATTGCCCACACTGATTCTCATTCGGCTGCGCACAGTCACCACGAAATCTGGTTATCAGGATTGTCGCGCCCCACTTCGGCCCGGCGCACCTGCCCGCCGTTTTCCATCCAGCCCTGGTAATGCTGGTTCGGGTAGCCCCGGATCGTCCAGCCGCTCATCACGAAGGGCGGCGCGGGCACGCCGGGCGCGCATGCCCAGCAGTCTGCCGGAATCCATTCGCCATTGTAGCGCCGCGCGATGTGCAGGTGAGTGGCGGCAGCGCTCAGGTAAAAGCCCTGGCACGATGGATGCCCGATCCGCGAGCCGGGCTGCACCACTGTCCCGGCCTTCACGACCTCGCCATCCGGAACGTCCTGAAAGGCGATGTGCAGGTAAAGCACCGTCCAGCCTGTGCGCTCGTCGCCGTCCATGTCTGTGTCGATGACCACCGCGCCATCGCCGCTGCGGGCGATGATCCCGCCGACCACCGCCGTTGCAAAGGCGGGCGAGATGTAACAGCTGCCCTGTTCCGCAACCAGTTGGTCGGGGGGCTGAGGCGGCGCAAAGTCCACCGCTGCCCAACCGCTGTAGCCTGACGCATCCCAACCGCCATGCGGCCCGCCGGTATAGTACCATACCTCGCCGGGCTGGAAGGGAAACTGAAAAGTCGGCTGCTTGATGTCCGGCGGGACGAGCGGCTCGATGGCATTGCGGAACGGATCGCCAAACATGGACATGTAGGTCGTGAAAAAGCCCGACGGCGCAACCTGCGACATCCACACGGCACGATCAACCGTCCGGCTCAGGAAATATTGCACCGCCACCGTGCCGGGGTTCAATTCCGGGGCATAGGCCAGCCGGGAGTGATCGGTAAATTCCAGCCACCGGACGCCCCGGTATTTCCAGCCGTAATACGCACCGTTGAGCGTGTTGGCCGCCCAGAAAAGCTGGTTGAACAGCCCCTTGAAACGCGGGTCCTGGAAGCCCATCGGGTAGTCCATCAGGGCTGCGTCGGGCACGGGGTTGCTGATCCACCCGCCGCGATATTCGAGCAGGGCCAGCAGCAGGCGCGGGTTGACGCTCGTACTGGTCGCCACAAACTGGATGATCTCTGCGCCGCTCATGGCCCGGCCAAACTGCGTCTCGGAGTAGACCCGAATAAAGCCCGGCTGGAACCGGATGTAGGCCCCCACGTCGAAGTGGCTGACCGATGGCGAATTGACCAGCTCGCTATCGGGGATGATCTTGAAGTTGGGCGTGGTCTGCGTGGGGCGGCCCGGCAACGTGAGCAGCTGCCCGACATTGATGATGGACGAAGCCGTCACGCCCGGATTGAGCGTGATGATCTGCTCCACCGTCGTGCCGTAAGCCTGGGCAATCGTCGCCAGCGTATCGCCTGCCTGAACACTGTAGGTCGTGGTGGTGTTGGTAGGCGGGTAGGTCGGGTTAGGCGTCGGCTGGATCGGCGTGGCTGTCGGGCCGCTGGGCGTGGCCGTTGGCTTAAAGGGGTTGGGCAAAGTCGGCTCACTGCTGGGTACGGCGGGAATGGTCGCCGTGACATAGACTACCGGGTTGGTTCCTTGCGAGCAGGCCAGCGCTGCCAACAGCAGCAGCGCAGGGACAACCAGGG
>JAJPHV010000016.1 GCA_021325095.1 Chloroflexota bacterium | reverse complement strand
TGCGCGACACTTGGACTCTCTCCTGTTGGGTTCACCGGAATTGTTTGCGCTTTTCAGTCTACCCAACAGGAGCTTTTCCTTCACTCTTTTTCAAATGGCTTCTTAGCGATCCTCGATGACGATCAAAGAAGCTCTTGCGAAGCTGAAATCGGCTCACCTTCTTGTAAGATATGTTGGTGGAGCAGATCGCCTTATCGCTGGTGGCACTCACGCTATATGGAAAAATCGCTACAAAGAATTCTCCGATCCCTTTTTCATCCACCGCATGGGAGATGGTTGGCTTGCAACTTCGGGTGAATGTGAGAACCTGAACATTCTGGGAAGTGTGGGAAGCTTGCAGGAAGTCGTCGAGACTGTTTGCAACGTTTACAGGAGTAAAGCAAATACGGATTAATCTCGGCGCGCCAGGTGCTGGATGCTGCCGGGCAGGTGCAGTCCCAGGCCAGCTTCGACCCCTTCGGCGACCCGTTTGAGCAGTTCGGCGACCAGACAGCCACCGCGCTGGGCTTCACCGGCGAGCAGACCGATCCCAACGGCTTGGTCTACCTACGGGCGCGCTATCTGAATCCGCAGCTTGGCGCATTCACCAGCCTCGACCCCTTTGAAGGGGTCATGGAACGCGCAATATCCAGGAATGGCTATGTCTACGTCGAAGCGAACCCGGTCAATCGTGCTGATCCCAGTGGGAAATTCTTCGGCCTCGACGATTTACTTGTGGGTGCCGTCACCGGAATGCTGGTGAGTATGGTGGGAGGAACCCTCGGCGGATTTGGGCTTTCAGCCGGTTTCCTGGCGGCATCTGCCTCAGGCGCGTGTGGTTGCGACCTGAAACGATGGGCAAATAACCTGAGTCCCTTGGATGCCGCAGCCTTCGTAGCAAAGGGGACCTTCGCGGGATTTGTTGCTGGCGGGTTGGGGGGTGCCCTTGTCGGTTCCGGCCCGCTCGGCTTGGCGATAGCGGGTGGAGCCAACATCATCGGCGGCGTTGGAGCCGTTATCGATGCTTACAGCAACGTCCAGAAACATGGGGCCAATCTGTGTAATCTAGCCCAAGCGATTTTGGGTGGAGTTGGTATCGTCACGGGCGCAGCAGCGGCGGGAACAGTTCTGTCTCAAGTTAAGCTGCCTCAAATGCCAAACGCAGGCGGCGGGCTTCAACTTGCCCCAGCAGTTTCAGCAGGTGGCAATTCCACAGGCAGCGTGGTCGTTGCTGTCGAGGGTGCTGCCGTTGATGCTGGCGAAGTCGCAGGTGCCCTGGATGGAACTGGGCTGCTGGGTGGACTGATCAATCCCATGGCCGGGAATTCGCGTTCAATTAAAGAGTTTGATATTGTACCCTACAAGACAGCAGTGCCAACTGGCTTCGAAAAACATCATGGTTTACTGGATATATGGGCAAAAACGAATATTCGTGGATACAAAAGCAGCGATGCTCCTACCATCGTACTTAGTAAGGCCCGTCACCAATTAACCAGGGACTGGTTCAATAACTGGCGTAAGGCCAGGACTGGAAACATCATGGGTTATGTGGACTGGAAAGCAATTTCCGGTGAAGAAGCTTGGAAGATGACATTCCAAATGTTTAAAGTTGCAGGTTGATCTGGCTCCAAAATGCCGGACAGTTTAACTTGTCACGTGAGCGCGTTCGAAATTTTCAGGCGATAGATAGTCAAGCGTCGAATGGAGACGCTGGCGATTATAAAAAGCTTCGAGATAAGCGAAGATGACGTTTTTTGCCTCAGCACGAGTGCGGAACGTATGGCGATAGACGCATTCTGTTTTGAGTGTACCCCAGAAGCTCTCCATCGGGGCATTATCAAAGCAGTTGTGGGCACGGCTCAAACTGACCTCGATTCCAAACTTTTGAAAAACAGCCTGATAGTCGGCACTGGTGTATTGAGAGCCTCTATCGGAATGATGCAGCAAGCCCGGCTGAGGCTAACGAATGTGCAGGGCCATCGCTAAGGCAGCCTGAGTTAATTCGTCGCGCATATGGGCTTCCATCGCCCCACTGTGCCAGAATGGATGCAACAACTCCGACCAAAAGTTTAGAGTAGAATGTGGGCGGAGAAAAGGACAGAGCAAGATGTCGGCAAGCAACGGCAAGTATCCACCCACGGAGGTGCAACCACGCGCCACACGGCGACGGTTCACGGCCGCCTACAAGCGCCAGATCGTCGGAGCAGCGGCTCAGTGTGGGTATGGTGAAGTGGGCGCACTGCTGCGGCGAGAAGGGCTGTATCACTCGAATTTAGCCAAGTGGCGAGCGGAGTATGCCGCCGGAAGCCTCAGCGACAAACCGCGCGGGCCGCGGGCCCATCCGACGGCGGCTGAAGTGAAGCGCCTGGAACGGGAGAATGCGCGGGTGCAGCGCAAGCTGGAGCAAGCGGAGGCGATCATCGAGGCACAAAAAAAGCTCGCCAGGCTGTTGGAGAGCCAGCAGGAGGACGAGACACCATGACGGTCATCGCCGAGGAATTGAGCCAAGTGGTGGGTATCTCACAGGCCTGTCAGGCGCTGGGTCTGCCCCGCAGTCGCCTGTATCCACGCCAGCAGGCAGCGGGATCGTCGCCCCGCGCCACGCCTGCTCATGCCTTATCTGCTGAGGAGCGGACAGCCATCCGAGCAGTGTTGAACAGCGAACGCTTCGTGGATCGTGCGCCGCGTCAAATCTATGCGGCTTTGCTGGATGAGGGACGGTATTTGTGCCACTGGCGCTCGATGTACCGGATTTTGCAGGACTTTGCCGAGGTGCGCGAACGGCGCAACCAGCGTCAGCACCCGGCTTACCGCAGACCGGCGCTGCTGGCCGAGGCTCCCAACCAGGTGTGGAGTTGGGACATCACCAAACTGCGCGGCCCGGCCAAATGGACGCATTTCGCCCTCTACACCGTCCTCGACATCTTCAGCCGCTTCATTGTCGGCTGGATGATCGCCGAACGCGAGAGTGCCGAGCTGGCCCGACCGTTGATCGCCACCGCTGCGGCCCACCAGCATATCCAGCCGGAGCAGTTAACGCTCCATGCCGATAATGGTAAACCGATGAAAGCCAAAACCCTGGCGCTGCTGCTGAGTGATCTGGGCATCCCAAAAAGCCACTCGCGGCCTTACGTCTCGGATGACAATCCTTTCAGCGAAGCGCAGTTCAAAACCGTCAAATATCATCCCACTTACCCGGATCGCTTCGGCTGTGTGCAGGATGCCCGTGCCTGGGCGCGTCCCTTCTTTGACTGGTACAACTACGACCATTACCATGTCGGCTTGAATCTGCTCACACCTGCCAGCGTCCACTATGGGCAGGCGGAAGCCGTGCGCCAGCAGCGACAGGCGGTTCTAGCCGCTGCCTATGCTCAACATCCGCAGCGTTTCGTGCGCGGGGAACCCGTGGTGAAGGGCGCACCGGATGCGGTGTGGATCAACCCACCCGTCAAGCCGTCAAATCTTCCTTAATCTTTTTATGGGAGTTGTTGCAAACCCTTGACACATTCCGCAGACCCCGTTTTTCATCCTTGTAGCTGCCTGCTTTGTGGAACTGATCCGCCTTTTCCACCAGCACGGTATGAAAGTGGTCAGGATGCGCCAGAAAATAGACATGCGCGGCTTCGCCAAATTGAAGGTGAACGATGTCGCCATATTGTTCGAACCAGCCTATCATCACATTCAGCGGGTCGCCAGTCACCCGCAGTCCAAAGCGGAGTTGGGCAATGGGATTAGTGCTAACAGGTGGTGGTCCGGGCGGCGTCTGTTGTTTGAGGATTGCAGCCGTTGCCATTGAATTGCTCCTTAAGATGCGGACGAACCCGAATCGTCCGACGGATGCGTGAGAAAACTAAGCAGCAGACCAACGACACCTGCCAGAAACACTGCGCCGGTCCAGAGATGTACTGACCACCAGATCCCCGCTGTCGTGATGAGAATGACGAAAAACAGCGCAAAGAGCATCGCTGGCACAGCGAAAGCAAACAGTCTTAGCGCCTGGGCGTGAACCGTTGACGGCTTGAGCAATCTGTACAGGACATCGGCGGCAAGCCCTGCTAGTACCACCGCAATGAGAATCTGAGGATACTGGTAGACTTCCTTGAGGTGAAACCAGGACATCAATAAACTGTTCCCAACGATCAGGAAGGTCAGGCTACCTGGCGGGAGTGTCCAGTGTCGGAGCGCGAACAGGATCACACCCATCAGCAGCGCCGAGGGAATCAGCACACTGGCGAGCGCATGGGTGTCATAAAAGAAGGTGTCGCTTCCCGACGGACGAATTGCCATAAAGTTCGGATAGGTGATAATGGCGAAATCACCGTTAAAGAAGGTCAGCACCGACAGAACCCCTAGCAGTGACAGCACAGCAGGCAGCAGTTCGTGCCAGCCTTTGACCTCCTGCTGCGAACTCCTATGCAGCGTGGCACGCAGCGGACCGGAAATCATCAACACGCCGCCGACTGCCAGCGCCAGGTGCGATGGGCTGACCAACGCCTCTAACCCCACCTCGAACCCAAAGGCAGTATGCCAGAGGAAATCCGCCCCGCCGGAAAAAAGGAAGATGACCGATCCGAGCAGAGAGGTCATATAGCCTTTTGGCAGCGAATGTGTCCAGCGATAGCCTTTTGAGACGTTGTGCCACTGCGTCATCAGTAGCAGTCCGGCGCTGGCAGCGAAACCCGAATACAGGACTGCGTGCCAGGGGGTGAAGAACGTTTCAATCAAATCGGGAATATGATGATGGGCAGAACCATCCAGATAGAGTCCGGCAAGAATCCACAGCGACAACACCGCGACGATGAGATCAAAACGCCGCCCGCCAGCGGGATAACGTGCCGCTTTTTCACCTGTCAGCATCGGCTGAATCTGCTGCCTGGCGTGAGTAGTTGCCATTTCATTACCTCCTGTTATGAGATAGAATGTCTCAAAATAGATAATTCGTATCATAAACTGAGAAATAGTCCGGTCAACGAGCAATCGACCCAGACTACAGCATAATAGACAGGTGTCTCAAAACGCGGGGGCAGCATGATGGAAAAAACAGATAGAAGGATACGAAAAACACAGCAGGCGCTCAGTGATGCGCTGATATCCCTGATTTTGGAGAAGGGGTACGATGCCATCACCATCAAAGATATCACCGACCGTGCGGATGTCGCTCATGCGACGTTTTACCGCCATTACCGCGATAAAGACGAATTATTGGCTCGGAGATTGGAAGAAGTGGTTCAGGAAATTGAGGCATTGACCCGCGAACCGAGCTTGCAGGATGCGGAAGGGTATCTCATTTTCAAACACGCGCAGGAGAACAGCGTCCTCTATCACATTCTGTTAAGCAGTCCAGGCACGACACAGGTTCGCAAGCGTATTCAAGGGACCATTGCTGCCAACGTCATGAGAACTTGCCAGCCCTTGCGCTCTGCTCAAAGAGGGATTATTCCACCACAGGCTGCGGCTAATCACATTGCCGGATCGATGCTGCTGCTGATCGAGTGGTGGTTAGACCAAAATATGCCGCACCCGCCGCATCAGATGGCAAAGGTATACGAACAGTTGGTTACAAGCGCGACAGTGAATGCAGTACTCAATGGGACAACCCAAGCCAATAGGGGTTCGTGAAATGTCTCATTGGACCTAGACAGGCAAAGCATCCTTTGCCTGCTTCCGTCGCACCGCATTGACCTGTAACCAACTTGAGGCATATCGAAGTGGGTACGTCAGGCTTCCAGCGTAACGGTGACTGGCACGGGATTGCGAATGATGTCCAGCACGGGGGATGTCTTCTGGACATACTCACATAGTTGCTCCAGTTTTTCGCGCGGCGCATCCGCCTTGACCCGGTAGGAGACCCGAATTTTTTCGTAACCGGGACGCATGGTTTCGGACAGTCCCAGAAACGCATGGAGGTCCAAATCCCCTTCTAAACTGAAATCAAGCTTCTCCACCTTGATGCCCTGAGCGGCGGCGTTGTAGACGAAACCGACCCCAAGACAGGAAGCCAGCGCGTGCAGAATCGCCTCAACTGCGTTTGCGCCTGCGTTCTGACCCAGGAGGACAGGCGGTTCGTCCCCTTCGATAATGAGGGGCTGTGTGCGGGATGTGTCCTCAGACCCTGCGCCATAAAAACTCTGAATCGTGGTGCGGGAATGTCCACCGCTAATCCACTCCGTTTGTGACCGGAATGTAAACTTCGCCAGTTCAGGATTTCCCTTGATGGCATTCACCGTCCCGACGAGTTGATCGACGTTAACACCGTTAATCATGCTTGCTGTTTGCTGTACCATGTTCTTGCTCCTTCTTTGTTTACGAACTCAAATCTTGCTTCGGATGATTAAAAGCTGAGGGTCTGCGCGCCGTTCACCAGCGCTTCGACAGCGGTAGCAGCACCGACAATCTGTGCGCCGCCGATTAACTGCTCCGGGGTGATGTTACGCGGTTTGGCGCAAGCACCGCACACCCAGACTTTCCCGCCACTGGCAACAAATTGACTGATAAGGTCGCTCAGAGGCGCAAAACCATTCGCCTGTAAGCCATCCGTATACCCTTCGGTTGCCACCCAGACCCCCTCAATCGTGAGCAAGACGGTTGCTTGCTGATTGGAGTTCAAGGCGGTGTTGGCAACCACAAACGTCAGCGATGCCCGTTCGATGTCATCTTTGCCGTGCGTGTTGTGAACCATGACGTGTCCCATGAATTAGACTCCTTCACTATTTGCGCCGTATTAGGTAGTGATCACCTTCATGGGTGACAAGCTCATGTTTCGCCAGTCTGCACCAGGCGGGTAAATCAGTGGCGACACTCGGCTCTATCGCTCGAACTTCCAGCGTTTGTCCGGGTTCCAGACGGTGCAGCAATGCCGCTATTTCGTCGAGGGGTCCGTCCGCACAACCTTTGTCGCCAGCATCATAGAAGGCATCCGCCCCCAAAATAGAAACCGAATCTGCCTCGGCTAATTCCGCGGACGGGAGTGCTTCTAGCGCTGCATCCCATTCGGCTGGATGGACCGCTTTCCGGGCGCGAAAATTGATGCCTAAAGTACCGAAGTTCGCAGCGCTGGATTGTTGTGGCGCGCCATCGAAAACTGGATCCCGCCAGGTAATCTCGAAACCGACAAAGCCGGCTTTGATGACGGTGGCATATAACTCGGTTTCCAGTACAGCACCGGCAATGCAGCCCGTCCACAGTTCAATCTTTTGTTTGGCGCTGGTCGGTACTGCCTTCTGGACGATGAGATCCCCAATTTGCAGGCGACCCCCAGGCTTCAATACCCGCGCCATCTCTTTCAATGCCGCAGTTTTGTCCGGCATTAAATTCAGCGCCCCGTTGGAGATAACGACATCCGCCCAGCCGTCCGGCACCGGTAAAGACTCCGCGTATCCTTCACGGAATTCCACATTGGTGAATTGGGCCTCTGCTGCGCTGCGCCGTGCCTTCTCCAGCATCGCTGGGGTCATATCTACGCCGATGACCCTGCCGTTCGGACCCACCATTTTGGCGGCGATCAGGCTGTCTATACCTGCACCACAAGCCACATCCACCACCTGCTCCCCAGCGCCTATTTCATCAATGCTGAACGGATTGCCGGTTCCGGCGAATGATTCAATCGATGTTTCGGGGATGCCTTCCAGCCACGGATCACGGTAACCCAGCATCTGGGCGAGTGGACGACCTGTATGGAAATGGAAACCCTGCTGTGGGTTCAGCGCGACGGCTCCATATTCCTCTTGAATAGCAACCCGTAATGCGTCCAGATTAAGACCAAGTTCCTGGACTGTGTTTTCACTCATACCCCTCGCTCCTATCGACTCCTTCGTGTTTCTATTTGTAAGCGTAGGTGAATTACGGCTGCTGGTCTCCATTCATTTGAGTGGAAACATGAATGGAAAAGTTCTATCAGATAGAGTAGGATGAATGGTCGCAGCGATAAGTTCACAAGGACGGTTATCATTTGGGGACACAAGCATGGAGGAAAAACCGACATCACCTGATCAATTGACGGAACGCGAAAAGGAAATTTTGGAGCGTATGGCAACCGGACTCTCCGACCAGCAGATCGCTGCTGCCCTTTTCCTTAGCTCGAATACAGTCAGATGGTACAATCGCCAGATTTATGACAAACTAGGGGTCGGCAACCGAACACAGGCTATCGCCCAGGCGAGAGCATTAGGACTCTTAGGCCCGAAAGATACCTCCTCTTCCCCATTGGTTCAGACAGGTCATCAACTACCCACTTCAAAACGACAGAAGGTAGAACAGCGTGTTCATTTCACCAGCAGTTTTGATGGAACACGCATTGCTTATGCGATTGCCGGGAACGGCCCACCGTTGGTCAAAGCCGCCAATTATATGAGTCATCAGGAGTATGATTGGGACAGTCCCGTATGGTTTCACTGGCTGGATGAACTGACCCATGAGCATACTCTCATTACTTCCGACGAACGCGGCTCCGGGTTATCAGACTGGGATGCTCAAGATGTATCGTTTGAAGCCTGGGTGCGCGATCTCGAAGCGGTGGTGGATGCAGCAGGGGTTCGACAGTTTCCTGTCTTTGGGATGTCACAAGGCGGTGCCGTTGCCGTCGCTTATGCGGCACTTCATCCCGAAAAGGTCAGTCACCTGATTGTACATGGTGGTTATGCACGCGGCTGGTTGAAGCGAGACTTAACACCGGAAGGGATTGAAGAGGAGAAACTCATGATTAGCCTGATGCGGGTTGGATGGGGACGAGACAATCCTGCCTTTCGCCAGGTGTTCGCTATGCAGCTTTTCCCCCAGGCACCAGCCGAACAAATCCAAGCTCTAGAGGCACAAATGCGGATTTCCGTTTCTCCAGAAAACGCAGTTCGGTTGGAGAGTGAGATGCATCGCATTGATGTTCGCCAGCTTGCGACGCAGATCAAAGTCCCCACCCTGATTTTACACTCCCGTGGAGATGAAGCCGTTCCCTTCAACGAAGGTCGTCTCCTTGCCTCGCTGATTCCCAATGCCCAGTTCGTCGCATTGGAAAGCAATAATCACCTTCTGACAGAACAAGAGCCGGCATGGCAGAGGTTTGTAGCTGCCTTCCGCAGTTTCCTTAGCGACAGATGAACGTTGTCGTAGGCAATATCATGGTTGAACTGACCCCCTGAGATTGGACAGGATGCTAAATGAAGTATCATTGTCCAAGAAAGGATGAGGTCAGATGAGCAAGAGACGCAAGTTTACCCCGGAGTTCAAAAGTCAGGTGGTGCTGCAACTGTTATCAGGGGAGAAGAGCATGGCGGAGTTGTGTCGCCAACACCAGCGCACCGCGCAGATGATCGGCAATTGGAAGCAGCAGTTCCTGGCTGCGGCAGCGCAGGTCTTCGAGAAAGGGGATACCAACAGTGCCGAGCAGTTACGCATTGCCGAACTCGAGCGGATGGTGGGCAAGCTGACGATGGAACTGGAAATCGCAAAAAAAGCTTTCAGCTTGCTGGCTGGGATGCCGCCCAGAAACGGACGGTAGCCATGACGATGCAGGCGGATTACCCGGTGAAAACCATTTGTGAGGTGCTGGACTTGCCGCGCAGCAGTTTCTACCATCAGGGGAGCGCAGCAGACGAAACGGCAGTGAGGCAAGCGCTGCTTGACCTGGCGGGTCAGTATCCGACCTATGGCTATCGGCGGCTGACGGCACTGCTGAAACGCACCGGTTGGACGGTCAATCACAAGCGCATCCAGCGGCTGATGGTGGAAATGGGGCTGCAACGCCCACTCAAGCGGCGCAAAACGCGCACCACCGACAGCCAGCACGACTTTCCCCGCTATCCCAACCGGGTTGGTGGCCTGAAGATCACCCGCCCGGAGCAGGTGTGGGTGGCAGACATCACCTATATTCGCCTCGCCCGCGATTTCGTGTATCTGGCGGTGATCATGGATGTGTATACGCGGGCGGTGCGCGGCTGGCATCTGAGCCGCGCATTGGATCGGGAACTGACGTTGACTGCCCTGCGACGGGCGCTGGTGGATCACGTGCCGGACATCCATCACAGCGATCAGGGCGTGCAGTATGCCTGCGGCGATTACACCGACCTGCTGAGGGAATATGAGGGGCTCATCAGCATGGCGGCGGTGGGTAAGCCAGAGGACAACGGCTACGCAGAGCGGTTGATGCGGACGATTAAAGAGGAAGAAGTGGATTTATCTGAATACGCGGATTTCCACGACGCTTATCGATCCATCGGGTGCTTTCTGGATGAGGTCTACACCCGCAAGCGCGTTCACTCGGCATTGGGGTATCTCACCCCAGCCGAATACGAGGCGAACTGGTTGGCTCACCAGCCAGAACCCGTGCTAAAATAAGCATAGGCACTTTTGTGTCCAACTTTTGGGGGTCACTACAGTACCCAGGTCTTGAAGCGCGCCGAGTATCCCAACCCCGTCTGGACTTACGATTTTATGTCGGCCAGCACCCAGCGGGGTGGCAAACTACGTATCCTGAAGGTCCTGGACGAATACACCCGCGAATGCCTGGCAATGCACGTCGCTTCATCCATTGGTTCCCGAAAGGTCATTGACGTGTTGGAGTGGCTCTTTCTCACGCGCTCTGCACCTGGACATTTACGCAGCGACAACGGCCCGGAGTTCATCGCCTATGCCATTCAGGATTGGTTGGTGGAGCACCCCTGTCAGACCCTGTACGTCACGCCAGGCAGTCCCTGGGAGAATCCCTTTATTGAGAGCTTCAATGGGCATTTCCGTTCTGAATGCCTGGATCGCTACTTGTTCGCCAATGGCCGGGAGGCCCAGCAGGTCATTGAAGGTTGGCGTTTGGAGTATAATCGTTCTCGTCCGCACAGCCGCTTGGGCTACTTGACCCCGGCTGAATTCGCCCAAGCGCCGAATATCTCTGTTAAGCAGCCAGCACCCCTCTCACTCTGACTGGTACAGCTTCTGGGGGCAGGGTAAGATCACCGACCGGTTGTGGGCTGACTATCAAGCCTTCTGCCAGCGTGATCTGAGCGGTTTTGCGGTCGAGGATCTGTTCCTGGACGGCGTTTATGAGAGCTTGCGACGGGTGGGGAGCGTGAAAGAGGCGCTGCTGCATCTGGCGCTGGGCAACAAGGAAAGCACGTCCGCCTGGCGGGAATTTGGGCGCGATATGCAGCGGCGCGGACGGCCCATCCCAACCTTGGTCTGCACCGACGGTGCGCCAGCTGCCTGCGCCAGCGCTGCACCATGCACAAAACGCGCAACATCCTGGACAAAGTGCCCCAGGCGGCCCAGGCCGAGGTAAAGGCTGCCGTGCGCGCCATCTGGGAAGCGCCTAATCGCGCCACCGCCGACTTGTTGGTCAAGGATTTCATCGAGCGCTTCGACCAACGCTACCCCTCAGCGGTCGCCGGTTTGCAGGACGATCGGGAAGCCTGCTTGAGCTTCTTGCGCTGTCCGCTCTTGCACCACAAGCGCATCCGTACCACTAACCTGATTGAGCGGGCCTTCGAGGAACAACGCCGTCGCACCAAGACCCTGCCCCGCTGCTGGGATGAAAAGCGTGGGCTCAAACTGGTCTTTGCCACCCTGATCCAGCCCACTCAGCGCTGGCCGTCTGTCCGCATGAGTGAGGTCGAGAAACACCTACGCCGGGAACTGGAACTTGCCCCACCTGCCCTATCGGGACAACCTGTGCCTTTGCGCCAGGCCGTCTAGACCGTGTCACGCCCTGTCGTTTTTACAGAAACTTTGGGACTTGACCAGCTTGGCGTCACAATTGGTACAGGCTGCCAGAGCGTGCTTTATGGGATTATGAGGTAGTTAGTACTGACTTGAAAGCCCCTCTCCACCAGCGTGGAGAGGGGTCGGGGGTGAGGCGCATCCTACGGTTGCTTAGTGGCCGTTGGTGGGAACATGGAGCGCAGCGTTGGCGTCGGCGGGTTGGGGTTGATGATGATCGGCGTGGCTGTCGCCTCTGCGCCGGCCTGTCCTGGCTGCGCGGGCTGGCCGGGAACCGTCGTCGGGATGATCACGGGAGGCTGAGTCGGTACTTCTGTCGGGGCCAGGTTGTTGACAATCAAGGGAACCAGGATTTCGGCGTGGTGGCCCTGTCCGTCCACCGCGAAGAGCCGGAGCGTGTACGGGCCGTTGGGCACGCTGGTAGTGTCCCAGCGCCCCAGGAACGAGTTGTCGCCGGAGGGCTGCGCCGTGATCGGGCCATCCACGATCTGGAACTGTGTGGCGTTCAGCCCTGGCCCGACCTCAAGCTGGTAGCGATTGAAACCTGGCACAAAGACCGAACCACGCACTTCCAGCAAGCCCTGGACGCTCGTCTGCGGCGTCGGGCTGGTGATCTTCAACACCGGGCGCGGTGTGTTGGCGTCGCAGGCTTGAGTCGGCGGCGGCACGATGGGCAAATCCAGATTGTGTGCCTTCGCCCACGCCTGCCCCTTCGGATCGTTGTTCAGCCATGCGATGGCCGTCTGGTCGTTCAGCGTGATAAACGTCTTGTTCTGGACGTAATCCGGGCAGAACTCATTGGCGATCAGCCCGCTGAACGAGTCGATCTGGCGCGTCTGGAACAGGTTGTCGGCGGGCGGCGGCGGGTTGGGCTGGAAGAAAACCTCGGCGCGGCGGTTCGGGCACTCCGCAAAGTCCTGCGTGCCAAAATCGGCGCAGATCGTGATCTGCTGGACGTTCGGTGGTGGCTGGAAGGCAACAGCAGGCTGACCGGCCAGCGCGCCGTCCATGATCTGCTTCCAGATGGGGGCTGCGCCCGTCACCCCGCTCGTGCCGACCATCGGCGTGTTGTTGCTGTTGCCCACCCACACGCCGACCACTAACTGCGGCGTGAAGCCAATTGTCCAGTTATCTTTGGAGTCGTTCGTCGTGCCTGTCTTGACCGCCGCCGGGCGGCCACCAGCCAGCATCAGCGGGTTGTTGGGGCCGAAGGCGGGCAGGCGCGCCTGGTTGTCGGATAGGATACTGGTGATCAGGTAGGCGATGGCGGGTTCGATGACCTGTTGAGAGGGGTGATCGGTGGCCTCGAAGACCGGCACTTCCTTCTCGCCGTCATTGCGCGTCACTTTGGCGATGGCGTAGCTGTCGATGCGCTTGCCGCCTGTGGCAATCACGCTGTAGCCACGCACCATGTCGATCAGCGGTACCTCCACACCACCCAGCGCCATCGCCAGCCCGGCCTGTTCGGGCTGCGTCAGTGGGAAAGTCAAACCTACCCGCTGCGCAACACCCTTGAAGCGGTCAATGCCGACGTATTGCAGCGTCTTGACTGCCGGGATGTTATAGGAATTTGCCAGCGCCGAGCGCATGGACTGCGGCCCATGAAACTGGCTGTCGTAGTTGCGCGGGCAGTAGCCAGGCTGCGTACCGAAGCAGCTTGGTACGTCCCAGATGATCGTGGCGGGCGTCCAGTAGTTATTATTGCTGTCGCGTTCAAGCGCCGCAATGTATACGAAGGGCTTGATGGACGAACCGGGCTGGCGTGGCGCCAGTGTGACGTTGAACTGCCCGTCGATATCCTTGTTGTTGAAATCGGCGCTGCCGACCATCGCCAGGATCGCACCGTCCTGGGGACGGATGGCAAGCACCGCGCCATTGGTCACGTTGCGGCCCTTCAGCGCCGCGATCTGGTTTTTAACGGCCTGTTCCGCGATATCCTGAATCTTCGGATCGATGGTCGTGTAAACGTTGAAGCCAGAGCTATAAATGGCATCCTTGCCAAACTTGGCCTCAAGCTGCTGCTGCACGTAGTTGACGAAGTGCGGGTAAATGGCAGTGTTGGCCGGGGGCTTGAAGGTCTTGGCCTTGACCTGTGCGATGAGCACGATTGCGGCGTCGAGGTCGGACTTGGTGATGCAGAACTTACCCTTGTCATACGGGGGATGTTCCATCTGGATACACCCCAGATCGGCCATCAGGCCCAATACGTCGTTAAAGCGAGCCATCGCCGCTTCACGATGCAGGATGGGGTCGTAGGTGGCGGGGGCCTGCACCAACCCGGCCAGGAAGGCCGCCTCAGCAATATTCAGGTCTTTGGCGCTCTTGTTGAAGTAAGTCTGTGCAGCGGCTTCCACCCCGTAGGCCAGGTTGCCGTAGTACACCGTGTTCAGATAGAACTCCAGAATCTGGCTCTTGGTGTAGCGCCGCGCGATCTCCGACGAGACGATTACCTCGGTGATTTTGCGCCGTGCAGAGCGATCCTGGGCCGCGCCAGGATCGAGCACCCACTGGCGCGTCAATTGCTGCGTGATCGAGCTTGCGCCGCTGACCGTCCCGCCGGCTTGCAGGTTTTGCAGCACGGCCCGGATCATGCCGATCACGTCAAAGCCGGGGTCTTCGTAGAAGCGCTTATTTTCGACGCGCACAGTGGCCGCGATCATATACGGGCTGATCTGGTTGAGCGGTACGCGCCGTCGTGCCCCGGAGTTGGGATCGTTGAGCTGGTAAAGCAGACGCCCATTCGCGTCCAGAATGCGCGCCGATTCTGACGCCGACTGGACATTCCCGGCGAGTTTCGAGATGTTATCGTCGTACTGATTGATGATTGAGTAGTAGCCCAGCACCATGCCCACGACAGCCAGAATCGCCAGGAACAGCGCGCCAAACACGCTGACAATCGCCAGGCGGATCAGGCAGCCCGCCCGCCGCTGGCGATCTTCCAGGAGGCCTTTGGGTTTCTCGCCATAGTCCGGCTGGAAGCCGGGCTTCAGTCGCCCTGGCGCGCTCGGCGCCTGGTCAGCGGGCGTGTAGGTGGGCGCGCCGGGCACTGGCACAGCCACTGCTCCGGCAGCTTTGGGGGCAGTCAGGGACACGGCTGCGCCCGGCTGCGTGACCTGGGCTGCCACGTTCGGTACAGTCACACCGCCGTCGTAGGGCGCAACGCCGCTTTCGGCGGCCAGCCGGTCAAAGAATCTGGCCCCGCCGGGGCGGGTGGCAGGCTCGGTGCGCAAGGTGTTGTCCAGACGCGGCGCAGCCATGCCGACCATCGTCGCGCCGGGATCGTTGATCGGGACTTTCTGCGGCAGCGGCATCCCGTATTCGTCCAGCGGAATGTCGAAACGGTTCTGGGGAAAACCAACGTCTTCTGCCGAAGGCGCTGTTGTTGCTGGCCGGGCCGCGCCTGCTGCGGCGGCTGAGGCTGCGGGCACTGCGCCGCTGTCCGAGCGTCCTGGCGGTGTAGCCGGAACCCAATCCTTGCCGTTGAAGCGATACCATCTGTCACTTTCCAGGCCGATCATCCACCAGTGACCCTCCTCGTCGAGGATCATCAGTTTGCGTAGCTCGGCCTGTAGCTGATCGCGGGTGAGCGACCCGGCGGTATATTTGCGGCGCAAGACCTGAACCGCCTGCTCCACATCCGTGTAACGCTGCGCCAGTTCGGGGTTAACAGCGGGCACAGCCTGGGCCGGCTGTTCGGGAACGGGCTGGCTCGCGCCGGTAGCACCGGGCGCGGGAGTCTGCGAAGCGCCCTGCGGCACGTAGATCGACGCAGCGTCCGCAGCACCCACCATAGCGGGTTGTGCAGCCGCCTGCTCACCCGTAACCGGAATGTTAGGCTGTGATCCTGAGACAGAGCCTTCACTACCTGTGGCGGGAACGCTGGCATCGACGGGCGCGGCACTGGTGGTGCCAACAGACGCTTTTTCGGCAGGTTGGACAAAGCCCTTACCGGGAACGTAGTGGCTGTAATCGACCTCGCTGGACAGCGCTGCACCCTGTGGCAATACCTGGGCAGAAGGAGCCTCTTTGTCCGGCGACGGTGCGGCGGGTGGCTGTGGTTGCCCGGTGGTGGCGTCAATGATTGAAGCCGCAGACGCAGCGGCTGGCTGCGCATCACCGCCATCCCCCTGGGCAGGTAGCTGTATGGCCCCCGCCGGGACGTACCATCCGCCGCTTTGCTGCGGCGACGGG
>JAJPHV010000026.1 GCA_021325095.1 Chloroflexota bacterium | reverse complement strand
CCCGGCGGCAACCTGTTGGGAGACGGGCTGGCACTGTTGTGCGCGCTCGGTTTTGCGCTGCAAATCATCGCCGTCGAGAAGTTCCCCAGGGATGCCGACTGGCGGCTGATGTCGCTGATCCAGGCCGGAGTCGTGGCGGTGATCTGTTCTGTGCTGCTGCCGCTGCTGGCTGCCCTACGCACGTGCCAGTCGGCGCTGTGCACTCCGCTGCTGGCTTTTGCCGACCCGCTGCCCACCTCGATGCCGCTGAACGTGCTGCTGGTGGCCGCCTTCACCGGGATCGTGGCGACGGCCATCGGGCTGGCGCTCCAGGTATGGGCGCAGCGCATGATACCGCCCAGCGATGCAGCGCTGATCTATGCAATGGAATCCCCGTTTTCGGCGCTTTTCGGCTTCCTGTTTCGTGGGGAAATGCTGACCAGCGGCGGGCTGCTCGGCTGCGGACTGATCCTGGCCGGGATGCTGACGACGGCGTTAGGCGGCGAGAGAGCCACCGCGCCTGCTGCTGCGCTTGCGGAGGAGCCGTATCTGGCGGTGGACGGCGCGGCGGATAAATAAGTGGGCAGCCAGTTCCCCTGTCTCCGAAGTGGAGATTCGATCAGTAAGTGAAGTTAATTACTGAGCGCCGCGACGCTGGGGAGCGCCTGCCTTTCGGGCAGCAAGACATGTCACGCAGCAGCATTTGCACCGGTCTGGTCTGTAGCCCGCTTCAGATGGCTTCGTAATCTCAGCCCGGCGGCTTCAGCCCAGGGCGACACCTTCCCACTTCGCCGCCCGTTCCCGCACCAGGTCGGCCAGCGTCTCGATGTACAGCGGATCGTCGTTCAGTGCGGGCGGGCGTTCCAGCCGGACGCCGTGTTCACGGGCGGCGTTCTGCGCCTTGATGTCGATGTCGTACAGGATTTCGACGTGATCGGCGGTGAAGCCCACCGGCACGCTGACGACATTGTGAATGCCCTTCGCCGCCAGTTCGGGAATGTAAGCCTCGATCTGCGGGCCGAGCCAGGGTTCGGGCGTGCGCCCGGCGCTCTGGTAGCTCCAACTCCACTGGCCGTCGCGCAGACCGGCACGGGCCGCCACCAGCCGCGCCGTCTCGAAAAGCTGATCCTGGTAGGGGTCGCCCGTCTTCAAAATGCGCACCGGGAGGCTGTGCGCGCTGAAGACGACGTGAACGCTGTCCCGTTCGGCTTCGGGCCAGCGGGCGATGCCCTCCTGCACCCGGTTGGCGAGCGCCTGGATGTACTTCGGCGCGTCGTGGTAGCTGTCCACGTACTCGAAGTCGATGCGGCCCTCGTACATTTCCAGCCCGCTTTCGATCTTCTTGTGGTAGCGGGCAATGCTCATCGTACTGTAGTGCGGCGCAAGCACCACCGCGACGGCGCGCTGAATGCCGTCATTCAGCATGTCGCGCACCGTGTCCTCGATCCAGGGCGACCAGTGGCGCATCCCCAGGTAGACTTTGTAGCGTGGGCCGTCGGCGTTCAGCAGTTGCTCAAGGGCCGCGCCCTGCCGCTTCACAATGTCCAGCAGCGGCGATCTGCCGCCGATCAACTGGTAGTTGTGGGTGATCTCGTTGAGGACGGCCCTGGGCGTGGGCCTGCCGCTGCGAATGTCCGCCAGATAGCCGGGGATGTCTTCCAGCGAATCCGGCCCGCCGTAGGTCATGAGCAGGACGCCGATCTTCTCCAAACCTTCCATCATGCGCTTACTGTCTCCGTCCTGGCCGTCTTCTCGTGAACGTAATCGGCCAGCCGCTGCACCATCTCGACGGGCGTGCCGGGCAAAATGCCGTGCCCCAGGTTGAAGATGTGGCCGGGCCGCCCCGCTGCCTGCGCGATAATCTGGTCGGCCTGCTGGCGAACCTCGCGCCACGATCCGAGCAGCAGCACCGGGTCCAGGTTGCCCTGGATGGCGCGATTGTCGCCGATCTGCGCCCAGGCTTTGTTGAGCGCGACCCGCCAATCGATACCCACCACGTCGCTGCCGAGCGCCGCGATCTGGTCGAGCAGCCCGGCGGTTCCGGTGCTGAAATAGATGACGGGGACACCCGTCTTTTGCGCCGCCTCGATCACGGTTTTGGTGTAAGGTGCGACGAATTTAGCATAGTCGCGGGGACTGAGCGCGCCAACCCACGAGTCGAAGACTTGCAGGGCCGCTGCGCCCGCTTCGGCTTGCTTCACCAGATAATCGCCGACGACAGTCGCCAGCTTCTCCATCAGCCGCCGCCAGGCCGCCGGTTCGGTATACATCAGGGCTTTGGTGGCCTCGTAATTCTTCGAGCCGCCGCCCTCGACGGCGTAGCTTGCCAGGGTGAACGGCGCACCCGCGAAGCCGATCAGCGGGATATTGCGCGGCGTCAGCTCGGCCACCGCCAGCCGGATGGCGTCCATCGTGTAGGGCATCGTTTCGTCGGCGGGCGGCGTGCCCAGGAGGTCGATGTCGCGCGTCGTGCGCAGCGGGTTCTCGATTTGCGGCCCTTCGCCCTTGACGAAATCCAGCCGGATGCCCATGCCGATCAGCGGCGTCAGGATATCGGCGAAGATGATGGCCGCGTCCAGGTGGAAGGCGTTGATGGGCTGCATGGTGATCTGGTGGGCAATCTCCGGCGTGCGCAGCGCATCGAGCATACTGTACTTTTCGCGGACGGCGCGGTATTCGGGCATGTAGCGCCCGGCCTGCCGCATGAACCAGACGGGCGTGGCGTCGGTAGGTTCACGTCGGCAGGCACGGATAAAGCGCGAGTCGCTCAACATCAGGCCGTCACCTCCGCCTGTTCCGCCACGTAGACGTGCCCGTCCTCAATCTTGACGGCGTAGGTACGCACCGGGGCGCTGATCGGCCCTTCGATCACGCTGCCCGTCGCCAGATCAAAATCGGCCTTGTGCCAGGGGCAGGTGACGGCGGGGCCGCTGCCGTTGATGTGGAGTCTCCCTTCGCACAAGGGGCCGCGCGCGTGCGGGCAGCGGTTGTTGATGGCGTAGACCTGCCCATCGACGTTGAAGAGCGCGATCTGCTGGCTGCCCATGTAGACGCGCGTGCTGCTGCCCGGCGGCAGGTCGGCCAGCGCGATTGCGTTCAGCCAACCGCCCTCGTGCGATTCCACGTCTGGCCCGGCCTCGTCGGCCACCTGCGCGCCGCCGATGCTGTCCAGCACCTGCGGCAGTGTCATGTTGATACAGGTGAAGGTCGGTGTGTCGCGCAGCGTATAGCGACTGGCCTCGGTGTCGCGCAGTTCCATGACCAGGTCGAGGAAGGCGCTGGTGCTGTTGCCCTCGAAGGCGACTACGAATTCCTGGTCGTCCAGGCCGAAGCTGTAGATCGTGTTCAGCTTGAACTGCGGATACTTGCGCCCGACGCGGATGTGTTCAGACATCATGCGCTGGCGTTCCTCGAAGGGCAGCGCGTACCAGGCTCGCGTCTTGACGAAGGGATAGACGAACAGGTACTTGCCGTCGCCGGGCTGGATAATGATGCGCTCCTCGGCCTCCGCGCCCTGCAAGCCGATGTCATAAATGCTCCTGCGTGTCATGCCCAGCAGCGAATAGGGCGTCTGCAAGTAGGGGGCCATGCTCGTGCTGAAGATCGCACTCGCCAGCGCATTGAAGGCATCCACTTCCTCCGCGACCTGCCACAGCATAAAATCCACGTCGCCGCGCAGCCCGAACAGGCTGTAGGCGCGCAGCAGCATCCGGCGGTTGAAGCTGCGGATCGTGCCGATCAGTTCCAGCTTGAGGTCGGCCTGTTTCTCATGCGAGAGTCGCCGGAAGCCCGGATCGACCTTAAAGAATGAATATTTGACACACTGCCGCCCGGCAGATTCCGGGTTGTGTTCACCCTGCCCTGTCATCACATTACCCCTCGCTCAACCACTTCGCCGCGTCTTTGGCGTGATAGGTCAGGATCAGATCGGCCCCGGCGCGCTTGATCCCGATCAGCGCTTCCAGCACGACTTTGCGCTCATCCAGCCAGCCGCGCGCTGCCGCTGCCTTGACCATGCTGTACTCTCCGCTGACGTTATAGGCTGTCAGCGGCAGATCAAACGTCTCGCGCACGCGCCGCACAATGTCCAGGTAAGCCAGCGCGGGCTTGACCATCAGCATGTCCGCGCCCTCCTCCACGTCCAACTGAGCCTCGCGCATCGCTTCGCGGGCATTGGCCGGGTCCATCTGGTAGCTGTGCCGATCCCCAAACTGCGGCGGGCTTTGCGCGGCGTCACGGAACGGGCCGTAGAAGCTGCTGGCGTACTTGACGGCGTAGGAGAGGATGCTCACGTCCTGGTAGCCTTCGCCGTCGAGCGCTTCCCGGATGGCCTTGACCATGCCATCCATCATGCCGCTTGGCGCAACCACGTCCGCGCCGGCGGCGGCGTGCGAAATGACGACCTTTTGCAAAATGTCCAGCGTCTCGTCGTTGACGATCCGCCCGTCGCGCACGATCCCGCAGTGGCCGTGATCGGTGTATTCGCACATGCATACGTCAGTCATCACGATCAGGTCGGGCTGGGCGTCCTTGAGGGCACGGATCGCTTGCTGGACGATGCCATCGGCGGCGAAGTTCTCGCTGCCTATCGGGTCTTTGCTGGCGGGCAGCCCGAACAGGATCACCGCCGGGATTTTCAGCGCGGCGATGCTGTGTGCTTCCTCGGCCAGCCGGTCAATCGACAGGTGATACACGCCCGGCATCGACGGGATTTCCTCGTGCACGTCGCGCCCATGCACGACGAACAGCGGGTAGATAAAATCGGCGGGCGTCAGGCGCGTTTCGCGCACCATGCTGCGCAGCGCGGGGCTGGTGCGCAGTCGGCGGAGGCGGGTTGTCGGAAAGGCCATGTGTTTCGTACTCCGTGTCGCTCGGCGCTAAAGCACCGGGCTGAATCAACAAAGCCCGCTTCAGCGGGCTAAAAGCGAGAATCGGTCACAATGTTGGTCGCTTCTGCGTAAAAATCGGTCAGGGCCGCGATCAAGCCCGGAATAGTGTATTCTCCGGCCACTATGTCCACGTTCAGGCCGCGCTCACGGGCCGTCTGCGCCGTGATCGGGCCGATGCACGCAATCCGGGCGCGGCGGGCGATGGACAGTGCCTCGTCGCCCAGCAGGTCAAAAAAGTGGCGCACCGTCGATGAACTGGTGAAGGTGATCACGTCCACGCCAGAGCGCAGTTCGGCATAGGTTGCCTCATCCGGCTGGCCCGTCGTGGTCTGATAGGTGGCGATCTCGTCCACCTGTGCACCGTGCGCGATCAGGTGTTCACGCAGCACGGGCCGCGCAATGTCAACACGGAGCAGCAAAAAGCGCTTGCCGGAGATCGGGCCGTGCGCCACCAGCCCCGCCGCCACCGCTTCGGCCACGTACTCGCCGGGGCGGAGTGCCGTCTGCACGCCGTAGCTGCGCAGCAGCGCCTCCGTTGCCGGGCCGATGGCCGCCACCTGGCAGTCATTCAGGTCAGCGGGTGGCAGGCCGAGTGCCTGCATTCGCTCCACAACGCTGCGCACGCCGTTGACGCTGGTGAAGACCACCCAATCGTATTCGCGCAGACGGCATAACGCACCATCCAGTTCACGGAAATCGTCGAGCGGCGCAATGCGGATCGTCGGGAAGACGATGGGAACGGCGCCCACTTCGCGCAGCTTCGCCACAAATTCGCGGGACTGCTCCTCGGCACGGGTCGAGACGATGCGCTTGCCAGCCAGCCGATGCGTCATAATGACATTGACTCCTTGACCGCCGCCAACAATTCGCCCGCGCCCTGCGCCAATGCCCGCTGTGCCAGCCGCTCGCCAAGCGCCAGGGCGTCGCTTTTGGCTGCTTCCCCGCTGACCGTGATCACGGTACTGCCGTCCAGGTTGCAAACCCGCCCGGTAAGCTGCACTGTGTCGCCATTGATCGTCGCCAGCGCCGCAACGGGCAATCGGCAGCCCGAATCGAGTTTGTTCAGGAAGGCGCGTTCAGCCTCGACGGCACAGCGCGTCTCGGCGTGATCGAGTGCTGCCAGCAGTTCGCGCACAGCGGAGTCGCCGGCGCGACACTGCACAGCCAGCGCGCCCTGGGCCGGGGCGGGCAGCATGATCTCGGGCGATAGGACTTCGGTGATCTCGCCGTCCCTGTTCAGACGATCCAGCCCGGCGACGGCCAGGATAATCGCGTCGTAGGCCGAATCGGCGCGCCTGGCCTTGTCGATTCGGGTCGGGACATTACCACGCAATTGGAGCGTGTTCAGATCGGGCCGCGCAGCCTTGATTTGCGCCACGCGGCGCAGGCTGCTCGTGCCGACGGTTGCGCCCTGTGGCAGCGTGGCAAGATGATACCCGGCACGGCTGATCAGCGCGTCGTAGGGCGAGGCGCGTTCCGACACGGCCCCGATCACAAAATCGTCGGCCATTTGGGTGGGCAGGTCCTTCAGGCTGTGCACGGCCAGATCGATCTGGCCTTCCCGCAGCGCGCTTTCCAGTTCGGCGGTGAAGACGCCCTTGCCGCCGATCTCTGGCAGCGGTCTATCCAGCACGCGATCCCCGTGCGTGACGAAGTGTTGTAGGCTGACCTCGAGCGCCGGATACTGCGCACGCAGCCGGGAGGCGACGTATTCTGCCTGCCAGAGCGCAAGCTGGCTCTGGCGCGTGCCGATGACGATTCGTGTCTTCACGGCTGTGACACTTCCAGATCAAACTCAAGTTCGGGTTGGTTTACCTCACCCCCTGATCGCCTCTCCAACTGGCGAGGCGGAAATGGTTGGCGCTGTAAACGTGTATTTTCTCCCCTCTCTGCTTGCGGAGAGGGGCCGGGGGTGAGGTTGAACAGATCGTTCACCACGCTCGAATATTGTTCACCTTGCCCCTCTGCGGATCGCGCTTTGAGGCGTATGGTGGGGCTGTGCAACAGCTTGTTGATCAGGCGCTCGCTGAAAATGTCGAGGAGCCGCCGCTCGCGTTCGGTGAGGCCGGGTATTCGGCGGGCGAGCCGGGCCAGTTCCGACTGCCGGACGCGCTCCGCGTCATCGCGCAAGCGGCGGATGATCGGGACTACTTCGCGGCTGGCCTGCCAGCGCACGAAGTTTTGCACTTCTTCCTCGATGATCGCTTCGGCCTGCGGGATGGCGCTTTCACGTTCGGCACGGTGCAGTTCCGCTTCGGCTTGCAGGTCATCCAGATTGAATAGCTGGACGCCGGGCAGCGCGCCAACGCCGGGCGCAACGTTGCGCGGCATGGCGATGTCGAAGATCAGCAAGGGGCGGCTCTGCCGCACGGCGAGACTGCCGGCCACGTCAGCCACATACAGGAGCGTATGCGGTGCGGCAGAGGCTGTGATCAAGACGTCGGTGTCGATCAGCGCCTTGCCGACCTGGGCATAGGGAACGGCGGTGGCCCCAAACCGTTTTGCAGCGGCCTGGGCATGTTCCAGTGTCCGGCTGGCGATGACCAGCCTGCCGATCCCACGCCGGGCCAGCGATGCCGCGGTGGATTGCGCCACCTCGCCGGCGCCGATGATCAGGGCAGTGATCTCGGCCAGCGATCCGGCGATCCGGTTGGCGTGGCGGGCGACGATGGCGCTGATCGAGAGCGCGCCCTGGCCGAGTTCCGTTTCGCTGCGCACGCGCTTACCGGCGTGAATGGCGCCTCGCATCAGTTCCGACAGCAGGATGCCCGTCCTGGCACGGCGATACGCCTGGGTAAGCTGGCCCAGGATTTGCGGCTCACCGATGATCTGCGAATCCAGGCTGGCTGCGACGCGCATCGCGTGGCGGACACACGCCTGATCGGTCAGGCAGTAGGCCACCGCACGTAGTTCATCCTCGGCCAGTGCGCTCTGCTGGTGCAACAGGCTGAACAGCGATTGAGCAGCGTAGGGCGCACCAACCGCGTACAGTTCGGTGCGGTTACAGGTCGATAGAACGACCAGGTCTTCAACGCCCGGCACATGGCTGCTGGCGACTTCATCGAGAAGCGTGCTTTGCTGTTCTAAAGAGAGTACCGCCTGTTCACGGATGCTAACCGGGGCGGTTTTGTAACTCAGGCCAACACAAACCAGTGACGACAACCCTTTTACCTCACACCAATCAGGCGAATCGGCGACTCAACTTGCAGTCAAAATCTCAGTAAATCTACGAGTTTCATGCGTTTTACGGAGATTGATCCACAATTTTGGCAAACCAGGCTGAATTTGTCAAAAAAGTGACGCTAATAATACCGATAATGAGAACATCGGAACAGCATCGACTGAATGCTGCGTCGCCGTAGTAGCCGTCATGGAATCGGAAGCGCTCATGGTTGGCGGGACGAACGGCGCTGCGTGAGACTGCCCAGCAACCAGACCGTGCCAATCATCACGCTCAGTCCAATGCCCAGCGCGCCGCAAAGCAGCAGTCCGGCAAAGCCTGGAGAATGCGTATCGATAAAGATGGCCGGGGAGGTATATAGGAGGTTGCCGTTCGGGGGGTGGACGGGGGTAGCTAACCAGCCATCCGCTGCCGATTCAAATGTCCAGCGCGGGCCATCAATGCGGCGGCCTGCTGCATCGAGCACGGTGACTTGCCATGTCGTCAGGGCAGTATGTGGGACGAAACGATAGGAGGAGCTATCCAGCGGCGCGACAGGGGTTCCATTGACCTGCACCTGAATGGCAGCGGGATCGCAGCCCATCGCCCAGCGCAGCGTCACCGGGCCGTCAGGGACGGTGCTCAGGTTAGGTGGCTGTGGATCGGCGGGCACAGGTAAGCACAGCGCGGACTGCGCCACTGGCCCCCAGGCCGCGATCTGAACGGGCGAAACACCGCCGAAGCGCACTCGCCGCAGCCCGAACCGGCCCGAACCGACCAGCAGGTCGTCGCCGAAAAGTGCCAGTCGTTCGCCCGCCCCGTCTGAACCAAAGGCAGCCAGTGGGCGGATCGCCGCCAGGTCTGACAGGTCTACACTCAGAATGTCCGCCCCGCCTGTGCCCAGCCTGCCGAGATAGACACGGCTGCCCTGGATCAGCAGGTCGGCAATGCGCGCATCAGGCTCGTCCAGCGCTATTGAGCCGAGCACGAGGGGCGTCTGTACGTCGCTCGTGTCCAATACTGTCAGACGATTGGCATAGCCAACATACAGGCGCGCGCCATTGCTACGTACCAGGGTAGCCGGAGCCAGGCCGCCCAGTGAAGCCAGCACTTCGGGTGTTTCAAGGCTGCGGGTGTCATAGCGCCGGAGGCCCGCTGTGCCTTCGGCCACCCACAGGTCGTGCGCGCCCTGAACCGCCAGATCGTTGGCCGGGCCGGACGTGCTCAGGATCCCGAGCCGGGTCAGCCGGCCCGACGTGTCAACCTTGAGGATACGCACGCCTGCATGGAGCGCAGCCACAAACACCCGTCCGTCCTGGACGACCATCCGCTGCCCGCCGCCCTGGGCGTAGTCCAGTACCTTGCGCTGCCCGTCAAGTGTCGTCAGGCCATCTTCGCTGAGTACAAAAGTGATGCCGAACCAGGTCGTAATCGCCCGGATGTCGTGGCGGCCCACGTTGAGCGCCGCCACCGGGTACACATTGTCGGCGGCGATGATCGCCTCGACCAGCATCGACCCCTGGCCGATCCACAGGCGGTTGCCTTCCAGGTACAGGGCGGTCACGGGGCCTTGCAGGCTGGCATCACCCTGAGCGTGCACTGCCGGTACGCCGGACGCCACGCCGACCAGCCACGACCCGACCAGCAGCCCTACCGCTGCCTTCAGCAGCAAGGCGCGCATGAGGTTTGCCTAGCAGTTGGTCGCCAGCGGCAGCGTAACATACAACTTTGTGCCGACACCATATTCGCTGTCAACCCATATCCTTCCGCCATGCAGTTCGACGATCAATTTGCAAATGGACAGGCCCAGGCCCGTTCCGCTGATCGTCGTATTGGAAGCGTCGGCGCGGTAGAACTTCTCGAACAGGTGTGCCTGCTGCTCGGCGGTCATGCCGATCCCTTCGTCCTGCACACACAGCTCAACCGAGTCCGCAAGCAACCGGGTTCGGATGGTGACCACGCCGCCTCTGGGTGAATACTTTACCGCATTCGAGAGCAGGTTGTTGATCACCTGCGTCAGGCGGAAGGCATCGCCCTTGACAGCCGGATAGTGCGAGAGGCCCTCCATCTTGATCTGATGGCGCGGCGCAAACTCAGCGAAGGTGGTAACGGCCTTGTCCAGCAGTTGCGCCAGATCAACCGGGCCGAGTTCGAGCGCCAGGCTGCGCCGGGTTTCAAGCCGGGTAATATCCAGCAGATCGTCGATCAATTTGCCTAGCTGCGCCGCCTGCTCATTGATGAGGGAGAGATAGCGGCGCTGCCGCTCCTCGCCGAAAGAACGCGCCAGCAAGATTTCACTGAAGCCGCGTATCGATGTGAGCGGGGTGCGCAGTTCGTGGGCGGCTGTGGAAAGAAATTCGGTCTTGAGGCGATTGAGTTCCTGCAACTCCTTCTCGATCTGCTTGCTCTCGGTAATGTCCCGGCTTGTGCCGACCAGCCCGATCACATGCAGGTCCTTGTCGAAGAGAGGCACTTTGGTCGTCAGGAAAACGCGCCTGCGGCCCGCCGGATCGACCACCATTTCTTCATGGGTCAGCGGCTGGGCAGTTTCGATAATCAGCCGCTCATCGTCGCGGAAGTGAGCAGCCAGGTCTTCAGGGAACAGGTCGAAATCGGTTTTGCCAACGATTTCGTCGGGGGTGGTTGCCCAGAATTTCGCCACACTTGCGTTCGACAATACAAAGCGGTGTTCGGCGTCTTTCACGTAGATGAAATCCGGGACATTGTCAATCACCGTTCGCAGGAGGTTACGCTCCTGAGCCAATGCTTCCTCGGCGCGGCGGCGTTCGGTCATATCACGTATGCTGCACACGACCCCGGACAACGCTTTGCTCGCCGGGCCGACATCCTGTCTGCGAATAGGCGACAGGGCCACATCCGCGCTGAAGACATTGCCCCATTGATTCCGCGCCGAAATTTCCAAACGCGCTGGCTGTCCGTTGCCAAGCACCGACTGAATGGCCTCGCTGAATTTCTGGCGGCTGTCCGGTTCAGCCAGGAGGGGCAGTGATAAGTCGTGGGCCTGGTGACCGAACATAGCGCGAAAGGCCGGGTTGGTCTGGCTGATCGTTCCGTCCAGTTCGAGTACCGCTACTGCGTCGCTGCTGTTGCTCAGAATGGCCTCGACCCGTTCTTTGGCATGAGACAGTTCGGCGGTGCGCTCGGCTACGTGCAGTTCAAGTTTGGTCGCGTGGTGCAGCAATTCATTGTAAAGCTGCGCGTTTTCGATGGCAATGGCCGCCTGGTCGGCGAAGGCTTGCAAGCGCTCCGCGTGCACGTGGTTGAAAAAGTTCGGCGTCGCGCTGTCCAGATTGATAAATCCGAGCGTTGAACCATGCACGCGCAGCGGCGCACCCAGGTAGGAGCGTATCCATGCTGTTCCAGGGATCGCGGCCCAACCGGGATAGACAGTCACATCCGGGATGAGGCATGGAGCCGACGAAATGATCATCTCGCGCAGGTTGGCGACGTTAAGCGGCACGACTTCGGGCTGCTGGCCGTTCTCATCCAGAGAAGGATAGCCGCGCCGGTAAGCGATACGGGCGCTATCGCCTTCGATCAGCATGATGTTGACGGCCTCGTGCGCCACCACACGCCCCAGGTTCTCCAGGATGCGCTGCATCACCACGTCCGGGTTGAGTGCACTGGTCAACGCGGCGGCGGTGTCGCGCAGCGCTTCGGCCAAGACGCGCTGTTCGTGCTCGGCCTCCTGTGCTTTACGGAGCGCCTCTTCGGCCTGTTTGCGCCCGGTGATGTCGCGGATGGCACTGACAAGGAGCGTGCCCTCCTCAGTGACGATGGGGCTGAGACTGACTTCAACCGGGAACTGGCCGCCATCTTTGCGCAGGGCGAAGAGGTCCAGCCCACTGCCGAGCATGAACGCGTGTGGATCAGCGTTGTAGGCAGTACGTTTCACCCGATGCTGGTTGCGCAGCGCTTCGGGGATGAGCACCTCAACACGTTGCCCGATCAGTTCGGCCCGGCTGTTGACAAGCACGATTTCGCCATTGCCGTTGGCGATGACCATGGCGTCCGGCGCGGACTCGAGTAATGAGCGGAAGCGGTCTTCGGCACGCTTGCGCTCGGTGATGTCCCGACTGATGCCGACCAGCCCGGTGATCTTACCCGTTGAATCGCGGAGCGGAACCTTCGTCGTCAGCACCCAACGAGGGTTGCCGTCCTCGCCGATGGTGATTCGTTCGACGTTAATGAGCGCCTGGCCGCTTTGCAGGACGGCTTGATCATCCGCCTGGTATTGTTTGGCAAAATCGGGCGGGAACAGGTCAGAGGCAGTTCGCCCAACCGGTGAACCGGCGATGGTTCTCTGCGCCGCACGCGAATGGGCCGTGTTGCTGATCAGGAAGCGCCCTTCTGCGTCTTTGATGAAAATATAGTCAGGCAAATTGTCGATCAGCGTCCTGAGCAGGCTGCGTTCCTGCGACAAGGCTTCCTCGGCGCGCTTGCGTTCGGTAATATCCTGGAAGATAGACAGCGCGCACTGCTGGCCGTTCAGGTCGATGAACTCGATGGAGAGCAGAACGTTTCGGGTGTCACCCGATATGGTGCTAACCACCGCTTCGATGTTGCGCAAGGGCTGATCCGCTGCCATCTTCTGGGCGACGGAAGCCTTATCCAGGAAAGTCAGCGTAGCCCCCAGTTCGGTGACGATCCGCCCCAGGACTTCCTCTTTGGAAAACCCGAAGAAATGGAAAAAGCTCTCGTTGGCATCGATCAGGCGCTGTTCGTGCAGCGTCGTAATGCAGGTGGGCAAGGGGCTGGCCTGAAAGGCTCTCGAAAAGCGCTGCTCGGACAGCCGGAGTGCCTCTTCTGCCTGTCTGCGCGCGGTAATATCACGGACAAAAGCCTGGATACGGCCATCCTCCAGTTGTTTCGAACTGACTTCCACAGGGAGATGTGTACCGTCCTTACGCCGCACTTCGAGGGTGGTCAGAGCCGTCCCCGTCAGTGAGAGTTGGTCTAGCTGCGCCAGCGCGGTGGCGAGATCGGCCTGGACGACCACGTCCCGTACCCGAAGGCCCAGGATTTCCTCCTGAGAATAACCGAGCATCTGGCTGAGTGCGGAGTTCAATTCGAGAAAATGGCCCTGTTGATCGACCACGCCAATGCCGTCCGACGCCTGCTCGATCACCAAGCGGTATTTGCGTTCGCTTTCGCGCAGCGCAGACTGGCGCTCCTGTTCCAGCCAGTTACGGTGATGCACGACCAGGAGAATCGCACAGGACGCCAGCGCATTGAAGAGTAGCGGGCCGAAAAAAACCTGCCCGCGCGTCAGACCTGGGAAGTTCACCACGAGGCCGAATATGGCGATGCCGATCAGATGAGCCGCCAGCAGCACCCCGGTCATCTGCAACGACAAAAACAGGCTGCACAGGAACAGGGAAACCACCAGGTAATCGAGGATATAAAGCTCACTGGCGCTGTTCGTCGGGATAGCCACCAGGAAAATTGTCAGGGAGGTTAAGCCGACGAATAGCTTGAAGCCCAGAATGTAGCGCCGGGTACGGCTCAACCAGTATGGGATCAGCAGCAGGGCATCCATCCCCAGATTCAAAAACAGCTTTTGATGCTGCGATGGGTTTGGCCCCTCTACTTCAGAGACGAGCCAGACCACGTTGCTGGCAAAGCCCAGCAGGATAATGGCTATCAGCAGCGAGGCGAACAGGCGTGCCTGTCGCCGCTGCTCTTTGCCACGCACGGTGCTCGACGGCTCAGTTACCGAGTACCAGAGGGGTTTCAGGGGATGCGTGATTCGGTGGAGGGGCATTGATTGCTCGGCTTCCGGCAGCGCGCTCGCCGTGTACAGGATCGGCGGGCGCGCTCCACCAGGTGGACGTTCTCAGTCAAGAATACAACTATTCAGCGGATTTTGAGTTATCATTGCCGTAACAAAGTTGGGGGAAGTCGTGAGTCGTAACTTTGAAAGGTCATGCCAGTGGGCGGAGTTGGGCCGGGGCTTGACCTCACCCCCTGCCCCCCTCTCTGCGCAGCGGAGAGGGGGAACCGACCCGTCCAGACTCCCCTCTCCACAAGGTGGAGAGGGGTTGGGGGTGAGGTTTATCGAGCCTCAATCGCGGTTCAGTTCGACGTTGATGGTCAGCGGGTTTTGAGTTTTGTCGTCGATGCGCAGGCCGTCCATCGAGACGGGCAAGTAGCCGCGTGCCAGGACGATGATGCTGTAGGCGACTTTGCTGTCGCGCACCAGTAGTCTGGAGAGGCTGTACTGGCCGTCCGAGTCGGTCAGCGACATATCATAAACCTGGGACATGTCCCAGGTGAAATCGCGGGTGTCAATGTCGGTCTTGAGAACCAGAAATGACACGCCCGGAATACCCTTACCGGTCTCAGCATCGACGATGCGCCCCTGCAATTGAACACCCTGCGCCGCGCCAAAAGTCGTGACCGGAAGCTGCCCCAGGCCGACCTTTGCCGTAGCCGTCGCCATGACAACCCCGCCGACCAGCAACTCGATCTTGTACGAGCCGTCCGGGATGTGCCCCCGACTGTCCAGGCGCACCCAGAAGGTGCTGCCACTGGGTTCGCCAGTCCAGGGCTGCGTGACCTCGAAAAGCGGGTTGCCGTCCACCGTCCAGCGCCACGTCCAGGGCGTGCCGGGGGCGATCTCACGCCAATCGAAGGTGGCGTACAGTTGTTGGAGTGTGTTGGGAAAGGCTGCGCCCACGATCCCGCCCGGCTGGTTGTCCTGTAAGGCCGTTGCAAACGATAATTTGCTAAAAATCTCCGTTTTCAGCACGTTCTGCGCTCCGGCCATAATAAAATCGGAGGTGGCGGCCAGTTCTTCCTCTGGCCCGATGCGCAGTTCGAGCCGGTAACGGCCCGGCTGCAAGGGCTGCTCGGCGGAGCCGGTGGCGCTTACTGAGCGCTTGCCGTTCGGGCCATCCGTCCAGTCGCCTGCGCTCTCGGAGACCTTCAGGCCCTCGTAATACCATTCCTGTTTCCAGTGCGTGTTGGGCGGTATGTTGTTGAAGACAAATTCCGCATTAATGGTGTTCCCGACAGGCAGCACATTGCCCGTGCTGACCAGTTCTTGCCGGGAATTCAGAATGCCAAAGAGAATGTCGGCGAAGGTGGGCACGGGCTTGGCCGGGCCGCCAATCGTGATCTGCTTGCTGGCGATGCGCGCGCCCTCGATGAAGAGCGTGAATTCGTAAGTGCCGTTGGGCCAGACCTGCGCCGTGCTACCGATGTACCACAGGCCCTGGCGTCCACCGCTCCATGTGGCCGGGGCCAGGCTAAAGGTCGGGTTGGGAATGCCATCCAGTGTCGTGCGCAGTTCGTAGATCAGGCCATCCACCATGTTATCAAAGTCGAAGAACAGGTAGAGGCGCTGAACGCCGGAGGGCAGACCCGTCACCACGCTCGACGGCATCCCGGCCTGGTTCACGCCCTGAGCGAAAAACAGACGGCTGAAAGTGGGCGGGCTGGAGGGTTTCGGCTCCGGCTGCGCCTTCGGTGGCAAGGACGGCGTGAGGCCAAGCTGTGCGGCGAGCACCAGCCCGCGCGCCAGCCGCGAGGGGCGCATGGCGTTCACGAAGCTGCTGATCGGGATGCATGTGTCCTGGTCATCGACACGGCCATCGGCGTTGGAGTCCTGGACACGGCGGCAGTCAACCGACTGCCCACTGCTCCGCGAGGGGGCAACAGTCGGAATGCCGATCAATGTGCCCGCAGTGCTGTAAACGCCGCCCCCACTCATGCCGCCGGGGATGATGGCGCTGGTCTTGATCCAGGCCCGATCCCCGACGCGCGCTTCCGCGGTGAAGCCACTGATGGTAGCCCGAATGACCTGCACGGCTCCATTCGATTTTTCATCGGCCTGTACGTAGCCGACCACATTGATGGTGTCGTCCAGATTGGCATCTTCGGAATCGCCAAGCTCGGCAAAGGGCAGTGCCAGTGTGGCACGATTGACGGGAATACCGTCGATACTGCTGGTAATGCGCAGCACGGCCAGGTCCCAGCCGACGTTCTGCGCGACGACTTCGGCATAATAGCGGGCGACAGGCGGCTCGCCGATCCGCACCGTCAGCCCGATCACGATCTTATCCGAGCGGCACGTGTCGCTGGACACGGCGATGTGGGCGTTGGTCAGGATCAGTCCGTCAGCGCTGACCAGCGTCCCCGATCCGACGCAAGAGATGACAGCCTGGCCGAGCGCGTTGGTATAGGTCTGCATGATGTAGACGGTAGCGCGCTGTGCCTTTGTCGCGTCGAAGGTCGCCTGTCGCAGCGGCGCGGCCTCGGCCCGGTGCATCGGCAGCGCTGGCTGCGCAAAGCAGGCCAGCAGCAGCACGACAGTTAGCCCGGTGCGCCTGATGAGTCGATGGAAGTTGGCCTGACAGCTATTTCTGAACCATCTGGCTGCCCGCTTACGGCGAACGGCTCGGAGCGAGGTCTGGCCTGCCATACGCTAAAACTCCAATGATCTCAGGAAAGCCTCGAAATAGTGCTGATTGCGCTCGAAAGATTCGGCATCTGCGCGGTAAGTGATAATCACAGCCTGGCTGCTGCGCAGCACCACAACGTCAATTGCGCGCACGACAATCGGGATGGATTGCAGGATCGGGTTCGCTTCGCTGGCAGCGTAGGCATAGAGCATCTGTGTGGCTGACGTCCCATTGGGCAACCGGATCGGGCTGATTTCGAGGGTACGGTAGGAAGGCAGCGATGTGGCCCGGCTGATGTTCAGCGGGTTCAGGATGTCCAGCGCCGAGCGCGCCCCCTGCCCTATGGGCACAATCGAGATTTGCAGCATGGTTTTGAATGGGGTGGCCGCCGGGTCTTCCACGCGCAGCACAAAATCCTCGCGGTTTTCGTCCAACAGCCAGTTCACCGGGTAGCGAACGGCGATCCCGGCCTGTTTGTTCTCAAAGCGCACTGTCGCATCGATGATGCTGGAACGCAGCAGCACACCACCCAGCAGCCCCACGACGGCGACGGCGATGGTCAGGTAGCTGGCCCAGCGCTGGCGGAAGTTGAGTTCGGCAGATTGGGGGGTGATGATCTCGATCATCGCTGGAAATCCAACCGCCCGCGCAATTGAGCGCGCTCGTCGGCGTTATTGATCAAAAAGTAAATGCTGGCGAAAAGGAAAACGACCAGGAACACCGCTGCGCCCAGCCCCTGAAAGGCTGTGTTGCCGGTGGAGGAGGGGCCAATGCCGCCGACGATCAACCCGCCGCGCAGAACGATGGATAGCGAGGCCAGCAGCGCTGCCAGCACCAGGCCGCCGGGCATCCAGAAAATAGCCGTGTCCCGCGTCAGTTTTAGCTCGGCCAGGAAATAACCCATGATCGTGCTGGTAGCAAGGTGCGTCAGCGTAAACTCCGCGACGCGCAGCGCGTAGACCGAGGGATTCGCGTTGTTATTCAGGACAAAATCGACGTTCACCACCGTTGCATAGCCAATCGCCGCTGCCAGCATGTAGGCGACGCCGTCACTTCGGATGCGAAAGGCGCCGGGCCACACGCTGTAGCGCACGACAGCGTATTTCAAAAATTCCTGGCTGATGCCCACCGTCAGCATATAACCGATCAGACGAGATGATCCAGGAGCCGTCGCCAGCCATTCGTTGACGTTCAGTAGCCGGTTGACCAGCGGCAGCCCAACGGCATTGGCGACCAGGGCACCCAGAATGGCGACGGTGAACAGGCGCGGGCGCGGCTCCGGCACGCGCCGTTCGCCCAGGTACGAAAAGACCATCCACAGGCCAAGCGGCAGCAGCGCGTAAGCCAGTCCAATGGTCTGGCGCTGTCCCTCGCCGATGCGCGGTGAGATGAAACGCACGGCAAGGACCGTGCCGACGGTGACGAGCAGCAGGATGCCGATCTCGATGAGGGCGGTGCGCCATACCCGACGGTAGGGGTAAAGCTCCTGTTCTTCTTTTTGCGGCGCGAGCAGAATGGGTTCAAACGACACGAGTTCGTGTAATCTCCTTTGGGGCCATTTTACCGCGCCGCCGCAAATCGTGATGCGGACTGAGCCAGGAATTTACCTCACCCCCTGCCCCTCTCTGCTTGCGAGAGGGGGCAGAATCGAAGTTAATGGCCTTCTACCCTGTCCTCATCGCTCAGTCCATTCACCTCGGCGTGGCAGTGATGAACGATGTTGTGGGTTGGGCCGACGTCGGGCCAACCGTGATGACAGGCAGGACGGTAGGCGGCACGCTGGTCGCCACGCTGGTCGTTGGGGTGATGGTTGGCACACCCGCGCCCGCCAGCGAGACAGGGATGCTGGCCCGATCCGCGACAGCGCCCGCCGCGTTAACTGTGTAGGCCACGATGTACCCTACCGTTGGGGACGCAGGTTGCGCAAAAGCAATCGTGGTCTGCCAGGGGCCTATCGCGCCCGCAGTGGCCTGAATGATGGCGAAGTTGCTGCCCAGAATGTTATTGCTCGCGTCAAGCAGTTGCACGCCCACCCGGTTATTGAAGGCGCTGCCGCTCCCGGTGACGACCAACGTGCCGCCCACCGCCACCGAGCCGATGGCCGGGCCGGTGATAAAGAGTTGTCCGCCTGCCGTCCCGCCGCCCGCGCTGTTGTCCGAAGGCGCCGGGGTGGCTGTTGCCGAAGTCCCGCCCGCCGTCGCCACAAACACGGCGCTGGCGCGTGTCAGGTTGTCGGCAGTGGAGACAGTGAAGTTGAGCGGTGTTGTCCCGCTGAGTGTTTTCCCGTCCACTTCGTTGGGCAGTTGCAGGGCAAAGGTCAATACGCCGCCTGCCCCGATGTTCAGCCCTTGTGCCACTGGATTGGGGGTCGTTGTCGCGTCGATCCCGGACAGGTACAGGTTAACCGTTGATCCGGTGGGAAAGCCCGCCGCCGCTACCCGAATGACCGTGCCCGGCGGCCCACTGACCGGACTCAGACCCACGATAGGATTTTGCAGCGGCGGCGCAGGCGGCACCGTCGGGATAGGGGTCGGCGATTCGCTCAGATTGCAGGCCATTGCCGGCAGCGCCAGAAGCACCAGGACAGGCAATAATCGTTTCATATGACTTCCCTTCCGGTCTGACCTTCCACGGATCGCTTTCACCGTCTGACCAGTCTCGAACAGCGTTGAAACTCGGAAGGTCGATACAGGGAAGTATACCCACTGGCCGGGCGGTGCGGCTCGGACACACATCAAGTCCTCAGCCAGCGCAGCAAGATTGGCAGCAGTGGGCGGTTGGATCCCATTGAGCCGGTATGTAGCGATTGATGGGCCTGATCGCCTGAAAGACAGGCGTGAGGATCGGAGGCAAGTGGAATAGAGATAGAGGCGTCCGATGCATCGTCCAGCATGGTAGGAATGTCTGGCAGCGTGTTGGTTCTATCATTATCGAAAGCGAGTTTGTCAACGAATGAGCCGATAATGCTTTACTGTCGGGAAGGGGTCGTAAAAGTGGTGCAGCAGGCTTTTCCACTGCTGGTACTGTGGCGATCCTCGAAAGCCGACAGTGTGGTCTTCCAGAGGTTTCCAGCGCACCAGCAGGATGTACTGATCCGGGTTTTCGAGGCATTGTTGCAGCCCGTGGCCGACGTAGCCCGGCATTGAGGCAATGATCGGCGCAGCCTCACGGAAGGCTGCTTCAAACGATGGGCGCTGGCCTGGGCGTATGTTCAGGATGGCAACTTCCAGGATCACGGCTGGTATTTCCCTACTCGCCCGCGTCGTCCGGCACGGTGGCGGATTGGAACACGAGTGTGACGGTGTGCGCGCCGCCCTTGCTATCCTGCCCTTCCATGATGATCCGATCCACCAGCAGGGTATCGTCGGTCTGAAGGCAGAGGTTAAACATCTCGTCCAGGGAGCTAAACGTCCGCGCTACCTCGTTCAGGCCATCCCGCGAGTCCCATTGCCGAAAAATCACCGTGCCGCTTTTAAATTGGGATGCCATGTCTCGTTCCTCTCATCGCCATCGCCATACCACACTCAACCCTGCCCGAACGTCTGTGCCAGGGCGCCCGACAGGGCACGCAGTGGGTTGCCATCGAAACGCTGTACCCGGCCTAGCCGCGTGCGCGGCAGCAGCCACGCACTCAAAATTCCCGCTGCAACGACGCCCACAACGATGATAATCCCGCTCAACGTCGCCAGCGCGGCCAGGGTCTGATCGGCGTTGAGCAGGCCCAGCCTATTCAGCAGATTGTACCAGTCGTGATGTTCAGCACTCTGGCCGAAGAGCAGCGGCAGTTGGCGAGCGCGCGCGTCGCCGATGTACTGCGCCAGGTTGACCAGGCTGTGCCCCGCCACCGCCCAGAAGGACAGCGTAACGCTGATCTGCCGCCGCACCAGCAGCGCATACACGCCGAGCAGCACCCACACAAGCACCTGCCAGATCGAGCCGCCCGCGATGTACAGGAACTGCCCAAACGGTAAACAGATTAGATGGCCGATTTCGTGCGGGCCGATGGTCAGATACCAGATGAGCGCGGCGGTGACCCCCCGGTAGGATAGCACGTGATCGGCGAGGGAGAGCAGTACGAGCAGCCAGGCCGCTGTCTCCGCGTAGGCCAATGGCTTGGCCGGGTGCTGCCGCGCGACAGCATGAAAACTAGCCCAGTAGCGCCGCAGCCGATCCAGGACAGATAAGGCAATAGGGGAATTGGCAGACCATTCAGGCTGCGACCTGTGCAGTTCGAGAACCAGCCGCAGGCCAACTACCAGCCCGATAACCAGCAGCGCCAGCCCCAGGACATTGGTGTTCACGTTGACTCTAGCCGCGCGGCTCCCCCGTTTCGAGGGCTTCCGGGAGTGTCAGCACACACCAGAACTTGCTACCCTGTCCCACCGTACTTTCGACTCCGATCTCGCCTTCCATCAACTCGACCAGTTGCTTGGCGATGGTCAGGCCCAGGCCGGTTCCACCGTATTTGCGCGTCGCCGAGCCATCCGCCTGGACAAAACTCTCGAAGATTTGGGTCTGAAGGTTGGCCGGAATGCCGATGCCAGTATCACTGATTTCAAAACGGAGGCGAGGATGCTCACTGGTCGTACTCATACGGCGCACGGTGATACTTACCCTACCCTTTTCGGTGAACTTGATCGCGTTTTCGCTCAGGTTGGTCAGGACCTGGCGCAGGCGCGCCGGATCGACCTGGACGCGCGTGGGCACGTCGTCAGCCACCTCTGTACGCAATTCCAGACCCTTTCGAGCCGCTTCGGGAGCCAGCATGCTGCTGATCTCGGTGATCAAGCCACGTAAATCGGTGGGCACGGCTTCCAGCACCACGCTTTTCGCCTCGATTTTGGAGAAGTCCAGGATGTCATCCAGAAGTTGCAAGAGGTTCTTGGCGCTGGCATAGCCCAGTTGGGCGTATTCGCGCTGTTCGTCGGTCAGGCTGCACTCCATGAGCAGTTCAAGCATTCCGAGAATGCTGGTCATAGGTGTGCGAATCTCGTGGCTCATGTTCGACATAAACTCCGTCTTGAGCCGGGCCGAGCGCAACGCCGCATCGCGGGCCTGGATGAGCACAAGCTGGGTGCGCTGACGTTCCAGGGCACGCGAATAACTCTGGGTGATGGTGCGGACGGCGGCGATCTCTTCTGGCAACCATTGGCGTTCGCGGCGCATCTCGTCGAAGCCGATGAAGCCTTGCAGCCGCTTCTCGACGTAAAAAGGCAACAGGAGCGCCGTAACGACGCCCCGATCCGCCAGGAACTTGCCAATATCTTCCGGAAGGTCGCGGAGGTGCGAGGGCGCGATCACGCCGTCGCGGGTGAGCAGCGCCAGGAAAGAAGGCAGAATCTCATCGAAGGCCAACCCCTGTAACTTGCCGAGGTTCGAGGCCACGCCGGGCGCACACCATTCATGCGTGATGTCCAGCAAGCGCTCGTTTTCACGGAAGTGGAAGATGTAGGCGCGGCACACATCCAGGGATTGCCCGGCCCGTTCTAGCGCTTCATTCACCGCCTGATCGGGATCGTCCGATTGCAGGAACAGTGCGGTCAGCGTGCGGTTGAGTTGTTCCAGCCCCAGGAGGCGTAGCTGGCGCTGCCGGGCGCGCACCGCCTCGGTCACGTCATCGGCCACCACCGTCACGCCGAGCAAACTCGGACGTGCCCCGATCAGCGGCGACACCCGCGCGCTGAAGAAGCGTTCTTCGCCGTCCACCGTCAGGCTGTAATCCAGGTGACGGGTGTGGTAGTCCTTCGTGACCTGTGCAATAACCGTTTCAAGCTGCCTGACCAGGTTCTCCGGCAGGATGTCACGATAGCGCTGGCCGACGTAAATACCTTTGGGCGTGGTCAGCGTATCGCCCGCCGAAGCCGGCGGTGCATGATAAACCAGGAATTTGCCTTCCAGGTCGATGGAAAACACCAGCGCGTCAATCGACGCGATCAGCGAGCGTAATTGTTCCTCGCTCGGGGACAGACTCAACGTTCGGAGAGGAGCACTGCCGGACGGAGCTGCACGCGGCGCTGAGGGTGCGCCAGCGGATTTGTTGCTACCGGTCTGTGGCACAAAAATGCGCCGGAATGCCGACAACGGGCCAGGTTTGGGCAAATCATCTTTGTGCATAGTGTTTCCCACAAAACACTTTATCCAGTGGATTGATCCTTCACCGGATTCTGCTCACCCGCATCTTTCAATTCAGCAATTGTAACCGCGATTGACCTGAAACAGCTAACTGACCTCCGGCTCATCCGCGAGTAGAGATCGATGAGAAAATATGGCACTGTGCGTCGCGCCGCGATAGCATCGAGGATGGGTCATCAATTCCCGGTGGAGGTGCAAATGGTCACGCATCTATCGCACAACTGGTGGATGGTAGCACTCCGCGGCCTCGTCGCAATCTTGTTTGGCATACTGGTTTTTCTGATGCCGGGCATCAGCCTTCAGGCGCTGATTCTGGTCCTATCGGCTTACCTGCTTGTAGATGGCATCGGCAATGTCATTACGGCGGTCAGGATTCACGAACGCTATCGGCAGTGGTGGTGGCTGCTGCTGGAAGGCATCGTCAGCATTATTGCCGGGGTGATCGCGTTCGTCTGGCCGGGCATTACGGCCCTGACCATCTTGTACGTGGTTGCGGCCTGGGCAGTGGTCACTGGCATCTTCGAGATCCTGGAAGCGATCCGGCTGCGCGAGGAAATTCAGAACGAGTGGCTGCTTGGGTTGAGCGGCTTGCTGTCGGTGATCTTCGGCATTCTGCTGGTCATTTCGCCAGGGGCGGGCATCCTGGCCTTGTTGTGGATGGTCGGCGTGTATGCCATTTTGTTTGGCATTCTGCTGGTCGTGTTGGCCTTCCGGATGCGCAACATGGGTGGTGCGAACCGTCCGGTTAATACGCCAGCCTGAGACGGTTGATCTCACTCCCGGCCCCCTTGTCCGCAAGCGAAACATCGGCGGTGTGGACTCCCCTCTCCACAAGGTGGAGAGGGGGCGGGGTGAGTTTCGGGGCGATTGCATCAAAAGTTCGCCGCTTTGAGCTTGCCAGATGTCTCGATTTGCACCTGACTTTTTGCCCTTCGGCGCGCGCTCAGTCCACCAATTCGCAATACTTCCGCCGGCTTGTTTGCACACTCTGGCCCCCCGCTGTACCTCCATTGACCTTCAAGGCGATTGCCGCTGTGGTGTGAAATTTCAAATTGTATTCCATAATGTTGAATGGTAAACTACGATCCGGATTGGAGTTCAAGGATGTAGTCATTCACCCACTGGAATAAACGGCAGCCAGCAATCGTCAACTGGCCTCCTGGGCGCTTGTGTGTGCCGGGAAAGTACAGGTTAGGAAAAGCGTGGCAAGATGCTGACCAAAGCGCCGATCTTTGAACGGCTCGACAGTCACCCCTTAGCCCATTGTGCCACACTGACAGTATTGGGTGATGGTTCCTTGCTGGCTGCCTGGTTCGCCGGTTCCTACGAAACAGCGCCGGATGTTGCCATCCTCGCATCCAGACGCGCCGTGCATGGCGAGTCCTGGAGCCAACCCCAGGTGGTTGCAGAGGTGGAGGGCCATTCACTTGGGCAGCCCGTCTTTTGGACCCGACCCAATGGCGAACTCTGGCTCTTCTTTGTGGTGATCATGGGCCGTGACTGGACGAGCGCGCAGCCTTTCTGGCAACGATCCCGCGATAATGGACAGTCGTGGGAATCACCGATGCCAGTGCTAGACTACCCTGGCCTGATGTTCCGCAGTCGTCCGGTCAGCCTGCCAGGACGCTGCATCCTGCCCGTGTACGACGAGAACACTTGGCAATCGAGAATGCTGATTTCAGACGACGACGCGCAATCGTGGCGTTTGACCCAACCGATCAGCACACCAGACGGCAACATCCATCCGTGTGTCGTGCAGGTATCTGGTGGGTATCTGCTGGCCTATCTGCGTACTCGTGGCGGGCGCATCTGGCGGACAGAATCCCTGGATGGCGGCGAATGCTGGTCACCCCCGGCGCCGACGCCCATCCCCAACCCGAATTCGGGGATCGATTTGCTTCGTCTGCAAAGTGGCGCGCTTGCGCTGGCTTTCAACAACAGCGACCGGCTGCGCACACCGCTCTGCGTTGCACTGGCTGAAGAGGATGAGCGTTGGCGCTGGCGGCAAACTCTCGAAGACGGACACGCCGAGTATTCATACCCCACGCTGGCCCAAACCGGCGACGGGCGGATTCACATCGTTTATACCTATCGCCGAGAGCACATCGAATGGGCCAGTTTTAGCGAGAGCTGGCTGCGGGAGAACGAAATTCATGAATGACTGGAAGCTCAAAGGGATCATCGTCCCACTGCTCACCCCTTTTGACAGTGCTGGCGCAGTTGACGCAGCGGTGGTGCGCCAACTGGTGAATTTCCTCATCGAACGCGGTATTCACGGGCTTTTTCCGGGCGGGACAACGGGCGAAGGGCCACTCCTGACCCTTGACGAGCGGCGCAAACTGGCGGAGATCATCCTCAGAGAGACCGCCGGGCGCGTGCCAGTGATTATCCAGGTTGGCGCGCTCACGACGCGGGACACGATTGCGCTGGCGCAGCACGCTCAGGCAGCCGGTGCTAACGCAGCAGCAGTCGTCACGCCGTATTATTATCGCCTGGCCGACGAGGCACTGTTCCAGTATTTTCAACAGGTTGCTGCTGCTGTTCCCGATTTCCCCATCTACCTGTACAACATTCCACAATTGACCGGGAATAACATCTCCAGCGAACTGGTCACACGCCTGGTTGAGTGTTGTCCGAACATTATCGGCATGAAGGATAGTAGCGGTTCGCTCGCAACCCTTACTGCCTGCCTGCCGTTACGCGCCGGACATTTCAATGCCGTCAATGGCAGCGATGGCTTGATTCTGGCGGCAATAGCGATGGGGGTCGAGGCCTGCGTTTCGGGCAACGCCAACGTATTCCCGGAATTACTGGTCGCGCTGTATCACGCGGCTACGTCCGGTGATCTGGTGCAGGCCAGGGAGCTTCAGCGGCAGGTAGACGCGGTGCGCCGGATTCTAGCCGATGGCGGCGATCTGTCGCTGTTCAAAGCCATCCTTGCCCGGCGCGGCGTCTCGGTAGGTACGGTACGCTCACCGCTTCCCCAGGCGTCAGCGGCTGCCATTGCCCAACGTTGGGACGAGCTTAACGCTCTGAGACTCGATTTATCTGCTGTTCATGTTGGCTAGACAGGAGGGAAGACAACCGATCACAAACGGGAAACGGCGTTGCGGGTACGATCTGCCAGTTCGGTGGGCCAATCAAATTCTTGGTATGGAGAGAGAATCTATGAAACAATTACTTAGATATGCTGTACTGTGCATCGTGTTGTTGGCACTCGTTGTGCCAAGCTTTGCCACCACAGCAAGGGAAAAAGTAACCCTGGAATTCTGGGGTGGTTGGACCGGCCCCGATGCCGACACGATGAAAGGTATCGTCAAACAGTGGAACGACAAGAATCCCGATATCCAGGTCAACCTGACAACCCAGGCCTGGTCGCCCCTGTTCGACGCGTTCCTGGTAGCGGCTGGCGCCAATAAGTCGCCAGATATCCTTGCCATGCATCCCCCGGAGATTCCGCAGTTTGTTGGCCTGGGCCTGCTGACGCCTCTGGACGATGTGATTGCCAAGTCAACGGTCATTAAACCCGACAACTATCTGGATACGGCCTGGAAGTTCTCGTCCTACGATGGAAAGCAGTATGGCATTCCCCTGGACATGCATATGCACGGGCTGTTCTACAACGTCGATCTCTTCAAAGCTGCCGGGATCAAAGACCCGCCGAAAACTGGCAAGGAACTGCTGGAGGATGCTCGACTTCTGACCCTCGACAAGAACGGGAAGCACGCCGGTGAGCAGGGCTTCGATCCCAAGAACATTGTCCAGTACGGGATCAACATGTATACCAACCATCACGCCTTCTATGAGTGGTACAGCCTGTACAACCAGGAGGGCGGCAAATTCCTCTCAGAGGATGGCAAGAGCTGCGCCATCGATGTAGATAAGGCCACCGCCGCCTGGCAATTCCTGCAAGACCTGGTCTACAAGGAAAATGTCGCGCCGCAGGGTCAGACGGATTACCCGCGTGATTTCCTCTCCAAGCGTACTGCAATGCTGGTCGATGGCCCCTGGCGGATGCCTCAACTTGAAGACAGCCAGGCTAAAGATGGGTTTAACTGGGCCGATGCGCCCTTCCCGGTCATCTTCGACAAACCGGCAGTCTGGGGCAGCGGGCACACCCTCACGCTCCCTTCTAAGGCCGATCCGGCCAAACAGGGAGCCGCCGTACAATTCCTAGAATGGCTGGCCGCCAACTCCACTGCCTGGGCAAAATCCGGCAACCTGCCTGCCTTTAAGGCGGTCATGGAATCGAAAGACTTTCAGTCGATGACAGGCCGTCAGGCGTTCATCAGCCAGATGCCCGTCGAAGTGACGCTGCCCAACACCGTCAAATACAACCAGATCTTTGCGACCAATGCACCAACGCCGATCATGGTCATGGCGCAAAACATTATCCTCAAGCAGGCCGACCCACGAGCCGAGGTGAAGACTGCTTGCGATACCATCAATAGCATCCTGGCGACCCCGTAACCGCTTCTCAATGACGAAATGGTGCGTCCTGATGAACAGGACGCACCGCCATCTTCGAGGTGAGAGATGCTCCGAATTCTGCCTCGGCCACGAACAGTGGCCCAGACTGCTGCGGCTGAACGCCACTTCCGCTGGACACCCTACCTCTTTCTGCTCCCTTACCTGTTGTTTTTTGTGACATTCCGGCTGGGGCCTGCCGTAGCGGGGCTGGGGGTTTCGTTCACCAATTGGGCTGTGGTTGGTCAGCCGCAGTGGGTCGGTCTGGCGAATTACGAGGCCATGTTCCGTGATCCGAGGCTGCTCACCGCACTGCGAAACACGCTGTTCTTCACGGCGCTCACGGTTCCGCTGCTGGTCGTGCTTGGTCTGGCGCTGGCTATTTTCCTCAACCAGCCCCGGCGTGGCCGAACGTTGGGCCGGGTGGCCGTCTTCACGCCCTACGTGATGATGTCCACCGCAGTCGGCGTCGTGTGGACCTGGTTGTTGGAGAAGGATTACGGCCTGATCAACGTATATTTGGGCAAACTCGGTATCCCGAACGTCCCGTGGCTGACCGATGAACGGGCAGCCATGTACGCGATTGTGCTGGCAACGGTCTGGTGGACGGTGGGTTATGGAATGGTGCTGTTCCTGGCCGGATTACAGGATATACCTGAGGAACTCTACGAAGCGGCTCGCATCGATGGGGCCTCATCCTGGGGGCTATTCCGGTACATCACGCTGCCGCTGCTGGCTCCGACGACGTTTCTGGTCATCCTGCTGGCGATCATCAACTCGTTCCAGGTCTTCGATCAGGTCTATGTCATGACCTCCGGCGGGCCGGGGAGCGCTACCCTGACCCTGGTACAATACATCTACGTCACGGCGTTTCAGTTCTTCAAGATGGGATATGGGGCAGCCATTGCGGGTTTGCTTTTTGCACTGCTGATCATCTTTGCGCTGGTGCAGACACGGGCCTATCGGCGTGGCCTGAAAGGAGCCTCGGCATGAAGTCTCGCGCGGGGCAAATCCTGTGGTACATCATGCTGGTCATCATTGTCGTCCTGGCACTGGCTCCGATTGCCTGGATGGTTTCCACAGCCCTGAAACCCGAATCGGAGATCGCCACAATTGAAATCCACTGGATTCCGCGCACTATCACGCTGGAGAACTTCCAGGCCGTATTCGAGAAATTTCCTATTCTGCGCTGGATGCTGAACAGCGTCGTTGTTGCAGTCCTGGCGACGCTGCTGACCGTGTTTCTCGACTCGCTAGCCGGGTACGCGCTGGCCCGTATGGAATTTTGGGGCCGCAACCTGATTTTCGCGGTCATCCTGTCGATGTTGTTTATTCCGCTTCAGATCACGGTAGTTCCCCTGTTCCTGGCCTTCTCCAAGCTGGGACTCACCGACAATTACCTGGCCCTGATCCTGCCCATAGGCGCGAATGTCACCGGCGTCTTCCTGATGCGCCAGTTCTTCCTGGGCATTCCCTACGAGTTGGAGGACGCAGCGCGCGTTGATGGGGCCAGCGCGGTGCGCATCTGGTGGGCGATCATCTTGCCGCTGGCGCGCCCCGCGCTCAGTGCCGTCGCAATCATCACGTTCCTATCGGCCTGGAACAGCTTTTTCTGGCCGCTGATCGTGACACAGAGCGATGCGGCGCGGACGCTGCCTGTCGGTATCGCTCAGTTCATGACGTTGCGCCCCGGCCTGAGCATGTCCGTCCAGCTATACGGCCAGTCAATGGCCGGAGCCGTGATTGCGGCGCTCCCGCCCATTATTGTGTTTCTGCTGTTACAGCGCCAGTTTATCCAGGGCATTTCCTTGACTGGCATCAAGGGCGCATAGAGATTTAAACACACCAAAGAGCTACCAACCTGCGTAGAGACACCTGTCATGAACAATTCTCTGCTGAAAGCTATCGACTTGATGAACTTGTTCAGCGTGTCCGAACCACGCCTGACGCTGGCCGAAATCAGCGAACGTCTGGATATGCCCAAGAGCACCGTTCATAACCTGCTGGCGACCCTGCTCTCCCGTGGTTACATCGAGAAGGTTGATCGTGACCACTATGCCCTGGGCACGGCAGTCATCGCGCTCACACAGGCAGTGCGCGTCAACGTCGAATTGCGTGACCGCGCTGCCCCTCTGCTGCGCGAACTGGCCGACACCTGCCGTGAATCCGTCTACCTAACCGTACTGGAAGGCGGCCACAGTCTGTATATTTACGCCGTCGAGTCGCCACAGCGGCTGCTGGCCCGGACGGCAGTCGGGGAACGTGTGCCATTGCACTGTACAGCCAATGGCAAAGCGACCCTGGCCTTCCTTCCCCGATCCGAAACGGATGAGATCGTCAACAACGTCGGCTTGCCAGCTTACACGAACCGAACGATTACCGATCCTGCCGCGCTCCTTCGAGAACTCGAACAAATCCGCGCACAGGGCTATGCCCTTGACCGGGAAGAGCATGAAAGTGGCACCTTCTGTATCGGCGCGCCGATACGAAATGATCGAGGGCGCGTGTTCGGCGCATGTAGCCTTTCGGGTTCTGACCCGGAGATCGTCCAAGGCCGAGTCCCCGAATTGTCATCGCTTGTGCTCTTCACTGCCCAGGAAATCTCACGCCGGATGGGCTATGTACCGGCTACCCCCTCGGCAGTCGCCTTCAGGTTCAGACAGCCCCAAAAGTGACAACGGAGATGTAACGTGTGACGTCTCGAGGTTGACAGGCTACCCCGGCGCTGATACAATGCGCCGCAATAACTTTGACGGAGCTTAGTAGGTCTGAACCCGTTTGCAGTGAGCCGCCGGGCGGTGCGAGGCGGCAGCGGTAGGGCCGAAGTCCACTCCCGAATAGTTGCTGGTCGAACCGCATTATGGGCTAAGGTCAGCCGGGTACGCCCGTTAACGCGCACGAATGAGGCTGCCGGGCACGATAGACAGGCAGCAAAGCCAGGTGGCACCACGGGTCCCCCGTCCTGAGCAGTGATTCAGGCGGGGATTTTGTTTTGTGCCGGAAAGGCAACCGTATGAGTTTTCTGACGCCGCAGGTGTTCGACGTTCTGGTTTTTATTGTCATCATCGTCGGGCTGGTCGCTGCCGCGATCCGCATCCGCAACGATTTTCGCCGGGGGCCGCGCTGGCCGGAGCGCACCACTCCGCCTGAACCTGAGACGACAACCACAGGAGAAGAAAAGGATGCTTGACATGGCGTTGATCCGGGAGAAACCGGACTGGGTCAAAGAGCAGATCGCCAAGTTACAGGATGAAACGGCAGTGGCGCGTATCGATACGATTGTCGCGCTGGACAAGTGCCGCCGCGCACTGCTGGCCGAGACGGAAACGCTGCAAGCCGAGCGGAACAGGCTGAACAAAGCGATGGGGCGCTTCCGGGGCAACAAACAACTTGCGCCCGCCGCACAGGTTCACGCGGCGCAGCAGGCCGTCGCCGCGATCAGTGCCCGCGAGTTTGAGCGTGCACTCGACCTGCTGGCGAACCCACCCGCCGATGGTAAGGCGGACGGCGATCCGAAGGCGGCGCTGGACGACCTGGCGAATGCCCTGCGCGGTATTGGGGATCAGGTCGAGGCGCTAGGCAAGGAGATTGAACAGGTCGAGGCCGAACTGAACGAGAACATGCTGTGGATACCCAACCTGCCCCACGAGAGCGTCAAGGTGGGCGTCAGCGACGCGGAGAACATTATTTACCCGCACGAGGGCGAAATCCGGCAGTTTGACTTCACGCCCAAACCACATTGGGAACTTGGCCCGGCCCTGGACATCATCGACTTTGACCGGGGTGTCAAGTTGGCTGGGACGCGCTTCTACGTCCTCAAGGGCATGGGCGCACGTTTGCAGCGGGCGCTGATTGCCTTCTACCTGGACATGCATACGCAGCAGCACGGCTTCACCGAGGTCTATACGCCGTTCCTGGTCAAAGAGGAAATGCTCTATGGCGCGGCGCAGTTCCCCAAGTTCCGTGACGTGGTGTACAGCGATCCCGACGCCCAACTGTATCTGCTGCCGACGGCGGAAGTCTCGATCACGAACCTGCACCGGGGCGAAATCCTGGAGGCGGATCAGTTGCCGCTGTACTACGTAGCGCAGACTCCGTGCTGGCGGCGCGAGCAGACCAGCGCCGGGCGCGACGTGCGCGGCATCAAGCGCGTCCACCAGTTTGAGAAGGTCGAGATGTACAAGATCACCACGCCCGAAACCAGCTATGCCGAACTCGAATCGCTGGTCGAGGCCGCCTCGGATGTCTGCCGAGCGCTGAAAATTCCCTTCCGGCGCGTGGAGCAGGTGACGGGCGATCTGGGCTTCGCAGCCAGCAAAAAGTACGATCTGGAAATGTGGGCGCCCGGCTGCCAGGAGTGGCTGGAAGTTAGCTCGTGCAGCAATTGCGAGGCGTTCCAGGCCCGCCGTGCGCAGATCCGTTACCGGCCCGAACGCGGCGCCAAGCCGGAATACGTCCATACACTCAACGGTTCAGGGCTGGCGCTGCCCCGCACCATCATTGCTGTCCTGGAAAACTACCAGCAGGCCGACGGCAGCGTAGTCATCCCGGACGTGCTGCGGCCCTACATGGGTGGGCTGGACGTGATACGCAGGGCCTGACCTCACCCCCGGCCCCTCTCCAACTGGAGAGGGGCGCAAATCTTCTACGCAGTCCTGACCGGTTCCCCCTCTCTGCACGGCGGAGAGGGGGCCAGGGGGTGAGGTTTCATTCAGACTTTCAGCGCACCTTCGAGCAGCCCACGCATGTACCAGCGCTGCGCGACGGCGAAGGCGACAATGCCCGGCACAATGACCATGATGTAGACGGCTGCAATGCGCGGCCAGTCCCATTCGCCCATGCCGCCGAAGGCGCTGGCAAGCACGACGGGGACGGTGCGTACTGCCTGATCGTTGGTCAGGGTGAAGGCCAGCAGATACTCGCCCCAGGCCGTCACAAAATTGACGATGACCAGCACGATGATGCCGTTGATGACCAGCGGCAGCATCACCGAGCGCAAGGTGCGCCACGATCCGCAGCCATCGATACGCGCCGCGTCCACGATCTCCGGCGAAATCTGCTCAAAAATGCCGCGCATGATCAGGATGCTGATCGCCAGGTTCAGCGTCACGTAAGGCAGGATCAGCCCGATGATCGTATTGATCAGATGCAGTTGGTTCTGTATCTCGAAGATGGCGATCAGCGAGATCAGGCGTGTCGGGAAGAACAGCGACCCGACCAGCAGGCTGACGACCAGTGCCCGGCCCGGCAGCCGCAGATGCACCAGCGCAAAGCCCGCCAGCACCGCGCACGTACTGGTCAGCACCACTGTCGAGAGCGTGACGACGATGCTGTTGAGCATGTTCTGCACCAGGGTCGGAATGTGCCCAAACACATAGCCGTAATGCGAGAAGTCGAAGTGTTCCGGCCAGAACGACCCCGTGTAAGCGTCACCAATGGACTTGATCGAAAGCAAGAACACCCAGGCCAGCGGCAGGATGACGATGGCACAGAAGAAGATCAGCGTACCGTGCAGCAGAATGTCCCGCAGGCTGATCCCACGCCGGGGCCGGGACGTGACCGCAACAGCCTGGGGTCGGGCTAACGATTTAGCAAAGTCCATCGCCGGATTCTCCTAGCCCTTAGTCCCGGTTGCGGAAGATCCGAAACAAGAAAACGACCACGACCAGCATTGCCGCCGCGCCAATCCAGCCGATGGCAGCGGCGTAGCCCTGGAACCAATCGCCCAACTGGAAGCCGAGATGCCACATATAGACGGTCCAGGTGTAAGTGGGCAGGGCACGATTAAAGCCACCCATGATCAGATATTCGTCAATAACGGCCATTGCCGAGCCAAAGCGCAGCACGACCAGGATCAGCAAGACGGGCTGCAAGCGTGGCCGCGTAACGTGCCAGAACATTTTCCATTCGTTCGCGCCGTCCACCTTCGCTGCGTCAAACAATTCGTGGGGAATGGAGGCGAGGCCGGCCAGAAAGAACATGGTGTGGTAGCCCAGGCCCCACCACACCTCCATCACGGCGATGGCAGGCAGCGCCAGCGCCGAGTTCCCCAACCACTGCGGGGCGGTGCGGAAGGTAAACAGGTGCAAGACGTCCACCAGCAGATGGTTGATCGGCCCGATCTCAAAGTCGTACATCCACTTCCACAGGATGAAAATCATCGGGCCGGGGATGACCGCCGGAATGAGCAGGATCATGCGGTACAACACGCTCAGGCGCTTGTTCTTGACCCGGTCTACCAGGATCGCCAGGAACAGGGGAACGAAGATTGTGCCGGGCAGGAACATCACCGTGAAGGCGGCGGCACGCAGCAAGCCCTGCCCGACCAGCGGATCACCCAGAGCGTTGACGTAGTTTTGCAGCCCGACCCACGCGGCGGGGCCTGGCCGCAAGTAATGGTAATCGGTGAAGCTGATCAGAAAGACCTGGATGATCGGGTAAACCTGGTAGCCGATGAAAAACACCAGCGCCGGAACCAGGTAGAGCCAGTTGATGCTGTGGCGCAGCGCCTGCCAGCCAATGTGCAGTGCCCCGGCGGGCTGTGCTGTCGATGTGCGAAGGGTTGCCATCACGTGCCTCGCGTCTGTGGAGGGTTGGTTTCACCACACCTCCAACCCCCTCTCCGCCTCGCAGGGAGGGGGCAATAACCAGGTGAGCTTTCTAGCGTGCTGATGCCCCTCTCCTACTGAAGAGGGGCGTGTATTTCTCAGCCCGCCTTCTTGATTTCGGCAGCAACGGCATCCTTTGCGGCCTGCATCGCTACCTTCGGGTCTTTCTCCTCACCCGTCAGATATTTTTCCCACAGCGGTTGGCCGATCACGAACTGTTGGAGGCCAAACGCATGGTTGGGGATGGCTTTGGCAACGTCAAGCTGCGCGCGCACCAGTGGAACCCACGCCTCGGCCTTCAACCAATCGGGCTGGTCTTTCTCCCACTTGGCATAGATGGACTTGAAGGGTGGCAACTGGCCGGGGTGGCCTGCCGAACTGCCCGCAATCGAGTCCTGCCAGATTTTGTCGTTGTAGGTCAGCGCCTTCAGGTATTCGGCGGCCTTCTCCTTGTTCTTGCCCCACTTGAACAGGCACGCGCCCGTCGTCCAGAAGATGGTTGACCCGGCTCCGCCCTTCGCTTTGGGCAGCGCGCCCAGGCGCAGCGCCTTCGGATCGGGCCACTTGGCGGCGAAGCGCAGTGGCGCATTCTGGTACTTGATGTAGTAGGCAACGGCCTGGCTGGCAAAGGCGACCTCGTCCGGTGTGCTGTTGACGCCGCCGTCCGTCGTGCCGGGTTGCAGCGCGTTTGCGGAGGATAGGTCGAGCATCTGCTTCATGATTTGCAGGGCCTGAATGGCCGGTTCGCTGGTGAAGTCGAACAGACCCATCGGGTCATTGCCCAGCTTGTAATACACGTCAGTGCTAATGCTGTGCGTGATCGGCCCCAGCGAGCGCCAGCCGTGCGCATCAAACGTACAGCCGTAGCGAGCCGCACCTTTGTCGAGCACTGTCTTCGAGTTGGCAAGGTACTCGTCCCAGTCTGCCGGCGGTTTATCCGGGACGCCCGCCTTGTTGGTGATGGCCGAGTTGTAGCCCTGCACGATGATGTCCAGCAGGAACGGCCACGAGTACAGCTTGCCATCCACCGTGCATTCCTCGCGGATGGACGGAATCATGTCGTCGATCACGTCCTTCGGGATGTACTTGTCCCACGGCTCGATCACGTCGGCCTTGATGAGCGAAGCCATTTCCACGAAGGGCGTCATGCCCACGTACACGTCCCAGGTGCTCTGCTGGTTCTTGCCCTCGGCGATGAAGCGGGCCACGTCGAAGCCCTGCACCGGCGCGATCTGGAAGTTCAGGTCTTTGAAGTTCTTGTTGACATCCTGAACGCCCGGATGCAGGTCGATAATCCACTGGTAGAACGTCGGGGTCAGAGGCCGATCCTGGGCCAGCGCCGAGAGGGAGGGAGCGCCCAGCGCACCGATCCCGGCAGCGCCCAGACCGAGCATGATCATGCCCTGAATGAACTGGCGGCGTGTGATCCGCCCCTGGGCGAGTTCATTCCGCAGGCCAGTCTCGATAATGTATTGTTGTTCGCTGTTCATAATGTCTCCTAAGTTAAATCAATTTGAGCCAGTCTCGACACAGATCAACGGCGGGCAAGCGCTAAAACTATCGACAAATACACCGCCTCCTTTCCTCGGATCGCGGGCAACGGACGCCAGCCTGTCCGCGCTGTGAGCCAGTTCCGTGTGCTTTCGTCTGTCGTACTGCCTGGCTTTGGGACGAACCGGACACGTGTTAATTATTGAATTCAGGTCTGGGATTCGGTATTGCGCAGTAGCAAGTCTACAACGTTATGCCTGTTTGCGCCATTTGAGTATATTAAAGGAACCGGGAGTCACAAAATGCGTCCAACGCCATGATCCGCACGGGGGAACTATGCCAGCCGAATTGACAGGGTATGCCAATCGATTCAGCGTCGCCGCAGGTGAAAGCATCCGCTTCATGGTCAGCACTGACCTGCCGAATTACCAGGCCGACATCGTCCGCCTGATCCACGCCGACAACAACCCGGCTGGCCCCGGCTTCAAGGAGGAAGTGATCGGTACGCCTGTGAGCGGCCAGTACGTGGGGCGCAAACAGATCGCGCACAGCGGCTCCTACGTCCGTGTCGAGAACAGCGCGCCACTGGCCGGCCTGCAAAGCCTGACCATCCAGGCGTGGATTTACCCCACCACGCCGGGCAATGGAAAATTCCAGGGCATCCTTTCGAAGTGGTCACAGGACAGGTCGGCGGGCTATGCGCTGGCGATAGCGGAAAATGGCGAACTGGCCTTCTGGCTGGGGGACGGCAGCGGCCAGGTCGAACGCCACTCATCGGGTAGTGCGCTGCGCAGTCACGAGTGGTATTTTGTGGCGGCCAGTTACGCGCCGGATCGCGCTGACGTGGTGCTTTACCACATTCCGCTCTCCAACTGGCCCCTGGAAGATTCCTCGGCTACCCTGGTCCTGGATGCGCAAACCCGGCAGATCGCTGCCAATGATGCTCCTCTGCTGATCGGCGCTGCGTTTGTCGATCCGGATGGCGTGATCGGTGGGCCATTCAACGGCAAGATCGACAGGCCGCGCCTGTTTTCGCGTGCCCTCGGCCACGCCGAGATCGAGGCGCTACGAGCAGGGACAGCGCCGGACACAATTGAAAACTTGCTTGCCGCCTGGGATTTTGCCGCCGACATCATGTCCTCTAAAGTGACGGATAGTGGCCCGCACAAACTTCACGGTAAAGCGATCAACATGCCGATGCGGGCCGTGACCGGCTACAACTGGACGGCCACCGAGTTCGACTTCAAGGTTGCGCCGCAGCAGTACGGCGCGATTTGCTTCCACGAGGACGATCTGGAAGATGCGCGCTGGGAGCCATCCTTTGAATGGACGCTTCCCGACGGGCTGAAAAGCGGCCTGTACGCGGCCCGGCTCCGCGCGGGCGATCAGGTCGATCACATCCCGTTCGTGGTGCGCCCGCGCCGGGGTACGGCCACAGGCCGGGCTGCCTTCCTGCTGCCGACCATGACCTACCTGGCCTACGCCAATGACCGGATGCGCTCCTTTGACGAACACGCCGCCGGGATCACCAGCCGCAAGATCGAGAAAGACCCGCTCGACCTGTATCTGGCCGAACACCCGGAGTTCGCCGCGTCCATCTACGATATCCACACGGACCGCAGCGGCTATTGCTACTCCTCACGCCTGCGCCCGATTGTCTCGCTGCGGCCCACCTACCGCTCGTGGGTGACGGGCGCGCCGCGCCATCTGGCCGCCGATCTGTACATGATCGACTGGCTGGAGAACAAAGGCTTCGACTACGACGTGCTGACGGACGAGGATCTGCATTTTGAAGGGGAAGCGCTGCTCGGCCAGTACAAAGCCGTGATCACCGGGTCGCACCCCGAATACTGGACAACGCCGATGCTGACCGCGCTGGAGGGCTATCTGTCTCATGGCGGGCGGTTGATGTACCTGGGCGGCAACGGCTTTTACTGGGTGACGAGCGTTGATCCTGAACGCCCGCACATCATCGAGGTGCGGCGCGGGATCGGCGGCACACGGGCCTGGAACTCCGCGCCCGGCGAGGCGTACCATAGCACGACAGGCGAGATGGGCGGGCTGTGGCGGCATCGCGGCAAAGCACCCAACCAGATCGCGGGCATCGGTTTTACGGCGCAGGGCTGGAACGGCCAGGCGCCCGGCTACACCCGGCAGGCGGGCAGTTTCGATCCGCGCGCCGCCTTCATTTTCAACGGCATCGGCGCGGATGAGATCATCGGCAACTTCGGGCTGGTCCTGGGCGGCGCTGCCGGGGATGAACTGGATCGGATGGACGCGCTGTTGGGCACACCGCCGCACGCGCTGTTACTTGCCAGGTCTTCGGGCCATGACCGCTTTGTGCTGCCTTGCATCGAGGATGTGACGGAGATCAGCGGCGGCCTGGTTAAAGGGCAAATTTCGACTATCCACGCGGATATGGTCTATTTCGAGACGCCCAACGACGGAGCCGTGTTTTCGGTTGGCTCGATTTCGTGGAGTGGCAGCCTATCCCACAACCACTACGACAATAACGTGTCGCGCGTCACCGAGAACGTCTTGCGGCGGTTTGTTGAGACAGAGTGAGTGGGGCTGGCCTCACCCGGCCTCTCTACAGGGTGCGGAGGGAGCAGGGCCATGCCCATTACGAGCGCTCTTTCGCAATGGGCCGTCAGGAAAAACTGCTCAAAGTACGGCCGCCCCTGGATTGGAACAAGGTCGGCCTGGAAGCCTGGGGCGATGTGTGGTGGCAGTTGCGGAAGGTCGACTCCCGCCCTATGACACCCGGCTCGGCTTGCGCGGTTTGCCCGTCGTCGGGTCGGAGACGTACTCGGCCAGCGTCAGCGATGCCAGTACCTCCTCCCAGACCGGGTTGCACCAATCCAGATCGGTCAGCCAGAAGTCGAAGGTGATCAGACTCTGGATCAGCTTGCGTCGTCCCAGGCAGACCCGCGAGATAGCTTCGCGGCGTTCCTGGGCGTCAATGAAGTGCATCTCGCGCCAGACGATTTCCAGGTCGGCGCGGTGCAGTTCGACGATCTCACCCGTCGAGATAACTTCCCTCTCGGTTTCTTTGACGGCTTCCTCGAGGAGCTTTTTCAGCGGCAGTTCGCTCCAAGCCATCGGCGGCAGCCGCAGGTATGAAACGCCTAGTGTACAGTCATCATCGGGCGGCTGCTTGTCGTAGAGCCTCACACAGTCCGATTCGGGCACGACCACCCACGTTTCGGGAATGTCGAAGCGCACCGCACCGCGATCTGCCACGAAGATTTTATGGCCGGGCCGGGCCTTCCACTGGTGATCAGCTTTCAGCCGCAGTCTGTTCTTTTTCCAGGAAGGCATCGTTCCAGGCTCCCTTGCACTCACGGACTTGGGCAGGGTCAATGACGACTGACTCTACGCCGGATGTTTCTTCTTCGGACTGACTTCTTGTAACGTTTCCTGCTGCCAGACCAGCAGCAAGACCTGATTGATGAGCGAGACGACGGCGAAAATGATCGCCAGTGTGCCCTGCCCGAAGATCGCCAGGCCAAGTGCGGCTAGTCCAAAGAGCACGAATTTCAACGCGAGATAGGCCGCGCCGGTGAGCCGCGTTTCGGATTTGGGAGCCATGTACCGCCCCCAGATCAGCGCGACCAGCACCGCCGCGCCAATGGCGAGCACGACCTTGACGAGGGGCGTTGCGCCTAGCTGAAAGCCCAGGTAAGCGAACGCAACCAGCAAACACAGTTCCAACACAAATGCCACGCCCAGGTTGATTGATTTCAACATTGTCCCTCTGACGCCGCCCGCGCAGGTCCCTTTAAGTTTAGCAGCCGAAATGGCCGGATATGGCACAGTGCGCACCTATGCTCAACTGCTCGGAATGCCGGATCACGCCCGCGTGTTGCAGCAGACGCTCGACGAGGAAGGCATGGCCGACAAGAAGCTGACCGCCCTGGCCGAAAGCGGCATCAACCTGGATGCGGCGACAGGAGCCTAGTGTACCTCACCCCTAACCCCTCTCCATAAGGTGGAGAGGGGCTTCAATTCACCTGGAACGCGGCAAACTGGAAAAGGCTTACCGCTCGACCTCAACCTCGACGGGCATCAGCGGGATGGGGGCGCTGCCCGGCAGGCGGCCCTGCATTGACCAGGGGCCAGTCCAGACGATCTCCACGTCCACTACCTGCCCGCGCCGATCCTGGCTGTGATCCTCGAAGAACACCAGCTTGTTTTGCGGCGTGCGCCCGCGCCACTTGCCGCCGTGCAAATCTTCGACCAGGACGGGCACAGTCTGGCCCAGGAAGCGCCGATTGATCTCGGCCACGATCTCGGCCTGCTGGTCGTCCAGCGCCTTGCGGCGGCGTTCCTTTTCCTCCTCTGGCACGTCGTCGGGCATGGTGCGGGCGCTGACCGTCTGCGGGCGTGGGCTGTACTTGGCGATGTGCGCCTTGTCCAGCTTGAGATCGCGCAGCAAGTTGTATGTCTCGTTAAACTGGGCTTCCGTTTCGCCGGGGAAGCCGACAATGATGTCGGTGTGGATCGCCACGCCAGGGATGCGCTGGCGAATACGCTCGATCAGGCGGCGGTAGTCCGCCTGCGTGTAGCCACGTTTCATGCGCGCCAGCACCTCATCGTCGCCCGCCTGGACGGGCACTTCGATGTGCGGCATGACATGGGGCAGTTCGGCCACCGTGTCCAGCAGTTTGTCGGTCATGTAATTGGGGTGGCTGGTCAGGAAGCGAATACGTTCCAGCCCTTCGGCGGTTCCGGCGTCGTGAACGACCCGCAGCAGGTCGGACAGATCGGGGCCATCCGGGATGTCCTTGCCATAGCGATCCACGATCTGACCGAGCAGCGTGATTTCCTTCACGCCCTGCCGCGCCAGGCTGCGCACCTCGGCCACGATTTCACCCACACTGCGGCTGCGCTCGACACCGCGCCGGAAGGGGATGATGCAGAACGAGCAGGCGTGCGAACAGCCGTACACCACCGGGACGTGCGCCGAGATCAGCGTGCCGCGCTCGTGGGCAGGCAGCACCAGGATTTCCTCGTCCTGGATGGCGTCGCGCCGGGCACGTTCGGCGTCTTCGACGGCCTTGAAGTCGTTCTCGACGCCGCGATCCTGCAAAAACCTGACCATCGGTTCCGGCTGAGAGGGGGCCATGAACACGTCCACGTAAGGGAAGCGCTTGCGGAGCGGCAGCGGGTCGCGCACGCCGACCATGCAGCCCATTAACCCGATCACCTTGTCGGGGTATTTTTCCTTGACAGGGCGCAGCGATTGGAGACGTCCTACCGCCTTGTCTTCGGCACTCTGGCGCACGACACAGGTGTTGATGACCAGTACGTCGGCGCTGTCGGGGTCTTCGACGGCCCGGTAGCCCATTTTTTCCAGTTCGCTCGCCAGGCGCTGCGAATCGGCCACGTTCATCTGGCAGCCGAGCGTCCAGATATGGTAACTTTTCGACACCAGCCGTTCCCTTTCCATTACATTTCAACTGGCCCACTGCGATGGATGACATTATACGCATTGTGCATCCTCACGAAAAGGGTGAGAGATTCAGATTGCCTATTGACAAGAATTTAGACCGACCTAAAATAGGATGGGGATACAGGAATATACAGAACAACTTTCGGGGAAAACCGAATTTGTCGGAAGTAGATGAATCGTCATGATCGGGAATCAACAGCTTGATAACACGCCTGCTTACCACGAACCGGGCTGGCGTCTGAAGCGCTCTGCGCCTTCACTGCCCGAAGTCCACGCGACGGTAGCCATCCCGCACCGTGCCGGTTTCTGGCGCACGTTCCTGGCCTACGCTGGCCCCGGCCTGATGGTTGCCGTCGGCTACATGGACCCCGGCAACTGGGCTACTGACCTGGCGGGTGGCGCGCAGTTCGGCTACCTGCTGCTGTCCGTCATCCTCATCTCGAACCTGATGGCGATCTTGCTCCAACACCTGGCGCTCAAGCTCGGCATTGTCACCGGGCGCGACCTGGCCCAGGCTTGCCGCGATCACTACTCGCGGCCCGTCACCCTGTTCCTGTGGGTCTTGTGTGAGATCGCCATCGCGGCCTGCGACCTGGCAGAGGTGATCGGCTCCGCGATTGCCCTGAATCTGCTGTTCGGCATCCCGCTGGTGCTGGGCGTTGTCATCACCGCAGCGGACGTGATCGTGGTCTTATTCCTGCAACATAAGGGCTTCCGCTACGTCGAGGCGCTGGTCGCTACCCTGATCGGGGTGATTGGCCTGTGCTTCCTGTATGAACTGCTGATCGCGCACCCTGTGCCTGGTGAGGTGGTCGCCGGGCTGATCCCTTCGGTGCAGATCATCAACAACCCGTCGGCGCTGTACATTGCCATCGGCATCCTGGGCGCGACGGTCATGCCGCACAACCTGTACCTGCATTCGAGCATCGTCCAGACGCGCGCCTTCGAACAGACCGAAGAGGGCAAGCGCAAGGCTATCAAGTTCGCAACGCTTGACTCGACGGGCGCGCTGATGACGGCCTTCTTCATCAACGCCGCCATCCTGATCCTGTCCGCTGCGACCTTTCACGGCACGCCCTACGAAAACGTGGCCGACATCAACGACGCCTACCAATTGTTGACGCCTGTTTTGGGCGTATCGCTCGCCAGCATCGTATTTGCCGTCGCGCTGCTGGCCTCCGGTCAGAACTCGACGCTGACTGGTACGCTGGCCGGGCAGATCGTTCTGGAAGGTTTCCTGAGCGTCCGGATGCGGCCCTGGCTGCGGCGGCTCGTTAGCCGCCTGATGGCTATCGTCCCGGCGGTCATTGTCGCGGCGCTGTACGGCGAACGGGGCATCGGCCAACTGTTGATCCTCAGCCAGGTCATTCTGTCGCTGCAACTGTCCTTCGCCGTCGTGCCGCTGGTGCAGTTCACCAGCGACAAGGCCAAGATGGGGCCGTTCGTGAACTCCCCCGCGCTCAAGGTGGTGGCCTGGGCGGTCACTATCCTGATCGTTACGCTGAACAGCTACCTACTGCTTCAGACGGCGCGACAGGTTTTCGGCTTCTAGCCGGAACCACAATCCGGCCCCCCGCTCCCGCCAGCGGCGCGGAGCGGGAGTCTTACTCAGAGACTTGGGGCTTGGGGCCGCATGAGTCAACTTGACCTCGCCCCCCGGCCCCGCCGATGAGTACATCGGTCCCGCAGGCAGAGAGGGGGAGATCAGCGGTGTGGACTCCCCTCTCCACTAGGTGGAGAGGGGTTGGGGGTGAGGTAAACAAAAGTGCCGGAGAAAGGATACGACGCACGTTCAGCCCGGCGCGCGGGTGAACCTCAGCGTAACCCATTAACCCATATGGTCACGCGGCAATTTCTTCCAGTGCCTTGATGAGCCTCAAGAACATCTCGTTGTGCGGAGTCGGAACGCCGTACTTTTGTCCGAGCGCACAAACTGCGCCGCCAAAAATATCGACCTCGGTCTTGTTTCCCGCCTCAATGTCTTGCAGCATGGAGGATTTGAAGGCGGGGGGCATGTTGCGAATGAAATCCTTGCACCAGGGCAGGATCGCGTCTGCGTTGTGAATGCCCACTCGTTGGGCGATCAATACTGCCTCCTGCATCAACTCCAGCGCGATAGCGTATGCCCTTTCGCTGCGTTGAAATGTGCCGTAACTGGCGCGAAGGACAGCCGACGCCTGATTCACCCCGACATTGAGGACAAACTTACACCACATGGCAAACAGGATGTCGTCGGGGATTTCATAGGCTATTCCCGCCCGGTCAAAGAAGCGGCATAGAGCGTCCACTCCTGGCGTTCGCGTGTGCGCGTTGGCTTTGCCGAAGACGATCCGTCCCACCCCATCGAAGGTGACAGCATTCCCGGACCGCGTGCTGCCGTGACCCACAAAAAAGGCGTGGAGCACCTTATCCCACCCATAGCGCTCGGCGATCTGCTCTTCACTGGTAATGCCGTTCAGCAACGATAGGATGAGGGTTTCGCCGTGTACGAAGCCTTCAATAGCAGCAATGGCATCTTGCAATCCATCGGCTTTGGTGGCAATGAGAATCAGATCGGCCTTCGCCTGGCTTGGCCCCGGCAGCACGTAATCGAAGTCATGGCGGACGCCGTTCAGGACGATGCCATGTGCCCTGTACCGTTCGAGACGCTGCTGATCGACCAGGACGCGAACGCAGTCAGGATCATACTGCTTCAGCTTCGCGGCATAGATGCTCCCTATTGCGCCCAATCCGACGATGATGACCTTCCTGATGTCCCTCATTGGAACACTAGCCCCTCAGTGCTCACGCACGCTTGAGATTCAATTCGCGGAAACAAATGTACTGCCGGAGCGACGCGGAAATGTCACGGTATGGCTCAATGGCATAGAAGCCCAGGGATCGATAGAGGTTGAGCGCACTGTCCATGAATGCCAGTGTATCCAGACGCACATAGCCATAGGTAATTTAGCGCAAGGGGACTGTCGCGTTGACGCGACAGCGGAATTGCGCATCTCTCCTTTGTGTGCTAGCATCGACCTCATCGATTGCCCTTACGGGCAT
>JAJPHV010000013.1 GCA_021325095.1 Chloroflexota bacterium | reverse complement strand
CGTTCCCAAAGTATTGCTGACGACTTCCTGCACTCATGCGCTGGAAATGACGGCCCTGCTCCTGAACATCGCGCCGGGCGATGAAGTCATTGTTCCATCTTTCACCTTTGTTTCGACGGCGAACGCTTTTGCCCTGCGCGGGGCGCGGATCGTCTTTGCAGATATTCGCCCAGACACCTTGAATCTCGATGAGCAGGCGCTGGAATCCTTGATTACACCGCGCACCAAAGCTATTGTGGTGGTTCATTACGCGGGCGTTGGCTGCGAAATGGACACCATCCTGGCTATTGCCGCGCGCTACGGAATCCCAGTGGTAGAAGACAATGCGCATGGTCTGTTCGGGAAATACAAGGGCCAGTCCCTGGGCACATTTGGCTGCATGGCGACCCAGAGCTTTCATGAAACCAAGAATATTTCCTGCGGCGAAGGGGGAGCACTGCTGATCAACGACCCACAGTACGTTGCTCGCGCCGAGATTCTGCGCGAAAAAGGAACCAACCGAAGCCGTTTCTTTCGAGGCCAGGTGGACAAATATACCTGGACGGATCTGGGTTCCAGCTATTTGCCATCCGATATTCTGGCAGCGTACTTGCTGGCGCAACTGGAAGCCCGCGACCAGATTCAGGCGCAGCGAAAGCGTATTTGGGAGTTTTACGCTGCCCATTTGGCGGCCTGGGCGGAAAACTGCAACGTCCGGCTGCCCGTCATTCCAGCATACTGTGAACAGCCGTATCACATGTTCTACGTCCTGCTGCCTTCCTTCGAAGAGCGCCAGGCGTTGATCGATCATCTCAAGGCACGCGGAATTCTGAGCGTCTTTCATTATCTGCCGCTCCATCGTTCGGACATGGGCCAACGCTTTGGCGCACGCCCTGACGCCTGCCCTGTGACACAAGACATCAGCGACCGGCTGCTCCGCCTACCGTTTTACAACGATCTCACTGAAGTTGACCAGGCGCGAGTCGTCGCGGCCATTTACGAATTCGCCAGACTGCCCATTTCGCTATGAGCGGTGTTGATCAGTTTGCCTTGCCGGCCTTCCTGGTACTCTGTCCCATCGCTATACTGACAGGCAAATCCGAATCTGATAAGCGCCCATGACTCGAAAACGCCTTCTTTCTATCGTAGCTATCGCAGGCTGCATCGTCTTAGTTAGCCTGTCCATCATCTACGTGGCTGCGCGTCCAACTATCATCCAGGCTCAGAACGGAGCCACGCAGGTCAAGATCAGCGCCGATCACCGTATGGTCTTGCCTGGAGGCTGTGTGACACTGGTCTGGTCTATCGAACAGGCGCAGCAGGTTATCCTGGATGACCAGGCGGTCACATCTTCTGGCAAGGTCGATTTGTGTCCGACCAGCACGATCTCGCGCAGCTTTCAGATTACGGATGCTGGCGGAGAAAGGCGGAAATACACCGTTGTCGTCGGCGTCTATCTGAGCACACTGACAACCCGTGTGTTAAGCGTCGGGGTGGTCGTGTTGATTGTGCTCATGACCTGCTTCGTTGCCATGATCGGCGATCTTCCCGTGCTGACGCCTATCTTTCGTCCTCTCAGGCTGCAAATTAGGCGGAGTTTGGCAGACCAGAGAACCGTTCTAGAGAAGCTGAAGTATAACCGAGACGTTCGATATATTGTGACACTGACTACTGCCCTCGCATTCAAACTCATCCTGTTGCGAAACGTGCCCTGGACGCACGAGCTAACCTTCGAACTTGCGAGTGTTGTTTTGCTGATCGTGATCGTGCTGATGTGGCTGAAACCTCATTGGGCCTCAGCCGCACGAACGACTGGTAGCCATGTTACGGAAAGAAGGAAGGGCGGCGCCGTCCGGTCGGTTGGCATATGTATGGTGATCTTGCTCTGCACCATTGGGGGGTTTTACCTGCCGATGCGATCCCAGTTCTGGATGGGCGGCGATGAAATCTACGTATTACAAAACGGGATAGAGGGTTGGTCCGCAATTCCGCGTTTTGATAGCATGAATAACCGACCTTTCACGCCGCTTGCGAGCATCCTGGCAGCGCAGTTGACAGATACGATTGATGGCTATTTGTGGGTTGCTCTGGCTTCGCGTTACCTGACCGCACTATTCCTTTTTGGGCTGACCCGTGTACTTGTGGGCGAAGATGGATTGGCACTGGTTGCTGCCGTCCTATTTGTGGTTAATCCCTCGGAACCAACAAGGTTTCTTGCGGTATATATGCAAGGCTACAACACGGTGGTCATCGCTACGGTTGCCTCACTCGCCTTGTTCGTTCATTCATACGACCGCGTGAACCGTGTCCTGTTGCTTATCTCCTGCACCTTCCTGGGCATGGCTCTTTCTCTCGTTGAAGCGGTTTTCCTGTTAGCCATCCTGTGGCCGCTTGTCGTCCTCTGGCGAGGAGCAAGAGGACCTCATACGTGGGTATGGGTGAGTGGGTGGGCCGCTACTGTTTTCTTGTTTGCTGCTCGTGCCGTTCACTTTCAGCTTACTAACTCCCAGAGCTACCAGCAGTCACTCATCCCTACTTCAATCCACTTCAGCCAACTTGCTGTTAACTTCTTCCGACAACTGCTGCCGACACTCGCTTTTGCGCGGGTGAATGAAGTGTCTGTGGGACATTGGCTAGCCGCGGCACCTTTATTCCTGCTGTGCCTAGTTGGGATAGCGGCAGTAGGCGTCGCTACCAATATCACCCGTAAGCGGCTGATGGTCGTGTCGGTAGGCAGTGTCGTGGCAATCGTCCTCTCGGTGCTGCTCTATACGCCGATCAGCGGCATACTCAGCTCGATTCGTACTCAGTTCCTGGCAGCGCCAGCCCAGGCTGTTTTATGGACAATGTTCATTGGATTGGTCAGTGCCTGGGTGCCCCGCAGCTATAAACGATGGACTGTTGCAGTTGCCGCCGGGTTCCTTGTGCTAACTGCAACTGCTGGCGCCTTCGAAGAACAGCCCCACCGCCCAATCAACCCCTCGGTCACCTTTGAAAAGACGGTTTCCATTGTGCGGCAGGTTCTCGACCTTGCACCAGCGGTTAAACCCGAAACCAGACTCGTTTTTATCTTCAGCCCCAGAGCCGATTCGCCACTCGGCTGGGATTACTACGTCCATTATCTATCACAATACATCCTCGGCGTGGATGGATTCCAGTTGGGCTATATCGACTCATTAGGCAGCGGCTATAAACTGACCCCGACTGGCGCGACAGCAGTCCATGCACCGGATTCACCTGGCTACGACAAACTGGTTGCCTTTGAAATCGATGCAGCAGGAGCGGTTCGGCTTTTGCAGACATTGCCCTCAGCGCTTCTTCCGGATGGGCCGACGGAAGCTTATCTGTACAATCCCCAGGCACGGATCATTCCAGGTACACCCCATTACCCACGCTTCTTTCAGAAATAGCTCCGCGCCGAGGAAGTGGCACAATTAACTGATTGCCATTAATCCTGAAATGTCATCTTGAGAGACAGTTTGAGAATCAGTGAGCAGGCGCAAGACGTTTGAGCAGGTGATGAATGGATGCCAGAAAGAGCATGCCTTCACTGATTTCATGCAATTGTTCATAATCCTTGCTCAAGCGACGATAACGACCCAACCAGGCAAAAGATCGTATCCACCCAAATGTGGCGTTTGCGGCCTTTCATCTTTTTACCAGCATCGTAGCCTCGCTCTCCCCCCACTTCTGTCGTTTTGACACTTGGCAGAGTTCACCTTCTGGCTCAAGGGCTTTTCTCCTCAGCCCTATCCCACGAGGGTATAATAACCCCGCCTATTGATGAGGGAATTGAGATGAGTCACCAATTGGTGATCCCTGATTCACTCGATAGCCGACTTGAAAGGGCGGCTCGACTGCGTGGCCTCAACAATGTTGAGCAGTTGCTGGAAGCATGGCAGACCAAAGAGGACGGACCGTGCCAACGCCGAGCAGTTGGGCGTGAGATGGACGTGCTTCAAGAACGCCTTCATGCAACTTATGGCGCGATGCTCGATAGTACTGTCCTGATCTGCGAAGACCGATCACGCTCGAATGAGCCATAGTTTGTCTGCTCCCTCTGTTGATGAACCTTTCCCTGATCCTCAAGCGAGCGCGCCGCGAATGGCGGCAGTTGGGCGTCCTGAGTGTGGCGCTGTGCCTGGTGACGGCGTTTTTCGCGTTGGGGCCGCTCTACGTGCGGGCGATGGTGCAGTCCGGTCTGCAATATGCCTTTGCTACCGGAAATGCGCAGGACATGGCGCTGACGCTGGTCAGCGAGACAGCCTTTCGCCCCGACTCCTGGCAGTTGGTCAACGAGCAACTTGGCGCGCTGAACGCCGGGCTGGTGCGCATCGCCCGGTCAGCGGCAGCCTTTGGTGGCTACAACTTTACCTACGGCGAGCCAACCACCCAGGCCACGCCCCGATCCGCCATCGGCTACCGGGTCTACGCCTTCTCGAACCTGCGCGACGTGCTGAAACTGGTCGATGGCCGCTGGCCGAATCGCCTGCCGCCGCCCGATGCACCAGAACGTCAGGCCGGCACGCCCGAAGAGCAGATCGCCAGAGGGGTCGGCAATTACTCACGTGGCGACGTGGAAGCGCTCATCACGCCGGAGGTAGCGCGCCGGACGGGCTACCAGCTTGGTACGCGCTTCGTGATCGGGGAGCGCCCGGCCAACCGCGTGGTCGTGAACGTGGTGGGCATCGTCGAGGCAGCCAACCCCGCCGACCCGATCTGGATCGACAACGAGTTCGCGCTGACAGGTGAGGTGGTTCAGGGCGGCATCGGGCGGCAGAGCTACAACGCCGCCTTCTTCGTCACCGAGGGCGCATACAGCGATTGGATCGCTAAGGCCAGCACGCGCGCCCAGGGCGGCACAAACAACAGCTATACCTGGCAGATCAAGCTGAACCCGCAGGCCATCAATGCCGATAACGTGGCGGACGTGCAAGCGCGCCTGACCGCGCTCGTCAACCGCCTGACCGCCGATTATCCCGGCCTGTTGAACTTCAACCCCTTGCTCAAGCTGCTCAACAATTATCGGGACAGTGTGGCAAACACGGAAGGATCGGTTGTGCTGCTCTCCGGCGCGATCCTGGTGCTGATGCTGTATCACCTGGTGACGACGGTGGGGCTGGTACTGGAACAGCAGATGGGCGAGTGGGCCTCCATGTCCAGCCGGGGCGCAAGTGCACGGCAGCTTGTCACGCTGCAAGGGCTGACCATGCTCCTGCTCGGCGTGGTCGGTTTTGGTGTTGGGCCGTTCCTTTCCGTCCTCGTGCTGCAAGCCATAACGCGGATCGGGCCGCTGGCGCAGGCATCGGGCAGCACTGCGCCCATATCGGGCATTCCGGCCAGCGCCTTCCAGTTGAGCGCTATCGCCGCCATCGCGTCCGTGCTGGTGCTCGCTCTCCCCGCGATTCCGGCGGCGCGGCGCAGCTTGGCCCAGTTCAAGCAGATTGCAGCCCGCCCGCCCGTCAACCCGGCCTGGGCGCGCGTCCGCCTCGATCTGATCCTGATCGTGGTCGGGCTGGGCTTTGTCGCCCGGCTGCTGTTTTTCGTCAGCGGCGACCTGGGCGAGACACTGACCAGCCTGGCCCATGAGCCGCGTCGTCTGGTCCAGGTCATTCTGGACAGCGCCAACCGCGCGGGCGGGCTGGCTGACCCGCTGAATCTGATCGGCCCGGCGCTGGTGCTGACGGGCGTGGCACTGCTCTGGCTGCGGTTGTTCCCATCGTTGATGCGGCTGATGGGCCGGATCGTGACGCGCAGCGATAGCCTGACCGGGCCGCTCGCCGTCTGGAACGTGGAGCGCGATCCCAACCACTACGCACAACTGGTGCTGCTGCTCATCGGCACGCTGGCGCTTGGCACGGCAGCGCTGGCCCTCGGCGCGACCCGCGATATGGGCACCTGGGCGGCGGCGCGGTTGGCGACAGGTGGCGCGGCGCGCATCGATTTCGACACCAGGGCCGGGCAACCCGGTCAAACCGATTGGCTGAAGCTGCCGGGCGTCTCCGCCTATACCACCCTGACCCGCTTTGCCAGCGAGTACAAGACGGGCCGCTTCCAGGTTTTCATCGCAGGCGTGAACCCTGCTGACATGGCGAAACGGTTCCCCGAAACGGCGGAGGCCGTGACGCCGCTGATCGGACAAAGCTCTGACCGGCTGGCGGTCCCCGTCGTGATGTCGGTGCGCATGGCTGAAGACGAAGGGCGCGCCACCCGCCCGGATCGATTGCCGCTCGAAGTTGGCGCGAAGGGCCAGGTCGAAATCCTGCTGCCAGGTGACAAGACGACCCTGCTCCACTACCGGATCGTGGGCATTGCCCGTAGTTTCCCGTCACTGTCCGCGAGCCAGCACTTCTTGATCATGGATGCTGCCGCCGTGCCGCAGTTTATCAATGCGGAAGTGGCTGAACCGGATCAGGTTGCACCGAATGAGGTCTGGCTCGAAATCCCGGATCGCCAGCCCGCGCCCACGCTTGACACGATGCTTCGCCAAATCCCCGGCGTGACGGGTGTGACTTTCGCCTGGGAGCCGTATAATCAACTGCTTCGCGAACCCCTGCCTGCTGCCATTGCCGGGATGCTTTATGCGGGCTTCTGGGTGTCGCTCCTGCTCAGTCTGCTGGACTTCGGCTTCTACCTGGCAGTCACGGCCCGGCGGCGATCCCTGGGTTTCGCGGTGTTGCAGGCGCTGGGCTGGAATGCCAACCACCTGTGGGCGCTGCTAGTCGTGGAGCAAACGGCGCTGGTCATCCCGGCGCTGCTGGTCGGGGTAGCATTGGGCGCGGCACTGGCCTACGTCATTCTGCCGTTTCTGGCGCTGGTGGGTGGGGAGACTCTAAAATTGCCTGTCCCGGGTTTGATCGGGCTGCTGGTGGCGTTAGTCGTGGGGTTTGGAATCTTATTGTTGGGCACAGCCCTGTGGTTGAGGAAGTTGAACGTCAATCAGGTGTTGCGGTTGGGTGAAGAATGAGCTTTATCGAGTGTGAGAATCTGGTCAAAATCTACAAGGTGGCCGACCTGGAAGTCGTTGCCCTACAAGGGCTGGACTTGCAGATTCAGGCGGGCGAGATGATGGCACTGGTCGGGCCGTCCGGGTCGGGCAAATCGACGCTGATGAACATCCTGGGCGGGCTGGATACGCCGACGGCGGGCCATGTCCAGGTCGGCGAGCATGATCTGCTGCATATGAGCCGCCGCCAGCAGGTCGCCTACCGCCGGCGCGAGGTCGGTTTCGTCTGGCAGCAGACGGCACGCAATTTGCTTGGCTACCTGACCGCGCAGGAAAACGTCGAACTGCCGATGGCGCTGAACGGCGTACCCAGCCGTGAACGCCGCCTTCGTGCCCGCGAATTGCTGGATCGCGTCGGACTCGGCCACCGGCTCGATCACCGCCCGGATCGGCTGTCCGGTGGCGAACAGCAGCGGGTAGCGATTGCAGTGGGGATGGCGAATCGCCCGCGCCTGCTGCTGGCCGACGAGCCGACGGGCGAAGTGGACAGCGAGGCCGCCGAGCAGATTTTTCAGACGATGCGTGACCTCAGCCATGATTTCGGCGTGACGGTCATCGTTGTGACGCACGATGTCGGCGTGTCCGCGCGCGTGGATCGGGTCGTCGGGATGCGCGATGGCCGCACCAGCATCGAGATTCTGCGGCGGCGCGACGAACACGGTCAGACCCTGAGCGAGGACGAGTACGTGATCCTGGATCGAGCGGGGCGGCTGCAACTGCCGCAGGCGTACATCGATTCGCTGGGTCTGGGCGAACTGGCTCGCGTCCGGCTGCTCGAAGATCACATCGGTGTGTGGCCGGGCGAGCCGAATAGCAAGAATGAGCAGGAATGACATGAGTCAGGAACCCGCCATCCGTGTCGAAAATCTGGAGCATGTGTATCGCCTGGGCAGCGAAGATGTTCACGCCATCAACAACGTTACCCTGGACATCTGGCCGCAGCAGATGACGGCCATCGTCGGGCGCTCCGGCAGCGGCAAAACCACATTGCTCAATCTGATCGCCGGGCTGGACACACCCACTCACGGCCATGTTTGGGTTCTTGGCCGACGACTAGACGAGATGGATGAAACGGCGAAACTGGCCCTGCGCCGGGAAACGCTCGGCTTTATCTTCCAGAGTTTTGGCTTGCTGCCACTGCTGACGGCGGCAGAAAACGTGAGCGTGCCGCTGCGAATGCGCCACCTGGATCGCCAGGCGCGTGAGGCGCGCGTCGCCGAGGCGCTGGATTGGGTCGGGCTGACGCGCCGTGCCCGCCATCGCCCCTACGAACTGAGCGGCGGCGAGCAGCAGCGCGTCGCCATTGCGCGGGCGCTGGCCGCACGTCCACAGATCGTGCTGGCCGACGAGCCGACGGGGCAGCTTGACAGCCAGACCGGGCGGCGCATCCTCGATCTGCTGCGGCGGCTCGTGACGGAGCGGGCCATCACCGTCGTGATCGTCAGCCACGATCCGCAGGTCATGCGCGAGGCCGATATTGTCCACGAACTGCGCGACGGCCATCTCCTGAATACGCGAGTGAAAGCCGCACCGTAGAGTTGCTATAATTGCGTGTGAGGAGTAGGAGCAATGACTGACATAACCATCACAGGCAAAGTGGCCGAGCGGCTGCAACAGCTTGCGCAAGATAAGCATCAGACAATAGAAGAAATCATTGAAGAAGCGCTCGACACTTATGCGCAGAGCCAGGACAAGGAGATGCCCGGTGGAGAGCCACCACCTGGCTCGCTGGCACGCATGGCCTGGCTAGCGACGAGAAATCCTATCGAGGTTGCAGCGACGGATATAGCGGAGCGCAGCCGTGACATCCTGCGCACCGAGTATACGGAATATCTGTTGAAGCGCCGGGCCACCCCGGACGACGCCTCGCATGAGTGAAATCCCAGTCGATAGCAGCTTTGTGTACGCGCTGTACAGCACTAAAGACCAGAAGCACGTCCAGGCTCTCGCATTCAGCCAACGGACTGTAGCACGCCCCGTTGTTCCCGGTGTCATACTGCCGGAGGTTGCGTTTTTGTTTCGGCGCGCCGGTGGAACCCCTGCTGTGAGTGCGTTTTTGAGGAACTTCGTAGCGGCAGGGGTCGAACCGGTAGGATTGCTACTTCGTGATGTCCAACGGGCAGAGGCCATTATGCGCACCTATGCCAGTGCCGAATTAGATTTTGTGGACTGTGCACTAATGGCGCTGGCCGAGCGCTTGAACATCAAACAAGTGCTGACTTTTGATCGGCGCGACTTCAGTATTGTGCGGCCAGCCCATTGCGAATATCTGGAGTTACTTCCCTAGCTGCACCATGTTCAGGCCGATATCGAAGGTGGCGTTGTAACCTTCGCCCTTCGCATCCTTGACCAGCGTCAGGAGCAGTTGCTCGCCGCCATCCCGGTAAATGCCATCCCTGGCATTCGGGGTATCCTGCTTGCCCTTCTGGTTATAGGGAGCCAGTTTGAAGATTTCAGCAGACTGTTCGTCGTCAAAGAAAAGTTGCGACGTGAATTCGAAGGCTTTATTCGTGGTCGTGTTCTTGCGGATTTTGAAGTGGATGTGCACCGTCCGCCCGCGATACCAGCCGGGGTAAATCGTCTGGAATTCGGCAATCCCGGAGGCGTCCGTCATCTGGTAGCCGCGCAGGTACTTCTTGCCCACTGTGTTCTCGGCCTGCACGTCTGAGTAGTGCCCCAGCGCGTCGCAATGCCAGATGTCCACCTGCGCCCCTTCCAGTGGTTTGCAGGCACTCGAATCGATCTGCGAGACCCGAAACGTCAGGTGCAGTGGCACGCCTTCCTTCACCGAATTGTCCGAGGGATCAGTGCGAATATCGACACGCTTCAACATCTCGTCCACGAAGTACGGCCCCTCGGTCATTTCCGGGCGTACCACGCAAGCCGGGATCGAGGTGGCGGTGGGCGTTGCGCCCGCCGCTTGAGTCGCCGCCGGTGTCGGTGTGCCAGTTCCTTGCATGAAATCGCGGCCAACAAAGAGCGCTACACCTGCCGTGCCCAGGAAGGCCAGGACTTCACGGCGGCTCAGGACATGCCCAACCGGGGCATCGTCATTGGTTTCATCCATCGGATGAACGGGGAATGTCATCGATTATTGCCTCACGTATAAGGTCGATAGGCTGATGTTATACGAAAACGGGGTCGATGTCGTTATGCACGACTTAATTAACCTTAAATCTGCCTTAACCGGACAGGAGCGGGTTTCGCGTGATGCTGTGCCCGACATTTGCGATAGAATGAACCTCTTGCAAGTCTGGCACAATGGGCCAAAATATCTGTAGTGGTCTTTAATCAGGTGCTCAACTAGACTTCATTGAGGAGAACCTAGACAATGGCTCGAACGATTGGGATTGGCGTCATCGGCATGGGCTGGATGGGCATGGTGCACAGCCATTCCTACCGCCAGATTCCGGACACCTTCGAGGGCAGCGACATCCAGCCCCGCATGGTGATCTGCGCCGACGACGTGGAAGCGCGTGCCCGCAAGGCCAAAGCGCTGCAAGGCTTTGAACGGTACACCACCGACTGGCGAAAGGTAATCAGCGATCCGGACGTGCAGGTGGTGGACATCACCGCCCCGAACCATCTGCACGTCGAGATTGCGACGGCGGCGGCCAAAGCGGGCAAGCATATCATGTGCGAAAAGCCGGTGGGGCGCAGTCCGCAGGAAACCGCCGAGATCGAGTACGTGGCGCGTAAAGCAGGCGTCATGACCGGCGTGGGTTTCAACTACCGTTGGGCGCCTCTCGTTCAGTACGCTTACCAACTGATCCAGAGCGGCAAGATCGGCACGATCACGCATTACCGGGGCCGCTTCTTCTCCATGTACGGCAGCAGTCCGTACTCGGTGCTGTCGTGGCGCTTCCAGCGCGACTACGCCGGGATGGGCACGCTCGGCGATCTGATGTCGCATGTGGCGGACATGGCGCACATGATCTGCGGCCCGGTCAAGCGCGTCGTGTCCACCAGCCACACCTACATCAAGCAGCGCCCGCTGGCCGTCAAGGGCGAGGGCACACACTTCACGCTGCGCAAAGATGGCCCCTTCGGCGACGTGGAAAATGAGGATTACGTCGGGGCGCTGGTCGAGTTCGAGAACGGCGCACATGGATCGTTGGAAGCGTGCCGCGTCATCTTTGGCCCCAAATGCGAGATGGCCTGGGAGATCAACGGCACAAAGGGCGCGATCAGTTGGAACTTCGAACGCATGAACGAACTGAACGTCTACTTGCCCGACGGGGACGGCGTTCACGACGGCTATACGCGCATCCTGACCGCGCCGGAGCATCCTTTCCACGCCAATTTCAACCCGGCCTCGGCAACGGGCCTGGGCTACAACGATCTCAAGACGATTGAAGCCTACCAGTTCCTGAAATCGGTGGCGACGGGCAAGCAGGGCCAGCCGGGCTTCGCCGAGGCGCTGGCCGTCGCCAATTTGCAGGATGCCATGAGTCGCTCCTGGAAGAGCGGCACGTGGGAAGACGTTGTATCGCTGCGCAAGGGAGCCAGGAAGGGCCAGAAGCAGACGAGTTAGAGCAATTTACCTCACCTCCTGACCCCCTCTCTGCGAAGCGGAGAGGGGGAACCTATGGGCATGTTGGTGCGTGAAGGCTCCCCTCTCCACCAGAGTGGAGAGGGGCCGGGGGTGAGGCCCAAAAGGGGCGAAAAGTAAACTATGAAAATGTATGTTGCCGGCCAGTGGGCCGATTCTCCGACGATGGTTCCGGTCAAGGCTCCGTATTCGGGCGAGGTGATCGACAGTGTGCCCGCCGCAACTGAGCAGCAGATCGAGCAGGCGTTGGCGGCGGCGGAAAAGGCAGCAGTGGCGATGGCGCGCCTGACGGCCTATGAGCGGAACCAGATTTTGAACCGCGCGGCGGACTTGATCACGGCCAACGTCGAAGACCTGGCCCGCACCGTCAGCCTGGAAGTGGGCAAGCCGCTCGGCGAGGCACGCGGCGAGGCGGGCCGGATCGCGGATCTGCTGCGGCTGGCGGCTTTCGAGGGGAGCCAGTTGCGCGGCGAAAGCCTGCCCGTCGATGCGCAGGTCGGCGCGAAGGGCAAGCTCGGCTTTACGCTGCGCGTGCCGTGCGGTGTGGTGGTCGCCATCACGCCCTTCAACTACCCGCTGCTGCTGGTCATGCACAAGATCGGCCCGGCGCTGGCCGCCGGAAATGCCGTCATCCTCAAGCCCGCCAACCAGACTCCGCTCTCGGCGCTCAAGCTGACCAAACTCATTGTCGAAGCGGGCTTGCCCGAAAACGGTTTGCAGTGTATCACCGGCTCGGGGGCGAAGATCGGCCCGGCCCTGTGCGCCGATCCGCGCGTGCGCAAGATCAGCTTCACGGGCAGCACCGATGTGGGCGAACAGATCACACGGGTAGCCGGGGTCAAGAAGCTGTCGCTCGAACTCGGCTCGAACTGCCCGGTGATCGTCATGCCAGACGCCGATCTCGGACAGGTGGCATCGGCATTGGCGGCGGGCGGCTATGTCAACGCCGGACAGGTTTGCATTTCGGCGCAGCGCGTGCTGGTACATCGTAAGGTCTACGGCGATTTCCTGGACGCGCTCAAGCCGTCCGTCGAGGCCATCAAAGTTGGCGATCCACTGGCCGAAGATACCAAACTGAGCGCGATGATTTCCGAGAAGGAAGCGATTCGGGTGGGGACGTGGATCGACGAAGCGGTGCAGGGCGGCGCACGTATCGTCACGGGCGGGCAGCGCAACGGGGCGGTTTACGCGCCGACCATTGTCGCCGATGTGAAACCGTCCATGCGCATCTCGTGCGACGAACTGTTTGGCCCGGCAGTGGCCGTGACGCCGGTGGAAACGATTGACGAGGCGATTGCGCTGGCAAACGACAGCAAGTACGGCCTGGGCGCGGGCGTCTTCACGCGCGATGTGAACCAGGCTATGCGCTTCGCCCGTGAGGTACAAACGGGCATGGTCATGGTCAACTGGACACCGCTCTGGCGCGCCGACCTGATGCCCTACGGCGGGTTCAAGGGCAGCGGTATCGGCAAGGAAGGGCCACGCTACGCCGTCGAGGAAATGACCGAGATCAAGACCATTGTCTTGCACGGTCTGGATGCTTAAAGCTGCGGACTCAAACACCTTCATTTCCCCCTCTCCACCGGGTGGAGAGGGGGTCAGGGGGTGAGGTAAAACACTTTTAAGGAGATAACTACATGCCAGGCAAAAACGGTAGAGGAGATCAAAAAACGGTGCGTCTGACAATGGCCCAGGCGCTCGTCAAGTATTTGCAAGTGCAGTTCAGCGAGCGCGACGGCCAGAAGCGCCGTCTGATCCCGGCCATCTTCGGCATCTTCGGGCACGGCAATGTCGCCGGGCTTGGGCAGGCACTCTACGAATACGGCCAGGACTTGCCGTATCATCAGCCGCAAAACGAGCAGTCGATGGTGCATACGGCCATTGGCTTTGCGAAAGCCAATCTGCGGCTCTCGACGCTGGCCTGCGCCTCTTCCATCGGCCCCGGCGCGACCAACATGGTCACGGGCGCGGCCAGCGCGACCATCAACCGAATTCCGGTGCTGCTGCTGCCCGCCGACTACTATGCGACGCGCCACCAGGGGCCGGTCTTGCAGCAGCTTGAGCACCCCATCTCGTTCGACGTGAGCGTGAACGACTGCTTCCGCCCGATCAGCCGCTTCTTTGATCGGATCACGCGCCCGGAACACCTGCTGACGGCGCTGCCCGAAGCGATGCGCGTGCTGACCGACCCGGTAGAAACAGGTGCGGTCACGATTGCCTTGCCGCAGGACATCCAGGCCCATGCCTACGATTACCCGGCCCATTTCTTCGAGAACCGGGTCTGGCGCGTCGAGCGCCGTTTGCCCGATCCACAGCGCATTGCGGAAGCCGTCGCGCTCATCAAAGCGGCCCGGCGGCCTTTCATTATCGCGGGCGGCGGCGTGCACTATTCGGAAGCCTGGGCCGAACTCGAATCCTTCGTCGATACGTTCGGCATTCCGGTGGGCGAGACGTTTGCCGGGAAAGGCGCAATCAAGAACGGCTCGGCGCTGCTGTTGGGCGGCTTCGGCGTCACGGGTACGCCTTCCGCCGGGAAGATCGCGGGCCAGGCCGACTTGGTGATCTGCATCGGCACGCGCCTGGCGGACTTTTCGACAGGTTCGCACTCGGCCTTCCACAATCCCGACGTGAAGTTCATTAACATTAATGTTACCGGGCACGACGCCTATAAACTCGGTGCGCTGCCCATCGTGGCCGATGCCCGCGAAGCATTGCGCGCGCTCTCGAAGGCGGCCTCCGAGGCGGGGATCAAGCCGCGCGCCGCCTACACGAAGGAAGTGGCCTCGGTCAAGAAGGAATGGGAAAAACAGGTCAAAGAGAAGGTCTTCACGCAGATCAAGGGCGAAGCGATGAGCCAGGGCCAGTTGATCGGGCTGCTCAATGAGGAAGCGAAGGCGGGCGACACGATCATCACGGCGGCGGGCGGACCGCCCGGCGACCTGCACCAACTCTGGGATGCCAGCGGCGGGCGCAACATCCACCTCGAATTCGGCTATTCGTGCATGGGCTACGAGATTCCCGCCGGATTGGGCGTGCGCATGGCGCAGCCAACGGGTGAGGTCTACGTCTATGTTGGCGATGGCACGTACCTGATGAACCCGACGGAACTGGTCACGGCCATGAAAGACCGGCTCAAGATCACCGTCGTCATCCCGAACAATCACGGCTTCCAGATCATCCGCAACCTGCAAATGAACCGTGTGGGCCGCTCTTTCGGCAACGAGTTCCGCGCCCGCGACGAGAAGACCAACCGTCTGGAAGCCGAATACGTGGACATCGACTTCGCCAAGAACGCCGAGAGCATGGGGGCCAGGGCCTGGAACGCTTCGACGCCCGACCAGGTACGTAAGGCGCTCCGGGAGGCGCGCAAGGAAACGCGCTCCTGCGTGATCGTGGTCGAGGTCGAGAAGCACCGCTACCTGCCCAGTTCAGGTGTGTGGTGGGACGTGGCAGCAGCGGAAGTCACCAACGACCCGGTGACACAGGAACTGCGGCACGCTTACGAGGAAGACCGCCGGCGCTTGCAGCGGTTCTACTATTGACCTCACCCCCAGATCCCCTCTCCAACTGGAGAGGGGGAACTGGCGAGCAACATATTCCGAATTGGCTCCCCTCTCCACCAGCGTGGAGAGGGGCCGGGGGTGAGGTTCCCCCCATCCAGAAAGGCAACACTTCATCATGACCGAAACGAAGCGCATCCTCGTCACCGGGGCGACGGGCAAAGTCGGGCGGGCGTTTATCCGGCGGTTTCTAGCCGATCCACGCTTTGAATCCTTCAAAGTGCGGGCGCTGCTCCACAACCGCAAGCTGCCGGAGCAGGAGCGGCTGGAAATGCTGCACGGCTCGATCCGCGACGTGGAGACAGTGAACGCGGCAATGGACGGTGTGACCCACGTCCTGCACCTGGCGACGGTCAAGGAGACGCCCACCGAAATCATGGACGTGGCGATCAAGGGCATGTTCTGGCTGCTGGAAGCCTGCCGAAATAGTCCGACCTTTCAGCAGTTCATCCTGATTGGCGGCGACGCGGCACTGGGTCACTTCGTCTACCCGCATCCTATCCCCGTCACCGAGACGCAGAGACACACTGCCTATGCCGGCTGCTACGCGCTCTCGAAGGTGCTTGAGGAAGTGATGCTGGAACAGTATTACATCCAGTACAACCTCAACGGCTGCAACCTGCGCGCGCCCTGGATCATGGAAAAGGACGACTTTAAGTACCAACTCTCCTTCGGCGAGGACGTGTTCGGTGGCCCGCGCTGGCGCGATCTGGTCGGGCACGCAAAAGCCGATGAGTACGTGAAGACGCAGACCATTCCGGTCATGATCGGCGCAGATGGCAGGCCCGTCAAGCGCAACTTCGTCCACGTCGAAGACCTGGTGACGGCCATCCTGTGCGCCATTGACTCGCCCGCCGCCCGCCAGCAGACCTTCAACATCTGTATGGATGAGCCTGTCGATTACGGCGCAGTCGGCCAGTATCTGGCGCAGACGCGCGGCCTGCCGACGGTGGAGGTTCAGACGCCCTACTATTCGACCTGGCTGGACAACGCCAAAGCCAAATTCCTGCTCGATTGGCGACCCGAATACGACCTGAAGAAAATGATCGACTCGGCCTGGGACTACCAGCGCGCCCCCGACGATCCGCGCATCATCTGGTATCCGGGTTGAAGCCGCCGGGCTGAATCTACGAAGCCCGGCGGGGCTAACCAGGCATTATGAACGCTGGCAAAGCACGGCAAATCCGCCTATCCACGCGGGCTAAAGCCCGGAGGCTTGCGGCGGGTTCAAGCCCTGTCGTTGCAGCCTCACCGCCTGGGCTTCCGCTTTCAGGGCCAGTTCCGACGCCAGGAAGCAGTGCGCCTGGGGCATGGCCGTTTCGGTGCGGTGCAGCACGTCGTAGACCAGTTGCGCGCCGTAGGGCAGCGCCACGTTCGCACAGTCAATGTACTGTATCCCTTTGTGATCGACCAGGAACAGGTGGTTGCCGCCCGGACGCCCGGCCAGATCGACGTATTTGCGCAGTTCGATGTAGCCCTCCGTGCCCAGGATGGTGATGCGGCCATCGCCCCAGGTCGGCAGACCGTCGGGCGTGTACCAATCGACGCGGATGTAGCCTGTGCCGCCATTGCCGCGCAGCAGCATATCGCCGAAGTCTTCCAGTTCGGGATACTGCGGGTACTTGAAGTTGCCGACCTGCGACGACACCACCTCGGCGTTGGTGGAGCCGGTGAACCACAGGAACTGGTCAACCTGATGCGAGGCAATATCACACAGGATGCCGCCGTACTGCGCCTTGCGGAAGAACCAATCCGGGCGCGACGGCAGATTGACGCGGTGGGGGCCGAGTCCGACGGTCTGCACCACGCGCCCGATTGTGCCTGCCTCGACCAGTTCCCCGGCCTTGACCGCCGCCGGGACTTCAAACCGCTCGCTGAAGCAGATCGAGTAAATACGGCCTGTCTTGGCCTGCACCGTGCGCGCCTCGGCAAGCTGCTCAAGCGACGTGAAGCCCGGCTTGTCGGTCATAAAATCTTTGCCGCGCTGCATGACCTCGATGCCCAGCGGTGCACGTTCCGCCGGGATGCCCGCCGTCAGGATCATGTGCAGCGAGTCGTCGTCAAGCACTTCCTCGCGGCTGCGCGCCTGCCGCGCCTGCGGAAAGGTTTTCGCAAACTGAGCGACGAGTTCTGGCTCCGATGCATAGAACGAGACGAACTCGGCGCCCGCCCGCAGCATCAGATTGACCTGCCCGTAGATGTGATTGTGGTTAATGCCGATCACGCCAAAGCGAACGGTGGGTTGTGTGACCATCGGACAGACACCTCGCGCTGGATGCCAGACACAGAATCAACGTGCCCTCGCCTTCAGATCGTTCAGCAGGGCGCTGTAGGCGCTGCGATTTACGGGCAAAGTGACGGGCTGCCCGTTGAAACTGGACAGCGTGATCGCATTCGCCAGTTCGAGCGACAGCAACCCCTCGCGCCCGGTGCAGTATGGCGGACGCCCCTCCGCAATGGCCGCTTCGAGATCGCGGTAAATGGCGTAGTGATTGCCACAATCCTCGCCAGCGGGCAGTTCCAGGACTTCCACGCTCGTCTCCGGGCTGCTGAAAAACTCAGGGTTGGTGTCGATGAATTCGCGCAGCGGCGGCGAAAAGCGCTGGATGGTCAGCATATCCCCGACCATCTGGACAGCGGCTCGTTCGCCGATGATTTCGATGCGGCGTTGGCCGCCTGCTTCGGCAGTGCTGGCCGTGAAGTAGCCGGGCGCACCGTTGGGATATTCGAGCATCGCCTGGGCAGTATCTTCGCACTGCATGTCCTGGTAGCGGGTGCGTATCCAGCCCCACACCCTGGACGGCAGGCCGACCAGGTGGCACAGCAGGTCGAGGGTGTGCGGCGACTGGTTCATCAGCACGCCGCCGCCTTCGCTGTCCCACTTGCCGCGCCAGGTCGCCGAGCGGTAATAGGCCGCAGTGCGCAGCCAGGGTTCCAGCACGAGCACGCGCACCAGATCGCCCAGTTCGCCATTCGTGATTATCCGTTTGACGTATTCGACGGCGGGGCGCGTCCGGTGCTGAAAGTTTACGGCAAGCACACGCCCGGATCGCTCGGCAGCCGCGATCAGCCGGTCTGCCTCGGCCACTTCGACGGCTAATGGCTTCTCGGTCAGGACATGTGCCCCCGCCGCGAGGCAGTCGATAGCAATCGGCACGTGAGAGGGGTGCGGCGTGCAGATCACGGCCACGTCAGGGCGTGCCTGTTCCAGCATCTCGCCATGATGCTCAAAGGCCGGGCAGCCGATCTGGGCAGCGCGCTGCTGTACAGCTTCCAGATTAAGATCGGACAGACCGACGATGTGCCCCCCGAGTCGCTGCAAGGCCGCGATATGGGTAGGCACAATGCTGGCCGCGCCGCCGATGATTGCGTAGCGCAAGTGCGAATCGGGTTGGGTTGGTGGCATAAAGATATGGTTTACCTCACCCGTTGCCCCTCTCTGCTTGCGGAGAGAGGGGCAACGGGCTGAATGATATGGGCCGGAATTCTACATCATCAGGGACGGCCCGGGCTGGCCTGTTTTTCCGGTGACGGCAGGGCAAACAGATCGTCAACGCGGATAAGCTGGCCCGTCCGGATCGACTCGTTGGCCGAGATGCCGAGCATGATCGACGCGGCCCCATCGATGTGGGACGCGGCCCGGTTGAATGGATCGGGCGGCGGGTTCGGCGAGAAGATCTGCTCCAACATCACCGGGTCAGCCCCGCCGTGTCCGCCCTCTGCGGGGGGCAGTTCGACCTCGTAGCCCGTGCCGAACATCGGGCAGACGTTCAACTTAACGTGCTTGAATGCACCCTTGCTGGCCTTCAGTTCGGCAAGCTGCTTGTCGCTGGACAGGTGACTGACATTCTCCACGACTTCCAGTTCGGCGCGGCCTTTGGTCCCCGTGATAGCCACCCGCAGCCCTTCCCAGGGCGAGTAGGCGATCAGGCAGTACGAAAGTATCACACCGTTACGGTAACGGGCCGTCACGGCCATCGTGTCCTCAATCGTGATCGGCGCACCGAATACGTTGCGGTCACGGATGTAGCCGCTCTCAGCTTCCGCGTCCAGGTACAGCCCTCGGAAAGCCTCTTTGTCGGTCAGGAACAAGGCGAACGGATCGTCCTTTGCGTCAGGTTCGTTGGTGTAGCGCGCGTAGGAATAATGCTCGCCGCGTGCTTCGGCATTCTCCTTGCCGTAAAATTGCAGCGCACCCAACGCAAAGACGCTCTCCGGGTACGAATCGATCCACCAGTTCACCAGGTCAAAATGGTGGGTGGCTTTGTGAACGAGCAGGCCCCCGCTGTTTTGTTTCTCCCTGTGCCACCGGCGGAAATAGTCTGCGCCGTGACGGGTATCCAGCATCCACGAAAAATCGACGCACAGCGGGCGGCCCACCGCGCCCTGCATGATGACCTCGCGGAGCCTGGTATAGGCGGGCGCGTAGCGGTAGTTAAAAGTTACGCGCAGAGAACGGCCTGTCCGGGCGATGGCGTCAAAGATGGTTTTTGCTTTTTCGGCATCCACCGTCATCGGCTTTTCGGTGATCACGTCGCAGCCCAGTTCCATCGCCCGGACAATGTACTGGTGATGAGTCGCGTCAATCGTGGTCACGATCACGACGTCCGGTTTGGTTTCCCTGACCATCCGGTCAAATTCGTCCGCTTTGTAGGTCGGGCGAGGCGGCAAACCCGCGAAAGTTTCCAACTGGCGGTTATACCAGTTCATGCGTACCTGGCTCAGGTCGCACAGAGCCACGAGTTCCGCATCATCACGATAGGTCGTGGTGGTCGCCTCGATATACATCCCGGCCCGCGACCCGGTTCCTACGATGGCATAGCGCTTTTTCGGCACGATACTGTTTCCCCTCCCAATACCCTGCGGGATCACTAGAGATACGGCAGCGCACTGTCCGGCACATGGCGCTCAATGATCGGCCACGTCCCTCGACTGATTATAAAGGCGCAGGCCGAAGCAGTCACCAGCAAGAACACGCCTCGCGGCAAGAGCAGGCTGATCACCACCGGCAGTGTGGCCGCGACCAGCACGGCGCAGGACTGAAGCGGGTGCGCAAACACCAGTTTATAAGAGGTTTCGATAAGCTGGCCGACGGGCATATCCGAAATGACCATCAATGACCAGACGTACAGATTGGTCAGGAGCAGCGCCAACCCCACGAACAGGCTGACGCTGCGTGCCAGAAACCCCATCACGTCGAGTGTTCCCATCAACTGGAAAATCAACAGATTGGTTACGAGCAGGCCCGCCACGAGCAGATCAAGCACCACGATGGCGCTGGCTTTCAGCCAGAGGCGGCGCATTGTCCCGAAGAACTCCTCGAAAAGCGATAATGGTTTGCCGCGTACCTGGCTGGAAGCGACAGCGAACAACCCGGCAGTCGCTGCCGGAAGGGTAATGATCGGGATGGCGCAGAGGCTCCACAGCAGATTTGCCAGCACGAAGTTCGCCCATTTTTCGGCCTGTTCGCGCATTACCCGGTGGTCAGCCCTTGAGGCCGGTGGTGGCGATCCCTTCCACAATGTAGCGCTGGAAGAAGATGAAAATCACAAAAACAGGAATCAGCGATAGCCCCAGCATGGCGAAGACCGCGCCCCAGTTCGTGACACCCGTAGAATCGGAGAACGTCCGCAGCGCGACGGACACCGTGTACAGTTCTGGCTTGTTCAGATACACCAGCGGCAGCAAAAAATCTTCCCATGTCCAGTAGAACGAGAAGATGGCCGCCGTGACCAGCGCCGGGGTGATCTGCGGCAGGATGATCCGGAAGAAGACCCCCGCTTTATCCGCGCCGTCAATCAGCGCTGCCTCATCCAGATCAATCGGGATGGAACGGATAAACTGGACGATCATGAAAATGAAAAACGCATCGCCGCCCAGGCGTGGCAGCAGCAGGGGTAAAAACGTGTTAACCCAATCCAGGCGTTTGAAAATAATGAACTGCGGAATAATCAAGACCTGCGTCGGCAGCATCAAGGTCAGCAGCATGACGCTGAACCAGAAATTGCGCCCGACAAAACGCAGCCGGGCGAAGGCATAGGCCACCACTGCCGAAGCGGTTACGCTGAACAGCGTACCTAACCCGGCGTAGATAAAGGAGTTTTTGAAGAACGTCGCAAAGGTGACCCCGCCAAAGCCCTGCCAACCCTCGACATAGTTTTCCAGCCGCAACTGTTGTGGGATCAACGAGTTGACCTGCGTCCAGATTTCATCGGGCGCTTTCAAGGAACTGGCAAACAGCCAGACCACCGGGTAGATCATCAATGCGCCGAGGGCGATCACGAAGCCGTGATAGATCACCGTGCCGCGTAGTCTGGCGAACTGCCGCTGCCGCTTTAAGGCGGCTGCGTCCGTTATGGGCGTGGGCTGCAATACCACGTCTCGTGTCGCCATCAGCCCTCCTTGGTCTCGTAAAATACCCAGCGTGTGGACAATTTGAAGCTAATCAGTGTTAGAATCGCCACGATAATGAGCATGACCCAGGCCATGGCCGAAGCGTAGCCCATCTGGAAATTGGTGAAGGCCCGGTTGTATAGGTAAAGCGAATAAAACAGGTTGGTATCCAGCGGCTGCCCTGTGCCGTTGGTAACGATGAACGCCTGGGTAAACACTTTGAAGCCGGCGATGATCTGCATAATCAGGTTGAAGAAGATGACAGGTGTCAGGAGCGGCAGCGTTACTCGAATGAATTTCTGATAGCCATTCGCGCCATCAATGGCCGCCGCCTCGTAAAGCTCCTGGGGAATCTGACGAAGCCCGGCCAGAAAAATCAGCATAGGCGAGCCAAACTGCCAGACCGCCAGCAGGATCAGGGTCCAGGTCGCCACCTGCGGGTTGCCAAGCCAACCAATCGAGGGAATGCCGAGCGAAACCAGAACGGCGTTGACCAGCCCTTCATTGCCGAAGAGTTGCCGCCACATCACGGCGACTGCCACGCTGCCGCCGATAATCGAGGGGATATAATAGACAGCGCGATACCAGAAGACACCGCGCCGGTGAGCATTGAGCAACATGGCGACGCCCAGCGCAAACGCCAGACGCAGCGGGACGGAAGCACCTACATAGCGAAAGGTGGCTGCCACCGAACGCAAATAGCGGGGGTCTTCAAAAAACATTCGTTGAAAATTCTTCAACCCGATGAAATGCGCACTGCCCAGAATGTCGTAGTCCGTGAAGGCCAGTCCGAGCGAAATCGCCATCGGAATGAGTGCAAATAAAAAGAAGCCGATCAGCCAGGGCGAGGCAAATAAGTAGCCAACCAGATTGTTTTGCTTAAAGTTCCGGCGCTTGCGTGCTCTGGCGAGCGACTGCGCTGCGGACTCTTCGGCTTTGTCGAGCCGGGGAATGGCAATTGCTGGCTCACCCATAATCAAAAGTCCTGTTCAACTGGTTGACCAGGAGTATAGCTCGAGTTAAGCTATACTCCCCGGCACGCTTGACTTTATAATACCCTTAGTTGTCGATCAGCCTGTCTACGCCAGGAACCGCTGCCTTCAGGCTGGAGGCTCAAGATTTCTTGTTTTTGGCAAGAATTTCCTCGGCCCCTTTGCGCAGCGTGGCGATGCCCTCTTCAACGGACTTCTGCCCATAGAGCACAGGCTGGACAAATTCTGGGGTGTAGACGTTATTCAGGATATCGGAGAAGCCCGGTGGATCAGGCGGGTAGATCGGGCTGCTGTCCGCTTCGATCTGTTCCAGGAACTTGAACGTCGCTACACCAACCGCATCCAGTTTGGGCAGCAGATGTTCGCGTATGGCCGAAGAGATCGGAACGCCGCGCTCGCCGCCCAGAATGTCGTTGGCTTCAGGCGAATTGGTAAAGAAGTCGATGAACTTGGCGGCTTCTTCCGGTGTCTTGCAGGTAGACGGGATGGAGAAGAACATCGACGGCTTGACGTAGTTCTCTGGCTTCTGGCCTTCGGGGCGTGGCAGCGGCCACAGGACCAGGTGGCGATCCTTACCGGCGGCAGTAAAGATGGCAACGACCTGGTTGCTCCACTGGTAACGCATAGCTTCCTTGCCCGTCACGAGTGGGGACTGTTCCATGCCCGCGTTCGTGAACTGCGCTGCTTCTTCCGCGCTGGCAATCGCACCGGCTTTCTGCAGGCGTATGATCATATTCCAGTAGTCGATGAGCGGCTTATCGTCGGTGTAGCCCAACTTGGTCCCGTCATCGGAGAATACGTGCTCACCATAGGCAAGGTACAGCGACTTCCACAGTTGCACGTCTTCCAGGCCCGTCGAGATGGCCCAGATGCCGAGCTTTTCGTGCAGCTTCAGGGCGATGTCTTCAAATTCCTTCCACGTCCACTTGGCGGAAGGCATATCAAGTCCGGCCTTCTTGAAAGCGTCTGCGTCAATGATGAAAGATTGTGAATTGCTGCCCAGACTCAGAGCGTAATAGTGATCTTTGACCTTGCCCCCATCCAGGACAGACGGCGATACTTTGCTGACATCGATAGTCTTGTTCTTGTAAAAATCGTCGAGCGGCATCAACAGCCCGCGATTGGCCCACTCCGCCACGTAGGCGTAGTCCTGCTGCATGATGCAGGGTAATTCGTTGCCCGCCGCTTTTGTGTTCAGCTTCGTCCAGTAGTCGTTGAAGTTGGCGAACTCGTAGGTGATCTTGATGTCAGGATGAGCAGCTTCGTACATCTGGATCACTTTGATCGTCCGGTCATGGCGGTTTTGCGTTCCCCACCAGGTCATCTGTAATTCGGTTTGAGCCGCCCGCACCCGGATTGGCCCTACGGAAGCCAGGCCCAGCAAGATGACGAGCGCTGTGAGTAAGACAGCTTTTCTCATGAAAAAACCTCCTGGACTAACGTTCTTTGAGACACATTCAAGCGCATGGTTGTTTTTCGTCTTCTATCCTCCCCGAACCCAGCAGCCAAATCGTCTAGCTGCGCGGCAGTGTATAGTTTGAAAATCGGGCTGAATATTCACCCGGAGCGCGAATAGACCGTGTTTCGGTGGCGAGGCACGGAAGTTACCTATTGCGCAGTCATCTTATATGATATAGGATATATGGAAATGAAAAAAAGCAAGAAGTCCACTCTATGAAGCTGGAATTTCGAAGCAAAAATGAGCTGGTTTACCAGCGCTTGCGCAAGGCGATAATCCAGGGAGAATATCAGCCCGGTACGCGCCTGGTGATCGACCAGCTTGCCGCCGAGTTGGGGGTAAGCCAGATACCGATCCGCGAGGCGGTACGGCAGTTGGAAGCCGACGGATTCGTCACCATTGAGCCTTATACAGGCACAACGGTCACCGAGATCAATGCCAGCCTGATCTTTGAGATCTTTGCCCTGCTGGAAAGCGTCGAGGTCATCTGTGGCCGAGCCGCCTGTCTTCAAATGAGCGAGCAGGAAATGGAAACCCTGGCCGCCCTCGTCGCTCAGATGGATACCAGCGTCGATAATCCGGAAAAGTGGTCAGCCGAGAACAAAGAATTCCATCTGCTGATCGGGGAATATTCCAGATCGACCCTGGCAAAGGAAGTGCTGCGAAAAGTCCTGGATCACTGGGATCGGCTGCGCTTCCATTACCTGAAAAATGTGTTTGGACTGCGCATCAAAGATGCGCAGCATGAACACCGGCAAATCGTGAAAGCCCTGCGCAGCCGCGACCCTGAACAGGTCGAAGTGATTGCCCGCCAGCACAACCGGAATGCCCTTGCCAGCTATCTTGCCTATCTGCGAGCCGCGGGAGAACTGGTGGATACCCATGCCTGAAATCGACCTTCAGCCCATTGCAGCGATCAAGCCCCGCCGCGCCATCACGGGCATCTCGGCCATTCTTCTACCGTTCAACGAGGATGGGCAGATCGACTGGGATGGCTTCTGTGCGCATGTGGCCCGCACCACCGAGGCCGGGCTGACACCTGCCGTCAACATGGACACAGGCTACGTTAACCTGCTCGATGAGGACACCCGCCGCAAGGTGTTGCAGCACACCCACCAGACGCTTTCGGGTGGGGAATTTGTGGCGGGGGCTTTCGTCACGGACGCGCCGGGGGACAAATGGAACGTCGATGCGTATCAGCGGCAAATCAGCCTGATCCAGCGCTTCGGCGGCGTTCCGGTCATTTTCCAGTCCTATGGGCTGACCGGGCAGCAGCCAGATGCTATTTTGAAGGCATATGCAGCGCTAGGCCGTGACTGCCCACGTTATATCGCCTTTGAACTGGGCAAGATGTTTGCGCTTTTTGGTGAAATCTACGACCTCGAGGTCTACGAGGGGCTGCTCGATATTCCGCAGTGTATCGGCGCCAAGCATTCCTCGTTGAGCCGCCAGCTTGAGTGGCAGCGATTAGCGGTGCGCGACAGGCGACGGCCCGATTTCAAAGTCTTCACCGGCAACGACCTGGCGATTGATATGGTGATGTATGGCAGCGACTACCTGCTGGGCCTCAGCACGTTTGCGCCCGATCTGTTCGCCTACAGGGATGCGCTGTGGGCCGCAGGCGACCCTGACTTTTACGCGCTCAACGACATCCTGCAATATCTGGGCTTTTTCGCATTCCGCCCCCCTGTTCCGGCTTACAAACACAGCGCTGCGCAGTTCCTCAAGCTGAATGGGTGGATTCAGTCGGACGCACCTCATCCTTCGGCTCCACGCCGACCAGAGAGTGACGTCCCGATCCTGCGCGACATTGCAGAGCGTCTGGCCTACTGGAGAAATCGAAATGACATACCGGCGCGTAGCGCAACTGCGGTCAGCCGAGGAGCTGCGTAGTTACTTGCAGCGCATCGGCGCACAAATCGCTTTTGACGAGCAAATACAGTCTGGCCCCGCAGCGCCCCTTGCACAACCCTATCAGGTCAATGGGATGGTAGTTGGCAACCGCTTTGCCGTGCTGCCGATGGAGGGTTGGGATGGCACGCGCGATGGGCGGCCCACCGACCTGGTCAGGCGGCGCTGGCAGCGCTTCGGCCTGAGCGGGGCCAAGTTGATCTGGGGCTGCGAGGCGGTGGCCGTCCGGCACGATGGCCGCGCCAATCCCCGCCAATTGGTAATTAACGCGCAAACCGTTGGCGAATTCGCGGCGCTGCGCGAGGCGTTGATCGAATCTCACCGGAAGCATTTTGGCAAGACCGGCGATCTGGTCATCGGGCTGCAACTGACTCACTCTGGCCGTTTTGCCCGTCCCAACGACGATCACCGCCTGGAATCAAAAATTCTGTATCATCACCCGCTGCTGGATCGGAAGTTCAACTTTCCGCCAGACGGGGCGGTGTTGAGCGATGACGAAATCGCCCATCTGATCGAAGACTTTGTACAGGCGGCTGTCCTGGCCCAGAAAGCGGGCTTCCATTTCGTAGACATCAAACACTGTCACGGCTACCTGGGCCACGAGTTCCTGAGCGCGCGAGAGCGCAGCGGGCGTTATGGTGGCAGCTTTGAAAACCGGACACGCTTCTTGCGCGAGGTCGTGGCTGGCATTCGTGCCAGCGCGCCGGGGCTGCATATTGGCGTGCGCCTGAGCGCTTTCGACTCGCTGCCGTTTCATCCTGGCCCGGCAGGCACGGGCGAAGTGGAAGCATGGGCAGAGGGGGAGTATCCCTATACCTTCGGCGGCGACAGTGCAGGCACAGGCATCGATCTGACTGAGCCACGTGCGTTTCTCGACCTGCTCCTGTCACTGGACATCCGGCTGGTGTGCATCACGGGCGGCAGCCCCTATTACAACCCGCACATCCAGCGCCCCGCTCTTTTTCCGCCTTCCGATGGCTACCTGCCGCCGGAGGACCCGTTGCTGGGCGTTGCCCGGCACATCAACGTGGTCGCGCAGCTCAAGCAGTACCGCCCCGAACTGCTCTATGTCGGCTCGGGCTATTCGTACCTGCAAGAGTGGCTGCCCAACGTGGCGCAGTACGCGATCCGCAACCAGCAGACGGACGTGGTCGGCATCGGGCGTATGGTGCTGACCTACCCGGAGATCATCGCTGACATCTTGAATGGCAGGCCGCTCCAGCGCAAACGGCTCTGCCGTACCTTCAGCGATTGCACGACAGCCCCCCGTCACGGCATGGTGTCGGGCTGCTATCCCCTGGACGATTTTTACAAGGCCAGTGCCGAAGCCAAAGCGCTGGCCCGCATCAAAAAAGAACAGAAAATTTCACCGGTTGACACGGCAGAACCTCTACAGAGTTGAGCATCGATGAAACCTTATCGTATCGCAATCATCGGCACCGGCGCAGTGGTAAGCAGCCATATCCAGGCCATTCGCTCCGTTGGCGGGCGGGCCAACCTCGTGGCGGCGGTGGATGTGGACGAGGCGCGAGTCAAAGCCTTCTGCGCCGAACACCAGGTCCCGGGTTGTTATACCGATACAGGCGAGATGCTTGCGGCTGTCCAGCCCGATCTGGTTCATATTGCGACTCCGCCTGCCACGCATCTCCCCTTGATTGTCCAGAGCCTGGAAGCTGGCGCGTGGGTTTACTGCGAAAAGCCATTATGCAAATCGCTGGCCGAATTCGACCAGATCGAAGCGGCGGAGCGACGAACCGGGCGCTACGTCAGCACGGTCTTTCAATGGCGCTTTGGCTCCGCTGTGCAGCATCTCAGACGGCTCATGCGTGCCGGGGAGCTAGGACGTTTCCTGGTTGGCACCTGCCAGACGCTCTGGTATCGGGATATGGCTTACTATCGCGTGCCCTGGCGTGGCAAATGGGGGTCCGAGGGTGGCGGCCCCACCCTGGGTCACGGCATTCATCTGATGGACTTATTCCTGTATCTGGTCGGCGACTGGGCCGAAGTCAGCGCCATGATAGGCACGCTTGACCGCGACATTGAGGTTGAGGACGTGTCGATGGCGCTCGTCAGGTTCCAGAACGGAAGCCTGGGGAACATCGTCAACAGTGTCCTCTCGCCACGCCAGGAATCGCACCTGCGCCTGGATTTCCAGCGCGCAACGGTGGAGGTGACAGCGCTGTATCGCTACACCAACGCCAACTGGCGGTTCAGTATCCCCGATGCTTCACCCGATCAAGAAGCGTTGGCCCGCTGGCAAGCCATTGGCGAAGACATTTCCGGTACGCACAATGTGCAGCTTGCTCAGATTCTCGACAGCATGGATCGCAATGAATGCCCGCCAGTTTCTGGGCCTGAAGCGCGCCGCATTCTGGAATTTGTTACCAGCCTGTACAAGTCGGCGCAGACGCGGCAAGTCGTCCTGCGTGGTTCAATCGGCCCGGACGACCCGTTCTATCATAGTCTATCCGGTTCGTCGTAGCACCGGGTTTCCCCTTTCAATACGCCGTGGAAACTGATAGGGCCAGGAGTGGCGAGCCAGATGCTCAGACACCTGAGTGATGCCCCCTGGCTAAGTGCCAAACTTAACCACAATCTCAAGCTGACCTAACCTGAGCAGGTCGCCATCGTTCAACGGATACTCGATAAGCGGCTTCAGGCGCTCGCCGTTGAGCCATGTGCCATTGGCGCTGTACAGATCATTGACCAGGACTGCTGTTCCACCCAGGTGAACGATGCGGAGGTGGCGCCGGGAGACGCCTTTAATTTCTGCCGAAAAAGGGCTGAGATCGATGTCTGGCTGTGCCTGACCTGTGGGTGCACGACGACCCACAACGATATGATTGCATTCTGGTACGACGATGGATTTGTCACGGATAGTGAGCGTGAGTACGTTTGGCTGAGATGAGGGTTCGGTAGACATGAGCGGCTCTGCGCAAGTGATGTTGTTGGTAATTCTCAGTATGCCAGGAAAATTCCCCGTTCAGGTCAAATTATTCGTGAAAAACTCCTCAAATTCACAATACAGTCTCATGTCATCGTCACTATCTACGAATTTCGCGTCAATCTGAAACGTATCTCTGTCTCTTTCATCGCTGCACTGGTCACGCTGCACACTTTAGCGAGATGAGCCAGGGCATTTCTGCCGTCAGACAGCACAGATCGTATCTTGCCGCAGCAGCAAGATACGATGCACATTGGCGCACAGTCTTGCACGCATTTGTTGAGTCGCTTCTTGATACATACAATTGTATGCTTGGGTATTGTCTTGTTTGGCAGTATCCGCGGACGGCTTCCGTGAAATGTACATCAGGAGGGCTACGCAGTGCTTTTTCAGGCCGGACAAACTGCGTTTTACACAAGCTGCCTCCAAAGGTAAAGGTCTCAAAACAATAATGTCTCAATCACCAATACAGAGATACTGGTCGATCATAGACAGAGATGCTGTTTCGATCCTGCTTATTCTATCTGCGACGATTCGCATTATTAACCTGGACATAAATAGTTTTTGGCAAGATGAAATCTATCAAATGTTAATTGCCCGACAGGGACTGTTGCGAGTCATCTTCCCAACTACAACAGATGCAGGCGGTGCTCCACTGGACTATATCGTTTCCCATTATGCTTATAAGTTTCTTGGAACTTCAGAAGGTATGCTGCGCTTACCTTACGTTTTGTGGGGCGTACTTGGTGTCTACGTGCTGTATCATTTGGGAAGTTATCTGTTCGGCAGAAGTGTTGGTGTTTTGGCAGCCTGCCTGCTGGCAATTTTGCCGCTCCACGTGCAATACTCACGCGAAGCACGCTTTTACGTGCTACCTACGCTCCTGATATTACTCAGTGTATATACACTGGTGAGAGCAGTTGAGGAAGATAGACGACGCTGGTGGATACTATACGTGATTGTAACTGTTCTGGCTCTGTATTCTCAACTATATACCTTATTTCCGGTTGCGATCTGTGGTTTTTGGATGCTGTTGTTCAATCGCAAAGAAAAGGAAAAGGTTCTGCACTTCATCCTGGCGTGTTCCAGCATTGCCATACTCTACGGCCCTTTCCTGATTCATTACCTTACTGCTGCTCCTCAAAAATCCTCCTGGGAATCGCTTCCACCGAACCTGATCGCTGTATTTGTAAGTCTGTTTTTTGATGGAACATTGGGCCAGCGCTTCGTTGGTCAAGATGCATCGCCAGAACTGACCCAAATGGTGTTTAACACCTACAAGATGGTATTCTTCGTCGGCGCAACAATCTACGGCATATTCCTATTTCTGGCTCTATATATCGCGCTTCGCCGCCGCGCCAATCGACGTAATGTGACATACTTGTCTTTGATCCTGCTTCTGCTCTTTGGGGGAATGGGCACCATTATCGCTCTTGATCTGCGGACAGGTTACCCATTTTCGGCGCGACAGCTTGTGATCTTTTCACCCTATTCGGTGTTGGCAATTGCAACTGCGTGCATTCAGTTTTTTCAGTCACGCCGTGTGCCTCATCTTTCTCAGTATACAGGAACATTGCTTATTGCTATTTGCTTTCTCGTTTGGATTCGCCCACTCACTGACCTATACTTCCCACTAAAAGTGGACTTTCGCGGCGCGGCACGTTATCTCTTTCAGCATGTCGAATCACATGATGTGCTAATCAGTCCTGTTCAGGAATATTTTGCTTACTATTATCCTGAACTTGATGCGCGATCTGCCCAAAGCATTCCTACCAATGAAGCAGATATGGATAAGCTCGTCCGCTCTCACTGCAATGTATGGATTGTGTTGTTCCAATCAGCATTAGCCACCCCCCCCGCCGTTTCTCGTGAAATGGATCAGCGATCACAGCGTAAAAGAAGTATCTATAGGCCAGCGGAATGCTGATTTCAGAGTTTATGTATATGGAACTTCAGAGGGTAATGTGGCGAGCTTATCTCACACCTGCCCCGCGAAAGAGCAAACGAGCATGATGACAGCGCTGATCGGCATTACCGGATGGGCCTGTTGACCTCAACCGCCCATCAATTTTCATGCTGATCAAGAGGTATGGGACAATCTCCTACGGGCTGGTCTCGCGCGGCACGATCTTCAAGTAACCTGCTCGACCCAATCGAATGTAGCCCGTGGTTAGTAGACCAATGACGCCTGATCCGCGCCTGCCAAACAGGGGATCAGGCAACCCTTCAGTCTGTCACCCGGACGCGGGGATCAAGCACCCCGATCAGCACATCGACCAGCGTGTTGATGGCGCTGTAGAAAACGGCACTCAGGACGACGATGCCCTGTACCACCGGGAAATCCTTGTCCTGGATAGCGCTCAGGAGCACCTGCCCGATGCCCTGCCGGACAAACAACGCTTCCGTCACGACAGCCCCGCCCAACAGGAAGCCTGTTTGCAGCGCAATAACCGACAGGATCGGGCCGATCCCGGCGCGCAGCATGTGCTGGAACACGATCTGTCTTTCGTGCAGCCCTTTGGCACGCGCCGTGCGTACAAAATCGGCGTGGCGTGCTTCATTCAGACTACCGGCAGTGACGCGGGCAATACTCCCGGACAGGCTCAGGCCAAGCGCCAGCCAGGGCAGAAGCAAATGCCGCAGATCGCCGCTGCCCGTCGAGGGCAGCCAGCGCAGCCAGACGCTGAACAGATAGATCGCCAGCGTGCCTACCCAGTAGACAGGCGCAGAAAGGATGAGCGCCACCAGTATCGCTATGCCATTGCGCACCCAGCGAAAGCAGCTCGTGACAGCAAAGACGCCAAAGGCCACGCCCGCCAGCACCGCGATGACCAGCGCGCCCGCTGCCAGCATCGCCGTCGCGCCAAGCTGTTCGCCGATCATCTCAGAGACGGGCCGCCCACTGACGATAGAATTTCCCAGGTCGCCTCTCAGCAGGCCGGTCAGCGTCTGAACATACTGGATCAGGGTGGGGCGGTCCAGCCCCAACGCCGCCCGCCGTTCAGCGATCTGAGCGTTCGACGCGCCAGCCTGTGCCAGCCGTGCCGCCATCGCGTCGCCGGGCACGATTCGCAGCGCCCAAAAGGCCAGAGTGAGCGCCAGCCAGATAGTGAGCAGAGCTGCGCCGGTTCGCCGGAGCAGATATACGCTCAACGCTACGGACTGCCACCGGATTTGCCCGGTTCATTCAGGGTCAGGTTCGCCAGCAGGGGGAACCAGCCATAGGCGTCAAAACTCAGGTTGCCGACGTTGGCCGTCGCGCCATTCAGGTTCACGTAATCGCGGATAGGCAGGATAAGCGCCTGTTCCATAACGTGATTCTGCACGGCCAGGTACATATTCTGGCGTGTTTCCAGGTCGGAAGCAGCCTCGCCCTGCGCCAGCCAGTGATCCATATCGCCGCTCTGGTAGTGTGTCCAGTTGAACGGCCCATCCGAACGGTATACCGTGTCCAGCACGCTCGGATCAACGCCCGACGTATCGTAAGCGATCAGGTTATAGTCACCGCTCTGGGCCGCTGCCACCAGCGCCGTGAAACCAGGAACCTGCCTCAACTCCAGCTCGATGCCCAGGTCACGCCACTGGCTCTGGATCTTCTGCGCCACCTGCGGGATCAATCCCCAGGGTGGCACAATCATGGTCAGATGCAGTTTGGTGTTGTTCTGGTCAAGGATTTTATCACCACCCGAATCGCTGTAGCCCGCCTTACCAAGCAGATCGAGAGCCTGTGCGCTGTTGTAGGGATACATGGTCTTGACTTGCAGGGCATAGAAAGGCGTGACGGCTGAGAGCGGCCCATAGGCGACGGGCGAGAATTGTTGGAAGACGGCATCGACGACAGCGCTCCGGTTCGTCGCCAGGATGAGCGCCTGCCGCACTTCCAGCTTGTCTGTTGGCGCGCGTGTCGTGTTGAAAAGGAACTGCATCGGCTCGCCGGGGATCGGCTGAGGGTACAACCGAATGTTAGTGTTGCCCGTGAACAGGATGGCGTCGGTGGGCGAGAGTTCGCCCATAACGTTGGCGTCGCCCGTTTCCAGCGCCGGGGCGCGGGTTGCCGGGTCCGGGAAGAAGCGGAACACGATCTCGTCAATCGAATACGGGCCGGGCGCTGTGTAAAACGGTGGCCCCCAGGTGTAATCGGGATTGCGGCGCAGGGTGACGTGATCGCCAGGAATATAATCGATCATCGCGTAGGGGCCGGTTCCGACCTGGTGGAACTGGTAACGAGCACTATCGTAGGTCTTCAGTGCAGTGGGGCTGGCGATACCCAGGTACACCTGCGCCAGACCGTCCAGCAGCGGTGCATAGGGCGACTTCAGCACGATCTGGATTGTTTGTGGATCGACGACTGTATAATGGTCGTAGGGGCCAAGCAGGTACAACGCTTTCTGCGACTTGATGGCCGGGTCGGTCACGCGATCCAGCGTGGCAGCGACGGCATTGGCATCGAAGGGCGTGCCGTCATGGAACTTCACGCCGCTTTTCAAATGGAAGGTATAGGTCAGCCCATCCGTCGAGACTTCCCACTTCTCGGCCAGCCCGGGGACAAACGCCTTCGACTGCGGATCGCGGTACACCAGCGTATCGTAAACCGAGCGCAACACGATCCCGATCTCGGACGAACTGTTGATGTGCGGATCAAAGCCGCTCGGCATCAGCGTCAACCCGTACACGATCCGGTTCCTGATCGGGTCAGCGGTAACGCGGCGGCTGGCCGCCAGCATGTTGACGATCAGGGCTATCGCGGCGCAGGCCAAAAGACCAAATGCAACCAGGGTTGCCAGCACCAGCAGACGTCTTTGTCTGGAACGCATAACAACTCTCCTCGCTTCAGCCGGAAAGTATAACAACCCGCATCCTGATTAAACATATTGCGAGACCATCGAAAATCAGTTGGTTTCCAGGCGTTAGATCGCTTTTATGATTTCTGGCGGCGAAGGCCCTGAATCGGCGCGAGTGCCGCAGCCAACGCTCAAACTCAGCATAGAGGGCTGTTTTCTGGCCGTCGAAAATGTCGTCGAGCAAATCCTCGAAGGCGGTCATAGCTGTATTACAACAGGCAGCATGAGCCAGGAAGCGCTTTCAAAACCGGGCGGTGAGCCGATTGAGCAAGGTATAAGTGGAAACCAGATCGATCATACTCTCTTTGCCCGCCTTGCGCTCCGTCCTCACCCCTCCGACCTATCATCCGGGTTACGGATGAGTTAGAAAGTGGATAGAATATACGGAGCGTGAGCGTGCCGGACAGCAATTTGCGCGCATGGCCTGAGAGTACCGCTTCCCTTAAATAGGGAAGTTGCGTACAATGGCAGTCAAAGGTTATAAATACCAATTAAAATCTCGTACCGCCCTGTATGACCAGTCGCCACACACGGCGCACCAGTGTGGTTCGCACTTTAGCTGAGGAGCAATAATATGTCCGACATGGTGTTACCGGAAAGTAACTTCGCCACCATCAAAGTCATTGGTGTGGGCGGTGGTGGCGGCAACGCCGTCAACCGGATGATCGACGAGGGTTTGGGGGGCGTCGAATTTATTGCGGTTAACACGGACAGCCAGTCGCTTCTGCTGTCTAAAGCGCGGACGCGCGTGCGGATCGGCGACAAGCTGACGCGCGGCCTCGGCGCAGGTGGCAACCCCGAAATTGGCCGCAAAGCCGCCGAAGAATCGGCGGATGAGCTTTATGAAGTCCTGCGCGGCGCGGACATGGTCTTCATCACCGGTGGTATGGGCGGCGGCACCGGAACCGGCGCGGCGCCCGTCGTCGCGCAGGTCTCCAAAGAACTCGGCGCGCTGACCATCGGCGTTGTGACCCGTCCCTTCACCTTTGAGGGATCGCGCCGCATCGCTGCCGCTGAAATGGGCATCGAGGACTTGAAGGGCAAAGTCGATACCCTGATCGTCATTCCCAATGACCGCCTGCTGCAAATCGTGGACAAGCGGGCCAGTTTGAACGACGCCTTCCGGATGGCCGACGACGTGCTGCGGCAAGGCATCCAGGGCATTTCCGAACTGATCACCGTGCCTGGCCTGATCAACCTGGACTTCGCCGACGTGCGTACCATCATGAGCGAGGGTGGTGCGGCATTGATGGCCGTCGGCATGGCGTCGGGCGAAGATCGTGCCCGCAAGGCCGCCGAAGCCGCTATCAGCAGCAGTCTGCTGGACGTAACCATCGACGGTGCACGTGGCATCCTGTTCAACGTGACAGGCGGCCCCGACATGAGCCTGTTCGAGGTCAACGAGGCCGCGGCCATTATCAAGGAAACATCGCACGCCGATGTCAACCTGATCTTCGGCGCGGTCATCGACGAGAACATGCGCGATCAGATTCGCATCACCGTCATTGCGACGGGCTTCGAGCGCCAGTCCGGTGTGGCGACGCGCATGATGCCCAAGCCCGCCATGAGCGAGCGCCGTACCAGCACGTCAGCGCGGCAGCAGCAGCCGGTTCAGGCGCAGCCCGTCCCGCCGACGCCGCTGCGCACGCCTGTTCCACAGCCAGTGGAACAGCAGCCGCGCCAGCCACAGACCCCGCCCGCTGCACCGCCGCCGCCCGCACCGCGCCAGAACGAAAATCCACCGTCGTTCAACGGCAACCCCTACTCCAACGACGACCTGGATATTCCAACGTTCCTGCGCAAGCGTTGAAACCTTTTCCGGCAGGTCTGACCGCCAAGTTAGACCTGCTTATACGCATCACCCCGCATGACAGGCATCAGGAAAACAAAAGACCTCCTCCGGTGAACTCGAAATGACGAGAAAGCGGGGAGGTCTTTTGCGGTCCGATTCCGAAGAAACGGACGCCTTACAGGGCGGAGAGAGGCCCACAAGGTACTATTTGTGATCACTCTCCCCGGTAAACCAGGGAGCTTCTCAGGCTACGCTCGCCCCGACGGGCCACGTTAACGCCTGACCGCCCGAACGGAACGTCGCCGTCAGGCATCCGGGCGGACTGAAGCGAATCACATCACACGTTGTTCGTTTGTGCAAGTGTTCGTTCGTTGGAGAAAGGAGACGTGGCGCATTCCCCACCGGGCTTTAGCCCGGTG
>JAJPHV010000083.1 GCA_021325095.1 Chloroflexota bacterium | reverse complement strand
CCAATCTGGACCATTGGTTTCAACGCATTTTCCTGGATCTCGAAGGCTATCGGTTGTTCGGTTGACATCCCACCGGTGGCGCTTCCCACCGAGAGTCCCAGAGACCCAAAATACCCCACCTTCTGAACCTGATTCCCCGCCGTTCGGCTTCAACGCCCTGGTCGATAATCTCTCCGATTGACCGATCCGACACGACATCATCCTTGAGTAAGGCATCGTCCCGGTTATGACACAAGCGCAGTGCTTTCGGACCTGCAGCTTTCGGCGTTCGGCTGCGGATTCGACGTAAGAAGCGGACAGATCGAGAACATGCTTGGGGCCGGGATCATCGGCGCCTTAGCAGTGCAAAAAGCGGCTCCTACGCGCAGCAGTTTCCAGCGCGGCACTGGCGCTGACTGTTGGCGTTTTGGTTCACCATCGAGTTCCAGAAACCACAGCCGAGCCGTGAGTGTCCATGATAGAGCAACGGAACGAAAATACCGTTTTTTGCCTGAGCACCACGCCGGGCTTTGGCTGTCAATTGGGAGAGGTCGGATTTGCTGCTTGCATATCGGGGCTGTGTGTTTCCCACGACGGCGGTCAACATTGGCTTGCAGCTTACGATTCGCTGGGACTGGATCAGCCTCTGGAGACGATGACCGTTGCTATTTCGCCTGCTTATCGCTCTGATCGGACGGTTTTTTCCGGTGTAGACGGCGGTGTTTTGCGGTCTATAGATGGCGGCAAGACCTGGAACAGCAGTGTGCTTGCTTCTCCGCCCCCGCTCGTGACGTGTCTCGCCATCTCCCCGAACTCTGCAGAGGATGGCATCGTGTTGGCAGGAACGATGGAAGATGGCATATTCCGTTCGACGGATCAGGGGAGACACTGGACGCCAGCAAACTTTGGCTTGCTTGATCTGCACGTGCTGGCAATGGCAACTGCCCCAAGCTTTGAACGTGGTGAGATGGTGTTCGCCGGTACGGAAAGCGGGAGCTTTCGCAGCCAGAACGGCGGGCGAGCATGGCGGGAAGTGAACTTGCCCGGCGGCAACTGGCGCAATATCAATCCGTCGAATGAGACTGCTTTACCGTTGGTATATCTGGTGTCCGGTGCGATGCGCGAGGATGAATTCTTGGTTGTAGGCAACACCCAGGCCAGGACCGTCGGGAACCGGCACACAGCCATTCGCGTCTATCGAGTCTAGATTATCGCTGAAAGTGTCAGCGTAGATGGGTCCAGAGTGGCTGATTGTCTTCGGATGGACAAGGCCGAGTTCGTAGTAGTTCGTATTCCGAATGGCTGCCATGCAGTGCCGTTGTGCTGGACCGCAGCCGTGAAGCTCCACATCAATGCCGAATCCCTCGGCGGCGTGTGCGGCCTTCATCGCGCCAGTGATGCCCAGATCATAGGTCGGATTCACTCGCAGGTAATCGGTCGCCTCGGCTACCACCATATCAACCTTCGGTTCCAGCGTTCGGACGTGTTCGCCCATCAGGATCGGCGTTTTGATGAGCTGGCGCAGTTTGCGCTGTGCGTAGAATGAAATGCCGCCGTCTTTGAACGGGTCCTCATACCAGAAGAAGTTGGCTTCATCGCAGGCCCGTCCGACTTTCAGCGCGTCGGCAAAGGTGTTGTATTCGCACGCCGGATCGAGCATCAGATCCATCTTGTCTCCGACGCGCTTGCGGACTTCAAGCACGTTGGCAACTTCGTGCTCAATCGGTCCGTTTCCCCAGCCGTGGATCTTAAAAGCACGGTAGCCCATTTGCTGGCACTGAACAGCGAAATCGGCAAAAGCTTCTGGGCTGTCGAGGCCGCCGTTCTCGTCGCCATGATAGGTCGAGGCATAGGCCGGGAGTGTTTTACGCCAGCCGCCGAGCAACTCCCAAACTGGCGCATTATAGCGTTTGCCTGCAATGTCCCATAAGGCAATATCGACCGGGCCCATACTCAGCCGATCTTGCTTTCGGAGGGCACGCTTGACGTCGTTGTAGATCAATTCACGCTGTAAAGGATTCCGTCCAAGCAGATAGTACACCCATGTCGCCATTTGAGCATAATCGGCAGTACCGCCACCTACGAACTCCCCGACGATACCTTGATCGGTGAAGATCTGGAGGAGGTAGTCAGTTCGGATGACTTTCGAGCCGGGCATATAGACCCAGTTAAAGCCATTGTAGGCATAGCCCAGGTTTTCGTGTTCCCACTGGAACTGGTGCACTTCGACTCGCTGGATTGCGAGTTCACTCCCCATGTTTGCTATCCCCCTGAATGGCGACAGACGTCTGGAACCGGGTTCAGCGCATCTTCAAGCGGAACTGCCGTACATTGGATCGGTAGTAGCCTGCTTGTTGACCACACGCTCCCCAACTGCCAGAGAACTGTAACCAGCCCGTAACGCCATCTGGTTCGATCCATTTCAGAGGCACACGTGGGCAATACGGATTAAATTCTTTACCTTCCCAATATTCTTCAAAGTGAACCAGCGAAAATGGCCCCCATGGTTCCGGAGCCTCGAATACCAGCAGATCCGTCCCATCTTCAGGCGAAAAGTCCTCGTGCAGGCGCCAGGTGAGCAGGAGATAGCGTTGTATGCTTGCTAGGTAAATCATTTCCGGCAACCCGACGAAGCGGTAGAGGCTGAGAATCGGGATGGCTTCGTTCAAGTCGTAATGCCATGCTGCATCTCCCGAAACGGTAAAGGCACAGACCCATTCCCAGGCTTCACGACGCATGATGCCATCTTTCGGTACGCGCCCCAACCTCAGATTACTGCCATTGTCCCATTGGTCTGTGGATACCGCATAGATATAGTCGTCACGCGCGTTGGCATTATTCTGTCCGAAATTGATAAATGTTGGGCCACCGAATTTGTGGCCTGGGAACATGGGCGTGGCGATGTTCGCCAGCGTTGGCACCCAAAAGTGACCCTTGTTGGTGGAGTAAACGATCTGTGCATCGCTGCCGTGCTGCGATGCGAGGCTAAAGGGTGGTTTTCGCGTGCGCAGCATATTCTGGAACGCAAAATAAAGAATCCCGTCTACGCAGATCATACCGCTAGGTTTTGGGCCATCACCGCCCCAACCCAAGTAGTCATTCATAGGGTGAACCTTCGTAATCTTATAATCGGTAGGCCCACCACTGAATTTCTCGATATCCAGACCGCTTTTGCTCTCTCCCCAATTGGGGTCACCTGCCGACGTATAAATCTCTCCATCGTCGGCCCAAGTCATCGGGAAAGTATCCCCCTTAATATCAGGGTCGGGATAAGGAATGCGATCACTGCACCATTCAATTCCTTTAATGTAATCGCTTTGGCGGATCGAAAAACGCTTTTCCATATGCTGCTTCCTTCACGCATAAAAGCGTAGGTTCACAATAGGCATGTGCCTCAAAGGGGGTAAATTGCCAGAAATACAGGCTTACTGCCACCGAATTCTGAAAACCAAAGATAGCAGAACGGGTGCTGAAAACGGCTCGGGAAGATATTTGTTCGGTGACGCATACGCTCACTGGCTTTGCGTAAATGGCAATTCGATTCCCGCAATGAGCGCGTGCAAAGATTGGCAAGTTCAAGGCGTTTGACATAGTTCCAGAGCATGTCAATCAGATTGAGTTCGGGAGTGTAAGGGGGCAAAGCTACCAGCCATAGGCGGTTAGCAGCCTCGGCGCTCAGGAAATCTTTAACGGCTTGGCGGCGATGGGGGCAGGCCGTCCCAGAGGAGCAGAACCTTGCCAACCATTTGACGCAGCCCGTGGCGCGGGAAATAGACGTAGCCCTCTCCTCAATAGACATGGCCCAGTCGTTTGGTCAACAAACGGCCATGCAGGATGATACCACCCATGATCGACACATGCTTGTGGCTCAGGGGCACAACCAAGATGGAAGTCTGTCCACGCAGGGACTAGGTTCACACCGGCATAGGTGGTAATCGAAAGTCGCTCTCATCTGTAAGCACTGTGGTGCAATTCTTTTTCGCTTTTTTGACCTGCGGTCAGCCCTGCCTCTGCCAACCGCGGATGGCCTGCTCATTACGCTGGCTGTTGCAGTGTCAAACCCAACATCTTGAGTAATCAGCTCACTTTTTGTTCGCTCATCCCTCCATTTTACCAGCTTTGACGCCCTTCTCTACCTCTCATCGTCTGTGTCAGCAAACTTAGGACGGCTCGCAAACTACCTGCGACCCAGTACGTTGTGTGGCGAATCAGGGATTTGGGCGGCAAAGACTTTCTTTAGCGCTGGGCAGCATAAAATCCTGATTTTGCCTGTATAGGCCAGTATACAGAGTTAAGGTTGTAGCATCCATGCTCTAAAAAGGCGTGTTTGTATCTGAAAACGGACTGAGGCTAAAATTGCCAACACATAGATGAGCCAAGCCGCTTCCACAGTGGCTGTTGACTGACCCGAACAGAGTGTGTCCGGGGATCTGGCGATTGTGTCATCATTGCATTCCACAAATGCAACGTCGTCCACTGCGACGGCAGATCTCACTGGTAAACGCCGTACTTCTTAGCTGCCTCGACCAAGGCATGAATATTGTCCGCAGGGGTGGCAGTGCCCAGAGCGCAGCCCGGCCCAAGGATAAATCTGTAGTCCGGCGCCAGGATCTCTACAGCTTCGCGGCAGGCATCGTCGATTTCTGAAGGCGCTCCCGTATACATCAACGTCGTGTTGATTGGACCCAGCAGAGTCGTCCTGCGCCGAGCACTGTTCTTGGCGGCTTGCATATCGGTTTTGTGATCGATCTCCAGAATCGATGCGCCCGTTGCCACGAAATCGGCGAGGATCGGATCGGTCTTGCCGCAGATGTGAATCGCCAGCGCAATGCCTTTGGCTTTCAACTCGTCAACCATTAGCTTCTGATACGGCCATGCGTATTGGCGGTAATGATGTGGAGAAAGCATATCCGGCCCTGATACTGATTCGCCGATGGAAGTCGAGTGACCGCCGCATTCAATCAATGCATAGGCGTAGCGGGTCGCAACCCGCCGCGAGAAATCAAGCACCTGATGGATCAACGCCGGTTGCTCGTTAAGCCCGATGTCCACCATCCAATTGGACAAGCCCCGCAGCAGTGCCGCTAGCGCAAAAGGCCCCTGGTCGGCCCGCGCACAGATCCACACTTTGTCGCCAATTTCATGCGACAGGATGCGCGTTGCCTTCAGGATCTCGCACATCGGGAAGGTCGTGTAGGGATCAGGGACTTCCAGATCAGCAATATCGGCCAGAACCTTGAGAACGGGCTCGGTCGCCACCGGCGCTGAATCGTCGTCATAGACGACCTCAACCCCACACGCCTGGGCATTACAAGCAGTTCCGTTTTCCAACAGGATCATGTCATGCTTGAACTCGCGCCACGCATTAAGCATGGCTTCTGCCAGCAGGTCGCCATTCTGAAAAATCTCCCGAAGCGAAACGCCGAGCATCGCTGCCGCGGGCTGAAAATTGTGCAGGTCAACAGGTACGCGATCCGGCTTCCGAAACTCAAGCGTAGCTTGCACTCGCTCGATAGATGTCATGGTTTCTGGCATAGCCGTCTCCCTTGCGCTACACCTGGCATTGCGCCTTAATGTCGCGAACGACATCGAGCGAAAGTTCGGCATAGTCGCTGTTTTCGACGCCGGTCTCGGTGCGCTCGAACAGGATAGTGTGCGCATCGGGCACTATCGGCACGTGATGCCACCCCCTGCTGGCTGTTGTACGCATGTTAAGGACCATCGGGAACATGTAAGCGCGCTGGCTGGGCATCGCCCTCGCAGACGATCAGATTCGGCCTTGCCCGCCGTCAGGACGAAGACTTCATTGGTCTCGCGGTGGTGCTCGACCCGGTGGAAGGTTTTGGGAGCAGCGCCCTCAAAATGGCGCAGCATCGCAACCCGCCAGCCGTGAAAGTCCAGCACCGACTTATACTTCTGTTCAAAAGACTCACCAACTTCGATAGGGCTTGTCGGTACAGGCCGTTCCATGGTGTTCATCTCCTATCGGGCCGGCTCGATCTTGATGGCTCTACCCCCACCATCTACGACAGAGGCACTTGGAACGGAAAGCTTATAGTTGTGGAGTTCAGCCTCCGTGACTGTCGAAACCTGCTTTCTCCATAGATCGGTCACACGATAGGAGCCGTTTCCGTTCAGCCCCATGTCGGCCAGGGGTATGTCCAGCGTGAACACGTGGGTCTCCGCCTCATCATGACTGCTGTTGGCAACCACGACGATGGCCTTTTCGCCGGGGATGAACCGCACATAAGGCATCGGCTTGCATGGGGGCGAGTGAGGAACACGCAAGATATGCGTAGCAGCGCGGTCAGCATGTAATACATCGCGGTTCTCACGCCTTATCGCCAACACCTTTTTGAAATCGTTGAGCATATCGCGGTGCTGCTGGTCGTTGAGCTGATCCCACTGTATCCAGCTTCCGTACAGCCAGCCGCCCGGTCCACCACCGCCGTACAGATCTCGGGCAAGGTTCGGCAAACTGACCTGATCGGCGTTGAATTCTTCACCCGCCATGAAGATAGGAATGTTGTACCCGAACATCGTGTAGACAAGGCTCGCTCGGTGGCCTTTGACCTTGTAATAGTTCCCTGGCCCAGACAACCAACCGTCATCGTGGCAGCTAATTTGACCGCCCACATACTGCGGCATTGGGTTGAACTCGCCAGCCATATCGTTGCTGAAACCAACATAATCTCGCTGGCAGAAGTGGTAGAGGACGGTCAACTCGGGGAAGATCACGATGGGATGCCCGGCCTCGGCACATCGGCCTGCGATAGCGTTCCACAGTGGAACCTGATTGTGCCGAGGGACATCGAGCCGATAGCCATCCACGCCATATTCAAGTACGTAATTCGTCCACAGCTTGATCCACCACTCGCGGAACTCCGCGTTCTCATAATCGTAATCGGTCATTCCCCAGGTTCCGCCCTTGAACCAGTTGGGGTGCTCGGCAATCAGCGGACTACCATTAACCACGCCGTGCGTGATCGCATCCAGGAAGACCCGGATACCTCGGTGATGCGCTTCGTCGATCATCGCCTTGAACTCTTCTGGAGTGCCCAGGGCCGCATCTAGTCTGTCAGGTCGGACACAGGCGTAGACCGTCTTAATGCCATAAAAGTGGGCCGTCGATTCACTGAAACCAGCCAACCAGATCCCGGTGATGCCCAGGTCTTCGAGATAGCTCAGTTTCTCCCGAAGACCGTTAAATGTGCCGCTCCCGCTGCCATCTCCTGCTCCGTTCGGCGACGTAAAGGCATAAGGGTTGATCTCATAGATGACCAGATCCCTGGTCCACTCCGGGGCCTCCACGAAGCCGGGATCGCCTACGAACAAGGGGTTTTTCATGGTTGCATGTCCTCAAACTGTAGCAAGAGTAAGCCTGGTTAACGTGCGGAGAAAGATGGCTCGACCCGTCACTTCGGGATCAGCCCTTAACTGCCCCCATCGTCAATCCACGCACGATATAGCGCTGTAGAAGTAAAGCCAGCACAAGCGTCGGCACAATGTACGCCACGGCTGCGGCGGAAAGGTTGTCCCACCGGACGCCGTACAGCAGGTTCATCTGAGACATACCGACCGGCATCGTTAGCAGGTCCGGGGTCGAGATCAGAATAACCGACAGGCCGAAGTCGTTCCAACTGAGCAGGAACGAGAAGATGGCAGCCACGGCCAGGCCGGGTGCAGCCAGCGGAAGGATAATACGGAATAGTACGGTCAGCCGGTTGCACCCGTCAACCAGACCCGCGTCGGTAAGTTCTGCCGGGATATCCTCAAGGAATCCATGCACGATCCAGATTACCAGTGGCAACTGTGCCCCTGCATGGGCCACGATCAAGCCGGGGAAGGTGTCCGTCAACCCCAGACGGGAAAACAGCAGGTACAGCGGAATCCCGACGGCAATGGCAGGCAGCATTCGCATCAGAAGCGTGAACAGTAAGAAGAATGACCTGGCGCGAAAGTGGTAGCGGACGAACCCATAGGCAGCCAGGCCGCCCAAGATGAGTGACAGTGACGTTGAACCAACGGCGACAATCAGGCTGTTGAGTAGATACCGCCCAACCGGGAAGTTGCGCAGGACCGTGACGTAGTTCTCCAGTGTAAGTTGCCTCGGCAGAGCAACCTCCATCAGATCGGCAGGTGGTTTAAGTGACCCTAAAATGAGCCAGGCGATGGGAAAGATGAACACCACTGCGCCGAACAACACAATTCCATAGCTCAATGTGAGCGTCAAGCGGCGCTGACCACTCACCGTCATTGCGATTCTCCTTGCCGCCTCATCAATCGAATCAGCACCAGCCCCGCAACCAGCAGCATCATCGTCATTATCCAGGCAGTCGAGGTTGCATCGCCTACTGCTCGATGGGTGAACATCTGTCGGTAAGCGAAGAATGAGAGAACGTCACTGCGCATCGCAGGACCGCCCTTCGTCATGACGAAAATGATATCAAATACACGGAATGCATCCATGCCCCGCAGGAGCAGTCCTACGAGAATAACTGGACGCAGCAGGGGCAGCGTAATACGGCGGAAAATGCCAATCAGACCCGCACCGTCAATCTTTGCCGCTTCATAGTATTCGTGAGGGATGGACAGCAGACCGGCCAGCATGAGCAGGATAATCAGGGGGGTGGTGGCCCAGATATCCACGATCACCACACTGTATAGGGCCAGATTGGGATCGGCCAGCCATAGGGGTGGGTTGATGCCGAGCTGTCGGATCACGTGGCTGATCACGCCGAGCTGGTCATTGTACATGAACTTCCACATCAGGCCCATTGCCGTTGGAGCTAACATCATTGGCGTGGTCAGCAAGGTTCGTAACACCGCCCGGCCTCGCTGAATATTTGCCAGCGCCAGCGCCAGGATCAGGCCAAGAACAAATTCAACAGGTACTGCTAGCCCAACGTAAATCAGCGTATTTTTCAGCGCGCGCAGGAATTCTTCGCTTTGGATGATCGTCGAATAATTTTGCAGGCCGACGGACTCGAAATCCTGCGGCCTCGCGAGATCGAAGGCATGAAAGCTCATGTAGGCTGAAAAGGCCAGCGGATAGACAAAGATGGCGAGCAGCAACAGCAACGCGGGCAAGACCATCAGGAAACCGAAACTGGCATTGCTCAATCGCCGCAGGTCAGGTAAGCCTGATATGCGTTCTCTAGAGCGGACTTCGGCAAGTGATGTGGTTTTGGAAGTGGACATAAACTGCGCCCTTGCTGAAGGTGCGGGACTAATTTACGTGCTGTAGACCCGCACCTGCTGCTCAGGAGAAACTATTTTTGGCCCTTCAATTTGGGTAGGAGTTCCGTGTAGAACTTGTTCTTATCCAGGATCGCTCGCGCCGCTTTGTTTGCATCGTCGAGTGCTGTCTTCGGGTCTTTTGCCCCGATGAGCGCTTCCTGGATAGCCTGATACTGAACCTTTTCGATCTCAAGCCACGAAGGGCCGGTATCCAGCCATTTTACACCGCGCCCATCGGCCAGGTTTGCGCCAATCGCAGCGTAGAGTATCGGGTCTTTTTCGGCCATCTTGGCCGACACCGACTTGCGCACCGGGTTTCCCTCGCCCCTCTGGGCGAAAAGCAGAGAGGTATCAGCGGAGGCCATCCATTTGGCAAAGGCGATAGCCAGGGCCTGTTTCTTGCTCATCTTAAAGACGTTCCACGACCAGCCGCCGATATTGCCCCCGTGGGTCTTCTGTCCCGGCTTCCGTCCGACCATAACCTTGCCCACGATTTTGGACTGCTTTTCGTCCTGGGCCAGTCCCCACATATACGGCCAGTTGATTGCCATCGCCACCTTGCCCTGGACAAACAGGGTGTGGAATTCGGTGTAGTCGTAGGTCGGAGTATCGGGTGGGTAAAGTTTGTACTTGCGGAAGTTATCGACGACCCACGTCAATGAGGCGACCGCTTCGGGCGAGTTGATGGTGGGGTTGTAGTCGGCATCCATAAGCTCCCCGCCAAAAGCATAGAGATAGTTGTACCATTCCCAGGTGCTGGCCAGCCCGGCGACGCCCTTGAAAGCCAGGCCGTAGATCTGGATCTTGTTGGCATCAAAATCTGCGTCGCCCGGGTGTTTGCCGTTCGAGTCTGTGGTCAGCTTCAGTGCGTATTCACGTAGCTGGTCATAGGTCTCCGGAGGTTTCTGCGGGTCGAGTCCAGCTTCTTTGAATAGGTCCGTGCGCCAGTACAGCAGGTTGGTGTCGGCAATCATCGGCAGGCCGTAAAGCTCGCCGCCGATGCTATACTGAGCGACATCGCCCGGATAGAAGTCATCCAGGTCTGGCGGCTTAGGCAGCGGGATCAAAAACCCGCTCAGACCGAAGTCTTTGGCTCCCCCGGCACCAGTATGCATCATGTCGTATACTCCCGAATTGTTGATAAGTTCCAGGCGGACCTTATCGTACATTTCGTTCTCGGGTAATGGGACATAGTGAACCTTGGCCCCGGTCAGCGTCTCAAACTGCTTGCGCTGCGCCTCGACCGCGCTTTCGCCGCCGACAGAGGTCTCAAGGAAACTGGAGTTGATTACAACATTTAGTTCCTGCCCGTCGAAGCGCCCAGGCGTGTAATAGGCTTTGACCGGATCCTGAGCTTTGGTGGCGACGCCAGGCGAGACGGCCAGCGCTACAAAGGCAATAAGCAGTATCCATCTGATCGTGCGCATTTTCCCCTTCCTTGTAATACCTAAACGCTTCCAGTAACCCGAAATCGATGTATCGTTGCGCTTTGCTTCATCACCCCCTTCGCTCGTCGAACCAAGTTGAACCAGCCAACTGGTAGCGCTCCCCCACTCGTTCGTTGAGTTCAATTCCGAATCCAGGTCCATCGAGCGGTTTGACCCAGCCCGGACGGAACCACGCCTCCGTGCCGCCCTCTACCAGATCGTGAAAGAAGGGTACGTCGTGGGCATGAAATTCGCAGACCAGCAGGTTGGGAATAGTCACGCCGACATGGGCGCTTGCCATAAGCGCGACTGGGCTGCCGATCATGTGCGGTGCGAAAGGTTTATTCACCGCAGCACACATATCCGCAATCTTTTTGCCTTCGGCCAGACCACCCGCCTTTTGCAGATCAGGTGTGATCACATCGCATAAATCGTTGACAATCAGGTTCCAGAAACCCTGCCGTAACTGTAGATTTTCGCCGGTTGCCACCGGTGTCGCCGTCTGGTGCCGCAGGTACCGGAGGCCCTGCTCGTCGTGAGGCGGCACGGGGTCCTCGAGCCAAAGCAGACGATAAGGCTCAAGGGCCTTGGCGACGTGCAGCATATCGTTGGCCCGGTAGCGCCAGTGAGCATCCATCGCCAGATCGACCTCCGGTCCAACCGCTTCGCGGAGTGCGCAGGTCAGACTAACCATCCAATCAATGTCTTTGGCGCGCAAAGCATAGCCGGAGGGTGAATCAAATGTGCTGCCGGGCAAATCAAGATCGAACTTGAGCGCGGTGTAGCCGAAGTCGGACATGTGTTTGGCCCGGTCAGCCGAGGCACGGATAATGTCCTCGCGGGAAAGGTTCGTGGTTAGCCGTTCTGCGTCCCACATCGGTGGAGTCGGCTGGAGCAGCGGCGACAGGCATTCTAGTGCCCCAGCGGCATGACAATCGAGATACAGCCGGACCTCCTCGCGGAATTTGCCGCCGAGCAGTTGCCATACCGGAACGCCGAGATACTTCCCTTTCAGGTCCCAGAGCGCGGCCTCGATCCCGCTGATGGCATTCCAGACGATCCCGGCTTGCGATCCGGCGCCTGACGCTGCCCAGCGCATTTTCTCGACGAGCTTTTCAATATGGTTGAAGTCCTCACCAATCAGTATTTCGGACAGTGCCTCAATGATCTGGCACAAACCGGGCGCAAAAAAACATTCGCCGGTTCCATACAGGCCGCCCGCTGCATTGCTGTAGATTCGGACATAAGTCCACTGGAAATTCGCCTGAACGACAGCAGTGGCGATCCTGGTGATGTGTGGCATGAACTACATGATCCCGTATTGGGCGAACGCTTCGCTAGCGCTCACGCCCTCGAGCAGGCTCTTTCGGAGCTGGCTCTCGGCGCTGACCTTCTCAAGCGCGTGGTTAAACACCTCCTCCGTTCCAGCGCGGGGAACAATACATACACCATCCAGATCACCGAAGACGATGTCCCCGGGCGTAATGCGGACGCCCCCGATTTCGATAGGAATGCGGAAATCGATTACCTTGCCACGCGGCCCCTGATCCTGCGCGTATCCGCCATAAGAGAACGTGGGGAAGTTTAGGGCGAGGATGCCTTTGGTATCGCGGGAGAAGCCATTTAAGACAGCGCCGGCAGCTCCTAGCTGTATCGCCCGCGTGCTCATCAGTTCGCCCCACAAGGCATAGGTAGGTGACGCCCCGGTGCAGATATACACCTCGCCAGGCCGGAGATCGTCCAATGCCTTGAACATCAGACCGAACGGTTGGGACAGCAGTTGATTGGCGCCATCCAGGCTCTCGCCGTAAACGTCCGCTTCCAGCACCGGCATTGCGCGCCCGACAACCACCATATCATGGCGCAGGGGTTTGACCTGAGGCGGCAAAAACTGTCTTCGGAAGCCCAGCTTATCCATGACATCACCCACCACGGCTGCAAAAAGTTGGCGCCGCGCCAGGTCGAAAAGTTCTTGGTCGGAAGTCCAATGCGTCATCGCTCCACCCCAGCGTTAGCTACGCCGCTCAAGGATGAGGGGCTTTTTTAAGGGCATTATAAAGAAAACAGGTTTGGCTGTCAAGTAGTCTGACAGGTTGACAACCTAACTGCATCTCGCTAGACTAACCGGTAACTCAGACTTTGATCCGCTAAAAGGAAACGATGCCGTGCTGACGAACCTCTCCCGCGAAACACTTGCCGAACAGATCGCTCAGCGGTTAGTGCAATTCATCGAGAGCCAGGACTTGCAGCCCGGTGAGCTACTGCCTTCGGAGACTAAATTGTCGGAGGATTTTGGTGTCAGTCGCCCGGTGGTTCGAGAAGCACTAAAAGCCCTGGCAGCCCAGGGCGTGATCGAGATCGTCAGCGGTAAAGGGGCCATCGTCAGACCTGTGGACGATAAGCTCCTCCGCTTGTTCTTTCGGCGAGCAATCCAGTTCGATCACGCGACACTGATCCAGTTAATGGAAGTCCGCGCCTCGATTGAAGTCCAGAGCGCCATGCTGGCGGCGCAGCGCCGTACTCCTGAAGAACTGGGGCGCATCCTCGACACGGTCAAGGCGATGCGGAAGCACCTCGACAACCTGGACGCTTACGCCGACCTGGACGTTGAGTTCCACCTCTTAATTGCCTCGGCCACACACAATCCTGTTCTCTACCATCTGATCAGCTCAATCCGCGACTCTCTCAAGGATGCCATTATGGCAGGGTTACGCCGCCGCGATACGAAAGAACAACTCGAACGGGTCCAGGTACTCCACGAAATGATTGCCACAGCCATTGAGCGAGGCGACAAGCATGAGGCAGGCCAGGCCATGACTCAGCACGTTGGCGAGGCGGTTCAGTGGATTGGGGCATAAACACATGGGGACAGATTACCCGCATGTACCTGTACGAGGACACCCGAAAGCTGGCAGACGCGCTGAATATTCAAGCAATGGCAGGAGTCAGCGAGGCACTGGGTACGCCGATTGTGGGTTGAGTCAACTGAACGGCCCGATATGAACCACCCGGCAGCGTATCTCACGAAGCTTCGGCCCGTCGAGTTCCAGAAACAGGATGTTTTGATAACTTCCGAGTTGGAGCTTGCCGTTCTCAACAGCAATTACCAGACTCGTGCCGAGCATGGCGCTCATGAGATGGGCTTCTGCGTTGGGATTGTTGTTCCGGACATGTTTGAACGGGCGCAGGTTAGCAAATAAGTCCTGCGCGACATGGATCAAATCAGCTCGAAGCTCGTCGTCGTCTTCGCAGACAAACAGGGCAGCAGTGGTATGCGGTGTACTGAAAAAAGCCAGCCCGTCCTGTACGCCAGCTACCATCTCGGCAAGCTGTTGCGTAACGTTAACAACCTCCGCTTTCTGGCCCGTTTGCAGCGTGAGCGTTTTCATGTACACGATCCGCCTATCTTGTGCCGAGTAACTCGAACGGTTCCTCAAGATAATCTTTGACTTTCCCCAGGAACTGTGCGCCCTGTACACCGTCCAATACACGATGATCGACGGACAGAGTCAGCGTACAAACCGGTTGGATTGCGATCTGTCCATGCAGCGGGACCACGCGATCTGCGGTACGCCCGACAGCCAGGATCATCGGATCGGGCATATCGATAATGGCAACAAACGTATCGATGCCGTACATGCCCAGGTTGGAGACTACCATACTTTTCTCACCCAGATCATCCGGTCTGAGCCGCCCGAGGCGCGCGCGTTCTGTTGCGCCTTTTAGAGCTGCGGATACCTCAGCTAAGGCCAGTCGATCGGCGTTTGGGATAACCGGAACGACCAGCCCGGACTCCGTATTGACAGCAACCCCGATTCCGATGGTCTGACGCTGGATCAGGCCTCCGTGCCCGCAGCTGCGATTGACAACCGGCATATCGACGATAGCGAGTGCGCAGCCTCGGATGATGATGTCTGTGTAAGTCGGCGCTCGCTCCCAGCCGAGCTTCTCGGTGCAGTAGCGTCGCAGCCGATCCACCTGCGCCATGTTGACATCGACCATCAGGTAAAAGTGGGGAACGTGCTGCTTGCTGGCCTGAGTGCGGGCTGCCATCGTTTCGCGTATCTTCGTGAGCGGAACCGGTTCAGGAGTTTCCGGCGTTCCAGGCGGCTGCGCAGCCGCTGTCTCTACATCCCGGGCAATGATCATGCCGCCGACGCCGCTGCCTACCATACTCCCTAGATCGACGTCCAGTTCTTGGGCGAGCCTTTTTGCCTTCGGCGAAGCATTTACACGGCTACCACGCCCATCGGCGGGAGAGGCTTCAGGCGGCTGCGCTTTATGCTGTTCGGCATAACGGCGCACATCCTCGGCGACGATTCGGCCACCGGGGCCACTGCCCTTCACGTGGTTCCGCACCGCGTCCAGTTCGATCTGCAAATCAGTGGCAATACGCCGCGCGACTGGCGATATTCTTGGTTCTATCGAGGCCGTCTGTTCCTCGACCGTCTGTATTCTGCCAACGACCTGTTGGGGCAGGACATTGCTGCCAGCGGGCGCTAGAACCTCTACCAGTACCCCGTCGACAAACGCCTCAACTTCCACGATGGCTTTATCGGAATCGACATCAAAGAGAGGCTCGCCCCGCCCGACCCGATCACCAATGTTCTTGCGCCAAGCAACCAGTTGCAGTGAGGCAATTGCTTCGCCAATCTGGGGCACGACAACGTCAACCGTCACAGCATCCCCCTCAGTGACTCAAGGATCGCCCGCCGGATGCGCCCTTCGTCGGGAACAACAGCCGCCTCCAGGACCGGCGCAAATGGGATCGGCACATCGGGCGTCGCCACGCGCCGAATGGGAGCATCCAGATAACCTATGGCGTGTCCCGCTACGTCGGCAGCGACCTGTGCGCCCCATCCGCCACGCTCATTGGACTCTTCCACAATGACCAGCCGTCCGGTTTTCTTGACCGACCCTAAAATGGTTTCCATATCGAGCGGAACCAGGCTGCGCGGATCGATGACTTCGACGCTGATGCCCTCAGATGCCAGGTTTTCGGCGACGTTCATCGCGCGATGCAGCATCAGCGAATTCGCCACGACGGTCACATCCTGCCCGGGGCGCTTGACATCGGCAGAGCCGAGCGGGATCAGATACTCTTCTGCCGGAACGTAGCCTGTACTGAGGCTGCTCCGCACAAGCTGCCGACCTTTGCTGCCATACAGGTGCTTGTGCACACAGAACAGCACCACGTTGTCGTCACGTATGGCCGATTTGAACAGTCCCTTGGCATCATAAGGCGTGGCCGGGGTGACAATCTTGAGGCCAGGGACGTGGAAGAAGAAACTTTCCATCGCATTCGCGTGTTGCGCCCCACGTCCTGACGCGCCTGTCGGCATCTGGAACACGAGCGGGATTTTGACCTGTCCGCCGGACATATAGCGGAGTTTGGTACACTGCTGCACGATCTGGTCAAAAGCAGTGAACAGGAAATCGCCGTACTGGAAGTCGATAACAGGGCGCATACCCTGGATCGCCGCCCCGATAGCCAGACCGATGAATCCGGCCTCAGAGATCGGGGTATTGATGATCCGCTCCGGCCCGAATTCATCGACCAGGCCGAGTGTGAACAGGAAGGACCCGCCAATACGAATGTCCTCACCGAGGACAAAGACTTGCTCATCGCGGTGCATTTCCTCCCGAATGGCTTCGCGCAGAGCCTGGACAATTGTCAGGTCTCGCGCTGCGATGGGCTTTTCAACAGGCGTGACTGCCGGTTCGGGATCAGGCATATACATCCTCTAAGGCGGAGTCTAGGGGTGGTTCAGGGCTGGACAACGCAAAATCCACAGCGTCGTCAAGCACGGCATCCACACCGGATTCGATGGTCGCAAGGTCAGCCTCGGTAAAGCGGTTGTCTCTGGCAAGGCGTTCGCGGAAGGCCGGAATCGGATCGGCTTGCAGCCAGGCTTCGACCTCTTCTTTGGGCCGATAGGCCGCGGGATCGTCTCGCTTGTGCCCGCCCCGTCGATAGGTCAGGCACTCAATGAGGGCCGGGCCTTCTTGCCGGGCGCGGGTCGCCATCTCAAACACTGTATCGTATACGATCATCGGATCATTGCCGTAAATGCTGATTCCCGGCATTCCGTAGGCACTGGCGCGGTCTGCGACATACTCAACCGCCATGACCTCGCTGATGTGAGTCGAAACGCCGTAGAGATTGTTCTCGCACAGAAACAGCACGGGCAGTTTCCAGATTGCCGCGAGGTTCAGAGCTTCGTGCCAGTCGCCCTTGTTGGCGGTCCCTTCGCCGAAGAAATTGAGTACGATCCGCCCGGACTTATTCCGCTTGAAGGCAAAGGCCATCCCGGCAGCAATCGGGGACGAAGCCCCGACTATCGCAATGGCAGGCAGCGCGCCGACTGACAGATCCCCGACGTGCAGCGACCCCCCCTTCCCCTTGCAACATCCGGTTGCCTTCCCAAAAAGCTCGGCCATCAGCGCCCTGGCGGTAACGCCCTTGGCAAGCGCCTGACCGTGCCCCCGATGGGTCAGCGTGATGACATCATCCTGGTTCAGCGCCAGGCACGCGCCGACTGTGGTCGCCTCCTGGCCCAGCGACAGGTGAATGGTTCCAGGCATGATGCCTTGGAGAAACAGATCGTTGACCTTTTGCTCAAAACGGCGGATCAAAACCATTCGCCGGTACACCTCGGTGAGCAGATCCGCACTGTAAGAGGCCAGATCTTTGGCGGGCGGTATGTCTGGTTTACGAATGCGCATGAATTGCCTTCTTCAAGGTTGTTGTCCTACTCCTGCTACATCTCCTACACCATTTGTGCAAGTTGGGCCAGCCGGTGGCTGTGGCGGGCCAGATCGCCTGTTATAGCGCGATACACGTCAAAGTATTCGTCGTAGCGCTCGTGTAGCCGAAGATCGGGCTGCAAGACCTGCTCGGTCCGAGAACAAGCCCTAACGGCAGACACGGGATCGGCGAAAAGCCCGACTGCAACCCCGGCTAGCATCGCAGCGCCAAACGCCGCATCTTCCACGCCGGGTTTGCGAAGCGGCTTACCCAGCACATCGCACAGCACTTGCCGCCACAATGTGCTGCGCGCGCCGCCGCCCACCAGGTGCAACTCCGTGATCGGTTCGCCAAGTGCCTGGACGATTTCCAGGCATTCACGGATCGAGAAGGCGACACCTTCCAGGACAGCCCGCGCAAAATGGTTGAGCCGGTGCTGCGCGCTCACGCCGACGAAGTCGCCTCTCAGGTTCGGATCCCAGTGTGGTGAACGCTCGCCCATGAGGTACGGGTGGCAGATGAGACCCTGTGCGCCAGGCGGTGCGTCGGCGGCAAGCTGATCGATCAGCGCGAAGACGCTAATTCCCTGATTCTGGGCAATTTCGAGCTCGCGGCGGCAAAATGTATCACGAAACCAGCGCATGGTCGACGCACCCGAATTGGTGGCTGTAATCGTGAACCAATTCCCGTCCACGACATGCCGGTAGGTGATGGCCTGCCGCGAAGGGTAGGGTCGGGCGGTGACGATATTCACATTGGCGGCGGTACCCAGCTTGACGATACACTGGCCGGGCTGAATTACGCCGATCCCGAACGCCTCGACAACCGAATCGCCGCTGCCCACAGCCACCGGCGTGCCAGGCTGCAGCCCCAGGTTCTGTGCGGGTTCGGGGCGTAATACGCCACTCAGCGCCTGTGGTGATGCAACCACCGGAAGCCAATCCGGAGAAAAGCCGACCAGCGTACATAATTCTTCGGACCAACGGTCCGCTATCACGTCGTAGAGTTGCGTGCCGATGGCGTCATAGACATCAGTCTGATACACGCCCGTCAGTCGATAGCGCACGTAGTCTTTGGTCACCAGAATCTTTCGCAGCCTGGACCAAACCGCCGGTTCATTCTCCCGGAGCCAGCATAGCTGAGTCAACGTCCACGAGGGATTAACCCGGCTGAACGAGATTTCGAATATTCGCTGCCCACAAGCCGTTTCCAGGCGTTCGGCCTGCGGCGTGCTACGCAGATCCGACCAGTGAATCACCGGGTACAGGATGCGCCCTGACTCGTCCATCAGCGCCACGTTATGGGCTGGCCCGGCAATCGAGATCCCGGCGATCAGGGCTGGATCGATACTGGCCGTTGCCATGCAGCCCCTGACCGCCCGGCACGCCGCGTGATACCAGTCCTCGGGGGCCTGTTCCGCCCAGCCGGGACGTGGATAGCGAGTGGCGTAAGCCTGTGCAGCACTGCCGAGAACAGTTCCATGCTGATCGATGAGGATGGCCTTACAATCGCTGCTGCCTACGTCCAGGCCGATCACATATTTCATAGACTTGCCGCTCATACCACCGCAATCACGCGAATCGGCGATCCAGAACACCCTTTAAGCTTCAACGGCAGCGCGATCACCTGACACCGGCGACTGGGAATTTGATCCAGATTCGTCAGATTCTCGATGATGAGAATGCCCTTGGGTAAGAAGGTGCGATGCGCTGGGAACTCTGCCGAGGCCAGATCAGTCGGGTTGACCCAATCCGGATCGAAGCTCTCGACTCCGAGCGCGCGTATCGGCTTTGAAGCCAGATAGTTTACCGCACTGCGCGCCAGATACGGCCAACCGTTTTTCCAGTAGCCGGAAGCAGCCTCACCGGTTGTCCAGTGCTGCGAATGTCCGGTATGTAACAGCACGATGTCGTCTTTCTGAATCGTTTCACCGGTGTCCACTTCCCACCGCGCGATGTCGGATTCTTCGATGCCCACGCTACCTTGCTTCCCTCTCAGATCAACGACAATAGCCGGCCCGATCAGGCAATCCGGCAAAAGTTCATCTACCCGTTGCAGCGCGGAGAAGAAATGAAAGGGAGCGTCGCAGTGTGTGGCAGTGTGAATGCTCATCTGCATAATTTCGACGTTGGCAATGTCGCCTTTGGACTGCGCGAGATAGGTCTGGAATTGAGGGCCAGGAAACCCGATCGGGACCGGGATACCCGGCTCAACAGGTTGGGACAGATCGATGACCCGCGTCCCCTGAATGTTAATCGTCCCCATGCCATTACCTTTCCACGCCGCGCGCAATGCCGGGCGCACTACAACCATTGCAAATGCGGGCTGAACTTTGCAGGGGCACGGCCTGCCGTGCCCACTATTTCACCAGTGCTGTGCTTGTCCAGGAGCGAAACTGGTCTTACTTGGCCGCAGTCGCGGCGGACGTGGCCTCCATTGTGGCTCCTGGTACCTCCAGCCCGAAGTCCTTGAGCTTGTTATCGGCGATGAACTTCTTATACCAATCAGTGCGGTCTTGCCCACCGGCCTCGCGTTTTACCAGGCCCTCGGCGTCCTTGGGCAGAATCGACTCGCCCGGATACAGGTTCTTGCCAGGCTTGATCTTGATCCCCTCGCGCATGGACCGCACAATGGCCTGTACGGGTAGATAACCTGCCAGATAGGGGTTCTGGCCGACAGTCACGTCGACGTTGCCCTTTATCATTTGCTTCAGCCCCTCGGCCCCCGGATCGAACGAGCCGACGACAAACTTACCTTTGGTTTCTTCCTTGAGTCGGCCCAGGCTGGGCGTCTCGACTGCCGTCAACCCAACGAATGCGACGGCATCCTGGTTGGCGGTGTAGGCGGCCTGCCAGTTTGTGTAGTTTTGGGTCGCGTCGCATACCGTCTCGATAGGCCCGACGTAGCTGACGCTGGCTCCTTCAAAAGCGGCGCGGAAGCCCTTCTCGCGCAGGATATGCGGTTCGGGGCCGATCACGCATTCGCCGAGTACGATCTTGCCCTTGTCGCCGATCAGGCTGCGCACTTGCTTTCCGAGCAGGTTGCCGAGTCCTTCGGCATCCACGCCAAAGAAGGCCAGACGTTCGGTCTTCGGCGCATCGGCGTCAGCATTCAGGACGATCACGCCCTGTTGCACAGCGCGGTGCACCGGTTCGTCCCACACTGAAGGATCACCAGCGATGAACACGATTCCATCGGGTTTCGTCTGGAGAAGGTTGTCGAACAACGCGATCTGGGCCGGATTGTCGATATTGGGTGGGCCGGTAAATACCAGATCAACATCGTAATCTTTGGCAGCGTCACGCGCGCCCTGCTCCACAATCGCCGTGAATTCGATGCCGGTGACGTGGACGACATAACCGACGCGAACTTTCTTATTGCCCTGCGCGGTCACCGGGATGGTTCCGACCAAAGCGAACGCTATTCCCACTAAGAGGACTAATCTGAAGATAGATTTGGCTTTCACAGCAGGCTTCCTTTCTTAAATGTCAACATTTAACTTGCCATCAGGACCGGTAGTTTGAGCTGGCTTATCTCCTTTCTTATCCTTGCTTGAATATAGCGGTCCGGCGGCGATAAGCGCGGGTCAGGTAATCGACAGTGACGGCGATAATGATGAGCGCACCCGTAGAGGCGATTTGCCAGGCGGGGCGAAGGCCGATCAATGACAACCCATTCTGAATGCCGATGATCATGGCGATTCCAATCAGCGATCCCCAGATGGTCGCTGAACCGCCGCCAAGCTGCGCGCCGCCGATGATGGACGCGGCAATGGCGGAAAGCTCATATCCAGTGCCGCTCTGGGCGTCGGCAGCGCCCAGGTATGCCAATCCCAGTACCCCGGCGACACCGCACAGCAACCCACTCAGCGCCATCACGCTGACTCTCAGGAATTTGGTACGGATGCCGAGACGCACGGCAGCCTGTGAATTTCCGCCCATTGCCAGCAGGTGGCGAGCAAACCGCGTGTTGCGGAGCAACCACACGCCGGCCATGAACGTGATGAGCATAACGATCGTCATGTGGGAAACCGGCCCCAATGAACCCGCGCCGATCTGGAAAAAGCTGCTCGGCGGCAGATCGCGCACCGTGCGACCACCGTTCAAGCTCAACGCCATGCCCCGATAAAGCGTCAACGTGCCGAGGGTAACGATGATGGTGGGCAGTTCGAGCCACACGGCCAGCAACCCATTAAATGTGCCGAGGAGTACGCCCGCCAGCAGACCGAATGGAATGGTCAGCCAGGCGTCGAGACCCTGGTTTTTCATGAGGAGCGCCATCACAGTCATGACCATGTTGAACATCCAGCCCACAGACAGATCGACTTCACCCGCTGCCAGCACGAACGTCATGCCCACCGTGATCACGCCCAGAATCGCCATCTGCTGCGTGACAAGGAGGAGATTGGACGGCGTGAAGAAAAACGGCGACAGCAGCGAGAACAGCACAAAAACCAGTGTGATTGCCAGCAGTACCCCGATCTCGCGGACAGCAACGAGCCTTCCTATCATCGGCGTGCCGCGCAGCCTGCGGACGGTCTGCCGCGCTTTATCGCCGCCAGCCGCCGGTTCGCCCGATGTGGTCGTTGCGGGATCAGCCACGCCGTTCTCCGCGAGTCGCACAGAGAGTGTGCGCTGACCGGCGCTAAGGTCGCCCGCCATGAGTTCGGTAAGTAGCCCCTTGTCAAAGGCGTGCCGGGGCAGTTCGGCGACAATGTTCCCACTTCGAAACACGAGAATCCGGTCACACAAGGCCAGGCTTTCCTCGACCTCTGAGGAGGTGAAAAGCACCGCAACGCCATCGGCAGCAACCTGGTCGATCAGGCCGTAGATTTCACGCTTCGCGCCAACGTCGATGCCTCGCGTTGGGTCCTCCAGGATGAGCAGGCGAGGGTTCGTCGCCAGCCAGCGCGCCAGGAGCACTTTTTGCTGGTTGCCGCCGCTCAACCGGAGCACGCCTTTATCCAGGTTGTCAGTGACGATATGCAGATCGCCAATGTACTTCCGCCCGATCTGTCTGGCGCGGTGGTGGTCGATCACGCCTCGTCGAGAGAGCCAGCCGAGGACGGCAAACGTGATGTTATCCAGCACCGACCAGTTGGGCATCAAGCCCAGCCCGCGCCGGTCCGCCGGAACCATCGCAATGGCGTGCTGCATCGCCTGATACGGTGTCCGGATGTGGCTCGCCTTGCCGTCGAGCTTGATCGAACCGTCACCAGCAGGTTCGACTCCGAACAAGGCGCCCAGCATATCGTTCACACCAGAACCGACCAGCCCGGCCAGCCCGACGACCTCACCCGCATGTACGCAGAACGACACCGACTGTAGACGGCCTGGCAGAATCATGTTCTCGACTTCGAGGACGACGCTTGCCTGTGATCCTGAACGGCGCTCGAACAGCAGGTCAGTACGACGCCCGACCATCGCCGCCACAATTTCGGAGATCGTCGTCTCGCCCTTCTGCCAGGTGCCCACGTACTCGCCGTCACGGATCACCGTGATCCGATCCGCGATCTGGAAGACCTCTTCGAGCCGATGTGAAATGTAGAGGACCGTGATTCCCTGCTTTTTGAGGCGCTCGATCAGGCCGAATAGAACCCTGGTCTCGTGCTGATTGAGCGCTGAGTTCGGCTCGTCGAGGATCAGGATGCGCGCCTGATCGGTCAGCGCACGGGCGATCTCCACCCACTGCTGTTCGCCAATAGTCAGGTTCCCGACTTCGTCGGATGGCTGTAAGGTAACAGCCATCTGGGCAATGATGTCACGGGCTGCATCGCGGATAGCCCGGTGATCAAGCTGGAAGCCCCGCATACGCTCTTTGCCCACGAACAGATTCACATCCACAGGCAGCGCCGGGAAAAGTGCAAGTTCCTGAAAGACGATGCTGAGGCCGGCGGCACGTGCCTCACCGGGCGTGCCTGGGGCATAGGGTTGGCCCTTCAACAAGATTTGGCCGTTGTCATATGGATAGACGCCTGCAAGAATGTTCATCAAAGTGGATTTACCCGCGCCGTTTTCCCCGACAATGGCGTGAATCTCACCCTCACAAATGCTGAAACTGACCCCCCGAAGCGCCTGGACGCCGCCAAACGACTTGGAAATCGCAGTGAGCTGTAAGATCGGAACCTCGTTCATCGCCTTATCCCTACCGGCTCAACATCCGCTTACGGACAATCTGCTGGATAGCGACGGCGAGCAGGATCATGGCTCCGGTAGCCGTGATCTGCCACGTGGCCGGAAGGCCGAGCAGGATCAGGCCATCCTGGATGATCACGATCAGCGCGATCCCGATTAGTGTGCCCCAGACCGTCCCAGTTCCGCCTTGCATGGGGGTTCCGCCTACGACCACCGCCGCAATCGCCAGCAGTTCGAAGCCAACGCCCGACTGCGGCGAAGCTGAACGCAAATACGACATGCCGAGCACCGCCGCGATGCCGCACAGCAGGCCACTGATCGCCATAACCTGGATTTTACGGAGGCCGATGCGGATGCCGGTACGCTGCGCAGCGCGAACATTGCTGCCAATCGCCAACACCTGTCGCGCAAAGATTGTGTTACGCAGTGCCCATCCTGCCGCCACGCTAATCGCCAGAGCCACCAGCGCAATGTAAGGAATAAGGCCGATTCCTCCCGAACCAAGCTCGTAAAAGCTGCTCTCCGGCAGGTTTCCAATCGACAAACCACCGCTGATCAGGATGGTGAGACCACGATACAGGCTCAGGGTGCCAAGCGTCACGATGAGTGTTGGAAGCCGCAGCACGACAGCCAGCAAGCCATTAGCGACCCCGGCGAGCAGCCCGACCAGCAACGCTACGAACGCCGCGGCAGCCGGATCAAAGGTCGCCTTGGCGATGAGGATCGCCATGATGTTGGCGGCGAGGTTGTAGGTCGAACCAACCGAAATATCGATCTCGCCCATCGCAATGACAAAGGTCATGCCGGTTGCGATGATGCCTAGCATAGCGATCTGGCGCAGGTTCTGGAATACATTGAACCAGGTCAAAAAAGTGGGCGTCGCCAGCGCGAAAAATGCGCAGATGGCGACCAAACCGATCAGTACCGCAAACTCTTGAGAGCCGATCAGCGCACGGACGATATGCTTGAGGTTCCGACCAGTCGGTGACATCGTTTCGACACTCACCTATCCAACTCCGCAAGCGCCTGCTGTGCCTCTTCCGCGTTCAATACCTTGGCGTGGAAGTTATTGCCCCCTGCCAGAAACGAGACGCCGTACCCTTTGACGGTATGGGCGACGGCCATCGATGGCCGATCTTCCAGGGTCCGTGCGCGTTCCAGGAAGCCGAGGATCTCCGAGAAGTCATGCCCGTTGATTTCCTCCACGCGCCAGCCGAAGGCTCGCCACTTGTCAGCTAGCGGCTCGACATTGATCACCTGGTTGAGCGGCCCATCGACCTGATAATGGTTGTGGTCTACGAACACGGCCAGGTTGCCGAGCTTGAACTGCACGGCAGCCAGCGCCGCCTCCCAGATCTGGCCCTCCTGGCATTCGCCGTCGCCGATAATTGCATAGACCCGCCCCGGACTTTGTCGCATTTTTCGGCCAAGCGCCCGCCCGACGCCCTGCGACAGCCCGATCCCCAACGAGCCGGACGTTGCGTCCACGCCAGCCATGCGCATGTCGGGATGGCCCTGCAACGGGCTGCCAAGCCGTCGCAGCGACATCATAGTGTCTTCGGAGATCAGGCCGATCTCATGCAGCGCCGCATAGAGCGCGGGAGCCGCATGGCCTTTGGACAGCACGAATAGGTCGCGGTCGATCCAGCCCACATTGTTGGAATCAAGGCGCATCTCTGCCAGGAACAGCGCCGCGACCATCTCCACAATCGAAAACGATGGCGCTGGGTGTCCACTACCCGCCGCCGTCGTCATGCGGATGATGTTCTTTCTCATGTGGCGAGCAGCTTGCGTTAACTTCTCCTGGAGCACGCTGATCATGGCCTATCCTTTCTCTGCGCTTCTCGCCGGGCCAGCGCACGCCGCACCGCATCGGCAATATGCCGGGCAGACAGTTGATAATAGTCATAGAGTTCCGAGGCTTCGCCGCTTTGCCCAAATGTGTCGCGCAGCGCAACTGTTTCCAATGGGCCGAGTGCGTTGCGGGCCAGCACCTCGGCTACCGCGCTGCCCAGACCACCATAGCAGTTGTGATCCTCCGCCGTCACGATAGCGCCTGTCTCCCGCGCCGCGCGAATCACCGCTGCTTCATCCAGCGGCTTGACCGACACCATGCTGATCACCCGTGCGCTGATACCATCCTGCTCCAGATACTCTGCGGCGTTAAGAGCCTGCGCCGCCATTCCGCCGACGGCAATCACGGTTGCGTCGTTCCCTTCACGAAGCGTCAGGGATTGACCGATCTCGAATGGGGCTTCCGGTTGTGTAATGAGAAGGATCGCCGCTCGCTCGAGGCGAATATAGACGGGGCCATCTCTGCGTATTGCTGCCCGCAGCACCGGCAGGACCTGGTTGCCGTCGGTTGGCACGAGGACGGTCATCCCTGGAATGGCTCGCGTCAGCGCAATGTCCTCGATAGCCTGTGCTGTGACACCGTCGGGACCGACATTAATGCCGCTATGGGTCCCGATAATTTTCACGTTGTTACCGGGATAAGCGATGCTGTTACGGAGCGGCTCCCAGGGCTTGCCGACTACGAACATGGCAAAGCCCGTGACCAGCGGTATCCAACCCTCTCTGGATAGACCGCTCGCCATACCGATGGTGTTCTGCTCAGAGACGCCCGTGGAGAAGAACCGATCCGGAAATGCCTCGCGGAACCTGATTGCCCCGGTTGAGCGCGACACGTCGGGGCACAGGACAACCAGATTCGGGTAGTCCTTGCCGAGCGCCACGAGCGCATCACCCAGCATGGCGCGTTGTTCGACGGCTTTCATGTTTTCATTTTCCGGCATCCGGGGTACTCCTATCGCAGTCCAGGGCGCTTTATAGTGGATTGAATCGCGCTTTCAGATAGATTGGCTGACCACTGGCGGCTGACTCATAACCCGCCTGTACCACCGCCAGGCTCCGGCGTTCGCTGATTCCAGTCGTCGGGCCGACGGATTCGCCCGCCACGTAATCGGCGAAGGCTTCAATCTCCTCGGCATATTCAGACAGCGGAGCCGGATCGAACGTGATAGATAGCGGTTCATGGTCAGCGCGGTGAACCTCAGCGCCGGTCTTCCAGGCGCGCAACGTGCCCTGATCGCCGTAAAGCGTATAGCCTGCCAGCCGCCCGGCCAGGTGTGTTTCACAGGTCTGGAGCACCGAGACATGAATACCGGACTCCATCGTCAACAAGCCGCTCATCGTCCCTTCGATGTCGGGTCGCTCAAATGACCGGGCATGGTGTTCGCGCAGATACACGCGCTCGACTTCGCCCAGGATATAGCGCAGTTGAGCTATGCTGTGAATGCCATGCAACATCCACGTCCCGGTCCCGCCCTGTTCCGGGATGGTCAGCCAGACGCGCCGACCCGGATAGCCGAACTGCCGCGCCTGGAAGCCGCTCGTGAAGCTTGCCGCCGTCAGCTCCCCGACATACTGCCCGGTCTGCACGACGGTGCGCAGGAATCGCGCCAGCGGTGTGTAACACAGGTTCTCGGCCACATACAGCTTCACGCCGTTTGCCTCAGCAGCTTCGATCATGCACGTAGCGTCCTCCACTGTCATCGCAATGGGCTTCTCGACCAGAATATGCTTTTTCTTCGCTGCGGCCAGCACTGCCATTGGTCGGTGCAACTGGTGCGGCGTACAGATCGAGACAGCATCCACTACGGGATCGGTCAGGGCCTCTTCCAGATCGCAGTAAGTCTTGGAGATACCCAGCTCGGCGGCTTTGTTTGCAAGAAAGGCAGCGTCCTTATCGACCAGACACTCCACAATGGCCTTGCGATTCAACTCGCGGATGGCCTCGACTTGCCGCTGACCGGCCCAGCCAACGCCGATAATCGCCAGGTGGATCATGCCGTTTCGCGCTCTTCCATAATGATTTTCAGGACAGTGTTACGATGGCGACGCGGCATGTTGAACTGATCGACTGCCAATCGCTCGCCGATGAAATACTCAAACTCGACACCATCGACTACCTCGTTGCTTGCTCGCGGATTTTCTGAGAACACCTGACGTACATGGGCGCGAACGCCCGTCAGGTAGCCGTGCAACCACTCCAGCCATTCGGACACGATTGCCTTGCCTTGCAACACCGGTCCATGCCCGGCAACCAGCGTTTCGATGTCCAACGTCATCAGTCGCGCCAGCGACTGCTCAAGCTGCCGTCCATCTCCTTCACCAATCGCGGGGACGATGCCGGTCACTGCTGTGTCGCCCGCGAATAACACCCGATCCTCCTCGAGGTAAACGCAGACACTGTCTTCGCTGTGTCCAGGTGTCGAGAATATAGTCAGCGTCTTGCCGCCAAGGTCGATACGCGCCTCGCCAGCGAAGGTGATGGTCGGCCACAGCGCTCGGCCCGTGGCCGTATCCTGTCCTTCGCCAGTGTGCTCACCCCATCTCGGAAGCAGTCGCCGCATGACAGCCGGAGTCTGCACGTGGGCGAATACTTCGCCGCCCGCAAAGACTGGTCCACCGAGGACGTGATCGCCATGCCCGTGCGTCAGGATGACGCGATCCGCCGGGAAACCGTGGTCGCAGATAAATGTCGCCATGGCTTCGCCCTCGTCGGGATAGTTGCACACGTCAATGGCAACCGCTCTGCGCGTCCCGAACACGATTCCGTTCTTCCCATCGACAAAACGATGGGCGACGCTGTACACGCCTGGCCCGATCTCGGTGAACACCGGACTATCCCTTCAATCCTGTCATCACGATCCCCTCGACTAGGTAGCGCTGGGCAAAGAAGACCAGAATCACGACGGGGATCAGCGCCAAGCTCACACCCGCCAGTACAACCGAAATGCTGCCCACGTCCATGTATCCGCGCAGATTGACAATGCCCAGCGGAATAGTGAATTTGTCCCAGCTATTAATGAAGATCAGGGGCCGGAAGAACTGGTAGAGAGGTGAGATTATCTCGCACCAGGGAGCAAGGAGGACGTGAGGTAGGATAGGGGTATGAACACAAAAACCCTAACCAACTCACGACCTCAACTGGAAACT
>JAJPHV010000048.1 GCA_021325095.1 Chloroflexota bacterium | reverse complement strand
TCTGCGCTCAACTATGCTACTCCGGCTGAGATGGACGCTAACTATGGTTTAGGCCGTTCTCTCTCACTTTGACCGAAATTCTGTCCAGCTTTCTGACCGCAGTTCAAATGTTTCCGACGCTACAAGCGCCGGATTCGCAGTCCATTACCAGGTGATCACCCTGGATACACAGTTGGGAGGCGCAATTTACCCCTTTCTCGAAGCAACGGGTCGGGCCTGGAGCCTGGTCACTAGCAGCACGGCAGACCCGGCGCACTATCCAAATCCCGCTACCTTCGGCATGGACAAGCCTTCGCTGCGCTGGGTGAATGGCGATCAGGTCAAAGATATCTTCGTCGATGGGATGACGACACAGGAATTTCTCAGGGCGACGGGACTCCAGATCGATATGAGCAAGAAAGGCGGCTTCGTCGTGTCCAAGCGCCTGTCGCGCCTGATGCGACCTTATTTTGCGTCGGCCTCCTTTCCAGACAGCGCCGTGAGTATCACTTACCTGGATGAGTTGGACGCCGATGGCGCAAAGGTGTGGGACGGCGCAGGGCTTATCTCGCGGGAGATGCTCAGGCGGGTGCTGATCCCCGACGGCGTGAGTGAGGCCAAGCGTGAAGAACTCTTGCGTGAGATCGCCCGCTGTAAACGGGTCGAATTTACGCTGATGTCTGCCAACGGTCAGGACAAGGGCCACGCCATCGTCGCCGACTGCCTGCCGACAGATTTTGTGCTGCCGCGTGATACCAAAGGCGAAGTCAAACTCGTCAATGGGCAGAAATTCGTCGGGATCAACTTTGTGCATCACCACGAGGACATGCGCCTTGACATCCAGAGCCTGATCAACCTGGGCGAGTTTTATGGGGAAGATCAATTAGCCAACTGGCTTGAAGATGATGGCGCGGTCTTCACCGAAGCAGTCAGAACGGGGGAAGTCGCCGAGGCGATGAGCCGCCTGGAACACCATGTTTCGCTCGATGAAGTTCAGCAGTGGCCGCTGCGGGAATACTTTGTCAGTGGCGGCCACCCGCTGTGGTTTAGCGATGTGGCGAAAAACTTGATGAATCAGCACCTCGCCCGGCTGAATGCCTCGACGCTGAGTGACATGCGGCTGCCCGTCCCTGGTGGCAGGTTCTACGTGATGCCGATTGGTGTCGGGCAGCGGGCAGGGGTGGATCATGACGTGCCGCATGGACACATTCGCATTGACCGGGACTATTCGACGGCCTGGGTCAATGATGAAGATTGGGTTGCGCTGCAAGATGCGGGCGTTGATCCAAAGACAGGCAAACCGTTGGGGCTGGCGGGCATTCTCGGCGGTGCAGACAACGACGATGCACTGTGGCTGCATGGCTTTACGGATTATGACGGTGAGCCGAAAGTCCTCTGCTGGCGCAGCCCAAACCAGACCGGGGAATATGTGATTTTGAAGCCGACCATCGGTTCCTACAACCTGGACTGGAAAACCACAGAAGGCGCTGTTCAATATCCGCCCGGCGACAGTCGGTTGCTGCCGCCCAGAAAAGACCGCGTTCGCAAAGAATACCTGGGCCTGGTCACGGAGCAGCCCCCCGTGACGGCGGCAGACTATACGGTTGAGAGCATGGAGCCGACCATCAAACAGTCTATCGCCAACGCAGGCACGTTGGGAATGTATTGCAATATCCTGATGGTGCATCAGGCCATGAACGGTAAGTTGCCAGATCGCCTGCCTGATGAATTGGAAGAAGTGATTGATGCCAGTGTCAAAACGGGCGCGGATTTGTCCGCTGTGCATGAATGGTGCTTTGCGGAGTCACAGAAAATCCTGGCGAGCGACCAGCCCCTTTCACCCGTTATTGCGAACCGTGTTATCGGCTCAAAGGATAAGCCAGTTGCCCTTACTCACGATCATCGCCTGGATCGGATTTCACAGCGAGTAAGAACGCACATTGCCGAGTTCGAGAAAGCGAGAGAAAAGCTGATGCAGGAAGCGATGCCGCCAGCAGCAATTTTCGACCATGCAATGAATGAAAGTGAGCAAGAAATGGTCGAGGTTGGGGCAGGCTTACATTATGTCTACAACAACGCGCTTCGCCTCCTCAGCAAACAGAAAGGGCATCTTGAGCCGGACGACTATGACCAGGCGCGACTCAAGGCCGAGGCATATCTGAACCGTTATCCGCCTGAGCAGCACGGCGCAATTCTGCGAGGAGCCATCGTCGCCGCCTATCTGTCAGAAAAGCGAAAAGACAGTATGCTGTGGCTGCGTGGCGCAAAAACCGACAACGGATATGCGCCGGGCATGGCGCAAAGGACTATGCAGGCGTTACGAGACATCGGCGTGCTGCAAGAGGTCGATCTGACCAGCATTGGCGTGATCGCTTATCCAGGCGCATCCATTAGCCAGCCTCAATATCAAAAGACGATAGGCATCAGCAGCGTGTGGTTCAGGGAAGCGCAAAACTGGCAGCGGGCGAATGGTCTGCCCGTTGCATCCGAACCGAGCCAGATTTCCCCGGAAGCCAGGAAGCAAGCAAAGGACAAGGTGGCTGAATTTGCGAAAACGATCTATCGGAATTTGCGGTTGACAGTAAAAGCCGAAGGTGAGCGAAAGATCGCCTACGCTCAGGACGGGCAGATATTCGGCTTCATTGCCAAAGACAGCACAGTGGATGTCCCCGAAGGCGAAATCACTGTCGCCTTTTCACTCAGCAAGGACGGCAACCTCCGGTGCGTGTGGCATCAAACTGAGCAGGATTTGTACTCAGGTGAGGAATGATTTAAGCAAATCACGAATTTATACAATCCTGGGTAGAGAGGTGAGATTATCTCGCACCAGGGAGCAAGGAGGACGTGAGGTAGGATAGGGGTATGAACACAAAAACCCTAACCAACTCACGACCTCAACTGGAAACT